>SVAU01000007.1 GCA_015059245.1 Bacillota bacterium
ATTATCTAAAGAATATAATGTTTTAAAAGTAGACATTGATAAATTTAGAGAATTAACTGATAGTTTTAATATTATGAGTGTTCCTACATTAATTGTGTTTAATAATGGAGAAGTTGTTAAACAAGTTGTAGGTTATAAATCTTTAGATGAATTAAAAGAATTTATGAAATAAAAAAAGATAGTTTATTCACTATCTTTTTTTGATGGATATTTATGTATTAATGTTTTACCTTGAAATTCTTTACTAGGAGGTTTTAGTCCTAGTGCATCAGGATTAATACCTCTAACTTTACGGTAATGTGATACCATTTCAGTTAATGTAACACTAGATAACATGAATATCAATTGACCTAATGCTTTATAGTTATTTGTATCTATATAATCTATATATATGTCATGCATTTCTGGAGTAATAAGTATTGGAGCTAATTCATTTTTTATTAAGTTACTATTTAGAATTATTCTACCTGTACGTCCGTTACCATCTTCGAATGGGTGGATACGTTCAAATTCTATATGGAATTTAGCTTCACGTTCACATATTGCTCTTAAGTGTGCATTCTTTTCTTCTGTTGTATGAACTCCTTCAATGAATGGAGGAATTTCTTCAGCCCATTCATGATGGTATTTATATAATAATTCTTGCATTCTTATTGGAACTTGTTCTTTTGGACAAGGAGTAAATGGAGCTCCCATTATGTCGTTATCTGAAGATTTAAATCCTCTATGAATACCAGATTCATTATTAACTTTAGTGTTTATTTCTATTATTTCAGGTATACCTAAGTGTTCTATGCTTCTTGCATATGCAAATGCTTCGTTATTACCTTTTTTTAATTCATAAGCAGCTCTATCTGCTTTTAATTTCTCAGTTATATATTTATATAGAGTTTGTGCTCTTTCATAAACAGTTTCTTCTTCATATTCTTCGCCAGTTAATAGACCATTTTCACGAGCGTTTCTTAATTCAATAGAATTTCTATATGGTCTTACTGCTCCTGGATAGAATCGTGCAAAATCTCTAGCACATGGAAGGACACTATCTAATTCTTCGTCAACTATTCTTTCTTTTGGAATACCAAAGTGAACTAAAGCTCCTTCTATTTCTGTATATCTTTGTTTTAATAGAGCCAGTTCTTCTTGAGAACCATGTCCTAATTTTTGAGCGTATTTTATATTATCTTTAGAAATAAATTGTTGTAATAAAAATTCATATTGTTTACTTTCAGTAAATACTTTTTCGAATGATAAACTACTATGAGCGAAAGATTCACCAAAAATGGTTTTCATGTATGCATTTAAAAAGTTAGCATTAAAATCAATACCAGCTATTCTGATAGTCTTTGCCATATTAATTTCCCCCTTTTGATATGGGAAATTTTATCATTTTAGGCTATATATGTCAAATTTTACTATATTTTTTAAGTGTAAAGGTTATACTTTTTTATATTGAAAAATTAATAATATATGCTATTATTAGAGTAGGTGATTTGATGGAGTTTCGTGAAGTTCTTGAATCTAGACGAAGTATTAGAAAATTTACTCTTGATACTGTTGGTGATGAAGTATTAATGGAGGCTATACGATCTGCTACATTAGCACCTAGTGCTCATAATAGACAGCCTTGGAAATTTAAAATAGTTTCTAAGGAAGAAAAAGGTAAAATTGCAGCTGCTCTTAGAGAGAAAACAAAAGATATTCCAGGCCATACTGGTGTTCATACAGCTGGGATTATTGATGATGCTAATCAATTAATTGTAGTATTTATTGATAATCAAATTAGTGAAAACCGTGATATGGATATATTATCTATTGGTGGCGCCATAGAGAATATGATTTTATCTTTTAATGATATGGGTATTGGTACTGTGTGGATCGGTAATACTAATTTAATTAGAGAAGAGATAAGTGAAATCTTAAATATCAATTACGAAACTGTATCTTCAATTGCAATTGGAGTACCCGATCAATCACCGAAGCCTAGACCAAGAAAAGATATTAAAGACGTTTTGCTTTAAACAAAAGTAAAAGTTAAAGAATAAAAGACCCTTATGGGTCTTTTGTTTTTTTATATATCTTTAGTAGCTTCGTTAGCGGCTTCGGAGTAGGCTCTTAATAAGCCTCCTGCGCCTAATTTGATACCACCAAAGTATCTTATTACTGCTACTAGGTGATTGTTTAAATTCTTTCTTTCTAATATGTTATAAATAGGTAATCCTGCTGTATTAGTAGGTTCTTTATCATCAGTTTTCTTGGCTGTATTATTTACTTTAAAGGCATATGGTATATGTCTTGCTTTTTTATGTTCTTTTTTTAATTGTTCTATTATATTTTTTGCTTCTTCTGGAGATGATATTTCATAACATAAACCTATGAATTTAGATTTCTTTATTTCTATTAAAGATTCTTTTAATAGTTTCATTTAATCACCTTTTTCTAGTTTTAATGATTTATTTTCTGCATTAAGTATTTGTCTTAATTCTTCTTCAGTTGATATAACTTTAAAGAAAGAATAAATTGATTTGTCATTAAATTTGTTTGTGACACAATAATATATTAAATCTAATACTTTGTCAAAGAATCCATTATAATTATATATAATTATTTGTTTAGGATTGTTAGTTGTTCTATTTTCTTCGATGGATGCAAATAATTCTGCTAGGGTACCTGTTCCACCTGGTAAGAATATTATTATAGATCCTTTTTTATATAGACATTTTGTTCTATCAAATGTATCTTCATATATGAATTTAAATGCACCGTTTAAGTTTTCTAAATCTTTTTCGTACTTAGATACTGTATATGCATATACATTTTTATTATTGTTATGAAATTCTAAAAATGATGTTCCCATCATACCTGTAGATGCTCCACCAGTAGCTAAACTATAATTATGTTCTATAAATATTTTAGATATTCTAGTAGTTAGTTCTTTATATTCATCAGAGATTGCATCTCTAGATGAACATCCCATAAATACTATATTTTCCATGTTGTCCTCCTATAATGTACTATTACAATATATCATTAAATTAACAAAATAGATAATAAAATTAATTTATATGTATGTTATAATTAAATAGGTGATTATATGTATAATATACTTTTTATTTGTTATGGTAATATATGTAGAAGTCCTATGGCTGAAATGATATTTAAAGACTTAATTATAAAGAATAATAAGAGATATATGATGTCTTGTATTAGTAGAGCTACTAGCATAGAAGAGATAGGTAATGATATATATCCGCAAGCTAAAAGAAAGTTAGTACAAATGGGTGTTACTTGTGAATCCCATAGAGCTACTCAAGTTACTAAGAGTGATTATGATAAGTATGATTACATAATAGTTATGGAAGAAAGAAATAAAAGGGATTTATTACGTATAATAGGCGAAGATACAGATAATAAGATACATTTATTATTAGAGTATACTGATAATATAAAAGATATTGATGATCCTTGGTATTCAGGTGATTTTGATACTGCATTTAATGAAATAAATGAAGGATGTATTGGTTTATTTAATTATCTAGTGAATTTAGGTGATAATAATGAAATTTAAAGATAAATTAGCTTTAGTACCACATAAACCTGGTTCTTATCAAATGAAAGATAAGAACGGTAACATAATATATGTAGGTAAAGCTAAAGATTTAAATAAGAGATTATCTTCTTACTTTAATAGAATACATACTGGTAAGACTGCTAAGATGGTTAGTTTAATAGAAGATTTTCAATATATAGTAGCTTCTTCTGAATTAGAAGCATTTATTATAGAAATTAATTTAATTAAAGAATTTAATCCTAAATATAATATAATGCTTACTGATGATAAGAGTTATCCTTATATTGAATATATTAGTAGTCCTTATCCAATGCTTAAAGTATCTAGATATCTTAATATAAAGAAGAAAGATAATAAGAAGCTATTTGGACCTTATCCTAATGCATATGCTGCTAGAAGAATAGTTAATTTACTTAATAGATTATATCCTTTAAAGAAATGTGAAGGCAAACCTAAAGAAGTATGTCTTTACTATCATATAGGGGAGTGTTTAGGATATTGTAGTAAACTAGTAGATAATAATAAAGTTCAAGAAATGGAAAATGAAATATTATCTTTTTTAAGAGGTAATGATCAAATTCTTAAAGATAAGATAATGAATAAAATAAGTAAGTATTCTGAAGATTTAAATTATGAAATGGCTTTAGATTTAAAGAAAGAATTAGAATATATAGATATAGTATTAGATAAACAAAAGGTAGAATTACATGATTTTGTTAATAGAGATGTTATTTCTTATTATGTAGATAATGGTTATTTATCTATAGAAATACTATTTATTAGAAATGGTAAATTGTTAAATCATAAGAATGATATATTTCCTATATCAGTAGATGTTGAAGATGAAGTTGAATATTATATTGCTAAATTTTATAGTAGGAATGAAGTGCCTAAAGAGATATTGATACCTGATACTTTAAGTGTCGATAATATTAGTAGTGTAGTAGATACTAATATAGTTATTCCTCAAAAAGGTGTAAAGAAAGATCTAATTAAGATGGCATTTGATAATGCTAAATTAAATTTAAAGAATAAGTTTGAAGAAATACAAAAAGATGATTTAAGAACTAGTAAATCTAATGAAGAATTAGCTAATATACTTGGTATGGATTCTATTTATAGAATAGATGTATTTGATAACTCTAATCTATTTGGTAGTTTTGCTGTATCTGGTATGGTTGTATTTATAGATGGTAAACCAGCTAAGAATGAATATAGAAAATATAAAGTATCTTTAGATGTTAATGATGATTATAATACGATGAAAGAAATACTTTATAGAAGATATCAAAGAGTTTTAGTAGATAGAACTACATTACCAGATTTAATTATAGTAGATGGTGGAGAAAATCAAATTAGAGCAGCTTTAGATATACTTAATTTATTACATTTAAATATTAAAGTAGTAGGTTTAAAAAAGAATGATAAACATAGAACTAATGACTTGATAGATTCTGATTTAAATGTTATAAATATTGATAGAATGAGTAACGTATTTCATTATCTAACTAGAATGCAAGATGAAGTACATAGATTTACTATAAATTATCATAGAACATTAAGAAGTAAAGGTAGTATAAGTAGTCTACTTGATGATATAGAAGGTATTGGCGTGGTAAGAAAAAGACAACTTATAAAAGAATTTGGTAGTGTTTCTAAAATGAGAGAAGCTAGTATAGAAGATATAGCTAAAATAGTACCATTAAATGTTGCTACTGAACTAAAAAACTATTTAGATAGTAAATATAAAGAAGAATAAAAAGGTGATTATATGCAAGGATTAACATATAAGTTTAATAATTATGATAAAGATATAATTATTGAAAGAAAAGATTTCTTTAATCCTAAAAAATGTGTTTTTTATGTAAAAGATGGGGATTATATTTATGTAGAAAATGGTAAAGAAGTTAAAGTTGGTCAATTATTAGTTAAGAAGAGTAATGGTATTAAGTATTATTCTTCAATATCTGGTATTGCTAATATACAAGGTAATTCTGTTGTAATTACTAATGATAATAATGATACTGAAGATAAAGTTGAAGGACTTTTAAATATAGATAATATAACTAAAGAAGATGTTATTAATACTTGTGAAAAGTTTGGAATAAATAATGGAGTTAACTTATTACTAGATGAATTTAAGAGTAATAAGAAAGTCTTAATAGTTAATACTATTGATATAGAACCATATACTTTTAATAATAGATATTTATTTCAAGATAATTGTAAGAATACATTGGAGTTATTAGAGAAGATTTCTAAGTTATTTAATATTAGTACTTATTTATTTATGTATATTAATGATCCTAATATAGTAAGTATAAAAAGTTTAATTAATAATTATCCTTCTGTTAAATTAAATATAATTAAAGATAAATATCCTTATAATAATAATTTATTTATATTAAAGAAGTATTTAAAAGAATATAGTGATAATGAAATTATTAAATTAGATTTATTAACTCTACATAAATTATTTGTGGGTTTAATAGATAAGAAACCGTTAAATGAAAGATATATTACTGTTATATTTAATAATCCTTTAAGATATTTTGTAGTAAATACATATTATGGGGTTTATCTTGAAGAAATGATAGATAGTTTTGTACCTCCTTCTTGGGGTGGTAAATCAGTTTATTTAAATAACTTCTTTAGAAAGAATAAATGTACTAATTTTGATCATTTATCTTTAAATGATACAGTTAATACTATATTTGTATTAGATGATGTTAATGAAGTAGTTACTAAATGTATTAAATGTGGTAAGTGTGCAGATATATGTCCGATTAAGATTAATCCTTTAGATAAAAAGTTAGATCCTTCTTGTATTAGATGCGGTTTATGTAACTATATATGTCCTGCTAATATTAATTTGATAGTGAGGGTGAAGGATAATGGCTAATTATAAAAGTAAAAATAAAGTATTTAATGTTAATGCATGTCATTTGTTATGTTTATTACCGATGGTATTATTTTCTTATTATAAGAATGGTTATTTAGTATATAAAGCTAATTATATGTCTTTCTTTAGTACTTTAGAGTATTTAATAATACCTATTATAATTGTAGTAATAAGTTATTTATTTGAAATATATTATTATGTTGGTATTAAGAAGGAAAGAAACTTTAATAATGTAGTTAATTCATTTAGTCCATTTGCTAATTTATTATGTTATTTAGTTTGTGGACCTAATGATGCTTTATATATAATTATTCCTTTAATATTTTTAGTAGATATATTAATGAAGTTGATTGATAAGAAGGTAACTATTAATAGAGTAGCTTTGTTTAAGATAATATTATTTATTATTTTGGCTATATTTGGTATTTATAATAACGCTAATAATTTAGAAAGAATTAACGATGTAACTGTATTTACTAATGCAGAATCTTTCTTAGGATTAAGTATAGGTGAAATAGGAGTAGTTAGTAATTTATTTGTTATACTTAGTTTTGTAGTTTTATTATTTAATAAATACTATAAAAAAGATATAGCGCTTAGTGCTTTAATTACATATTTCTTATTCGGTATATTCTTTGTAATTGTTGGAACATTAAGTATGAATGAATTCTTAAATCATACCTTTAGTAGTGGTATATTGTTTTCTATAGTATATGTGCTTACATTAAGTGATTCTTCACCAGTACTTGGTGGAGGTAGAAAGATATATGGTATATTGTTTGGTATATTAGTATCTATTTTCATTAATATATTTAAAATATATATTAGTGTTTATTTTATTATCTTAGTACTTAGTTTAATATCTCCATTAATTAATAGACTTAAGATATCTATATATAAATAAGAATGTCTTGGACATTCTTTTTATATGGACTTTTTATTAATTAGAATATATAATTGAATACGAAATGAATGGGGTGGATTAGATGAATGTATCTGATTTTGATTATGAATTACCTAAAGAATTAATAGCTCAAACGCCTTTGAAGGTTAGAGATGCTTCTAGATTACTTGTTATGGATAAAGTATCTGGTGAAGTTGTACATAAACATTTTACTGATATTATAGATTATTTAGATAAAGGAGATGTCTTAGTACTTAATGATACTAAGGTTATACCTGCTAGATTAATTGGTGTTAAAGAAGAAACTGGTGCTGTTATTGAATTATTATTATTAAAAGATTTAGGAGAAGATGAATGGGAGTGTTTATCTAAACCTGCTAAGAGATTAAAAATAGGTACTATTGTATCTTTTGGTGATGGTAGTTTAAAAGCAGAAGTTACTGGGAAATTTGATGAGGGCTTAACTCATGTTAGATTATTATATGATGGAATACTTATGGAAATATTAGATAAGTTAGGTACTATGCCACTTCCACCATATATTCATGAAAAGTTAGAAGATAATGATAGATATCAAACTGTATATGCAAAGAATATTGGTAGTGCTGCTGCACCAACTGCTGGATTACATTTTACTCCAGAGTTATTAAATAAAATAGAAGATAAAGGTATTATTATTACTTATGTTACTTTACATGTAGGTTTGGGTACTTTTAGACCAGTAGAAGTAGATAATATATTTGATCATCAAATGCATACTGAATATTATGTAATGAATGAAGATACTGCTAATATACTTAATAAAGCTAAAGATGAAGGTAGAAGAATTATAGCTGTTGGTACTACAAGTACTAGAACATTAGAAACAGTAGCTACTAATAATAATGGTAGATTTGTTGCTACTAGTGGTAATACTAATATATTTATATATCCTGGATATGAATTTAAAGCTATAGATTGTTTAATTACTAATTTCCATTTACCTAAGAGTACTTTAGTAATGTTAGTGTCTGCTTTATCTAGTAGAGAAAATATACTTAATGCTTATGGAGAAGCGGTAAATGAAAAATATAGATTCTTTAGTTTTGGAGATTCTATGTTTATTACAAATGATTTAAAAAAATAAAAAAGATTACATAAGTAATCTTTTTATTTTGATTCAGACCAAATACTTAGTTTTTTATCAGGACAGAATCTATTATGGAACTTTCTTTCTAGAGTTAATAATGCTTTATTGTAGTAACCAAATTCTTCAGTAATTCTTTCTTCTACATTAGGCATCATTGATTCTTCTTCGTAGATTCTTAGCATATCTAAGTTACCATCTATTAATAAGATGAATAGTGCAAATTGTTCTGCTAATGTTTTTAAACCAAGTAATTGTTTTTGGTTTGTTATACTATATGTTGCTATTTTAGTATTATGTTTAGTATCTACTAGAGATAACCAAGTTTGAGCTATATTAACTAATTCTTCATATCTTTCATCTGTTATGCTATCAAATGATTGAATTAGTGAAGATAGTAGAATAAATCTATCTTCGTTATGTTGTCCTACTTCAGTAATTAATTCTTTTTCGTTATAGAAACGTTTAAAGAATAGTTCTTCATATTTTAATAATTTAGCATCGAAGAAACCTATTTGTTCTCTTACTGTTGTTTCGTAAGCGCTTAATGTTTGATTTCTTTCGTCGAATAATCTGTTTCTTTCTTTAATACTTTCTACTTTAGATATTTCTTCTATACTTTGTAGATTTATTTTTAAGAATTCTTTAAATGTAACTAAATTTGGATCTACTACCATAATTAAGTATGCTAATCTTTCATCGAATGTTTTTATATCAAAATGAATATTTGGATTAGTTAGATATAGTAGAGTTCTTTGGTATCTATCTAGTCTTGACATTTTTTGTTGATGATACGATTGATCTTCAGCCATTATTTCTAATTTTCTATAAGCTTTTTTAGCTAATTCAGCTAGTTGTTCTTCAGTTACATCTTTGAATTTTTTTGATTGATTTTCTTTTTGATAGAACTTTGTTCTATAATGTTCTATTGGAATAAAACCTAATGCCATAGGTATAAACCCCCTTTTTGTTGATAAAACATATTATAAATGCTTTTTATAAAAAAGCAAGGTTTATTTTAACTTAGTAATATGTTATAATCTTTTTGATTTTGAGGTGATTTTATGAAAGTAAAATATAACTTATTAAAAGAAGAAAAAGATACTATGGCTAGATTAGGTACTATAGAAACTAATTATGGTACTTTTGAAACACCAATGTTTATGCCAGTAGGTACAGAAGCTACTGTAAAGACTTTATCTGTAGAAGAATTAAAAGATTGTAAAGCTGGTATTATATTATCTAATACTTATCATTTATGGTTAAGACCTGGTGAAGATGTTATTGATAAAGCTGGTGGATTACATGAATTTATGAAATGGGATGGACCAATACTAACTGATAGTGGTGGTTTTCAAGTATTTAGTTTGGCTAATCCGAAAGATATAACTGAAGAAGGAGTTAAATTTAAAAATCATTTAAATGGTGATAATTTATTACTTACTCCAGAAAAATCTATTGAAATACAAAATAAACTTGATAGTGATATTGCTATGAGTTTTGATGAATGTATTGGATGGCCTGCAACTCGTGAATATGTTGAACAAAGTGTAGAAAGAACATTAAGATGGGCCAAAAGAGGAAAAGATGTATTTAATAATCCTAGACAATCTTTATTTGGAATTGTTCAAGGTGGAGAATACGAAGATCTAAGAAAACATTGTGTAGAAGAATTAGTTAAAATGGATTTTGATGGATACTCAGTAGGAGGTACTTCTGTTGGAGAAGATAAACCTACTATGTATAGAATGGTTAATTATGCTACTAAGTACTTACCTAAAGATAAAGTAAGATATTTAATGGGTGTTGGTGATCCTATTGATTTAGTAGAAAATGTTTGTCGTGGAATTGATATATTTGATTGTGTTAGTCCTACTAGATTAGCAAGACATGGACATGCTTTAACTAAGTATGGAAAGATAAATATTAAGAATGCTAAATATAAAGAAGATTTTAGCCCATTAAGTGATTGTTGTGATTGCTATACTTGTAAGAAAGGTTATAGTAAAAGTTATTTAAGACATTTAATTGTAGCTAACGAAACATTAGGAGCTAGATTATTATCTATTCATAATATTAGATACTTAATTCATTTTGCTGAAGAATTAAGGAGTGCTATTAAAGAAGATAGACTTCTTGCTTATAGAGAACAATTTATAAAAGATTATTATGGAGATAAAGGTCTTCCTTATGAAGAAGTTCCAATAGATAAAGATTCTAATTAAGAATCTTTTTTTGTTGATTAAAAATAAAGACAAAATAATAAAAAAATGTTATTATAATAATAGGGTAGTGATGATATGACAAAAGATGAGTTTAGTGTTAATGAATTAGAACCTGAAAGAAATACTAGTGAAGTTGTAGAAGAAACTACTCAAGTAGAATATACTGAAGGATCTGATGCAGCTTATTTAAATCAAGGTGCTAAAGCACTTGATGAAAAAAAACAAGAAGTAGTAGTTCAAGAAGAAACTATAGAAGAAGATGAATATCAAGGTCCTACTATAAAAGAAGTATTAGTAAATAGTGTTAATCCTGATTATCAAGGTCCAACTGCTAAAGAAATAGTAGTTAATAGTGTTAAAGTAGATAATACTAAAAAAAGAAATTTGGTAGGTTTATTTGTTTTAATACTAGTGTTAGTTTTAATAGGTATTATAGTTGTATTTGAAGTACTTAGTGAAGATAAAACTAATCATGATAAAAACTATTTAGTAGGTCTACCTAAATGGGTTGAAAATTATAGTAAGTATTTGAATGAAGAATATAAAGATGTTGTAACTTATAACTTTGTATTCTTAGATTTAGATTTTGATAATAATGCAGAAGCTTTAATCAATTATTCAAAAGATGGTAAAACAATATATGATATTGTTGATTTAGAAGAAGATATATACGTAAAAGACTTAGAAGTATCTGATATATTTATGATGTATTCATTTAATACTTTAGATGTTGCATGGTATGTTAATACTTCATTTCATGATGTAGATATGAATTTAATTGATATTAAGAAAAGATTAAATGGAAATACAGATTTTGAAACTAATCTTACTACAGATAATTTATCTCAATTTAAGAGTGAACATTTTACACTATCTTATGAGTTAAAATATACTAAGTTTAGTTTTAGAACTGTAGATCAAAATTTAAAAGAAGCATTTGAAATTTATGAAGAAGAAAATGATAAAGTAAATAATATTGTTCAAAGTACAATAGATAGATATAAAGAATAGTATGGGTATTAAAGAAAGATTGGTGTGATATTATGGAAGAAAATAATAATCAAGAAGTTACTTTAGAAACTCAACCAACTACTGAAGGACAAACTGAAGTTACTCCAGTTGTTGAAGAAACTCCAGTTACAGAAGAAGTTCAAACTATAGATGGTATTAGTGCTCCGGTAGATAATCAAACTACTGAAGTTACTACACAACCTGATTTTGTTACTGCTGATCAAATAGGTGGCACTCCTTTAAGTGAAGTAGAAGGTACTCCATTACCTAAAAAGAAAAAAGTGAATAAAACTTTAATTATAGTATTAGTTTTTGTTGTTGTATTTGGTGGAGTTATGTTACTTATGAATATGGGGAATAAGAATAAAAGCAATAACAATAATAAAAAAGAAGAAGAAAAATTAGAAGTTAAAGTAAATACAGGTACTGATTGGGGAGATAAATATTTAACTTTCTTAATGACTGAAAAACCAGACCTTAAAACATATGAAATTAGTTTTATAGATGTTAATCCTGATGATGATGAAGAGACTCCAGAGATACCAGAAATGTTTGTTAAATATATTGATAATAGTGATAAGGAATCATTAAAAATTTTCTTTATAAGTGATGATGGATATGTTTATGAATCTAAGTATTATAGAGATTTTAGAATTAGATATATTTATTCATTAAAAGATGAAACTTTAGATTGGTATGTATATTTAACTACTACTAAGAATTATGGTTCATATACTAAAGCTAGTAAGATAATTGATAATATGGCATTTGATGCTGATATAAAAGCAACTAATGATGCTTTATTAATTGAATATGGTAAAAGATATTTTGATACTGATTATCAACCTGTATTCTATACTATTAAAGAATTAACTGCTGAGGATGATTTTAGAAATTTTGTTTCTAAGTACAAAGGTTATAAAGAAGAAGTTGATGTTTTGACTCAACAAGTTCTTGAAAAATATGAAGATTATGTATTTGTTGAAGAAGAGAAAGAAGATACTAATAGTATTGGAATAGCTGGTAGAATATATAAATATGGTTCTTATTATGCTGTTATACCTGCTAATTCGGATTTAAATGTTGAAGAACATATAAAAGTTATTACTTTATATAAGAATGGCAAGATTTCTGTAGATGGTGTTTTATATGATTATGAAGTTAATTATGATGAAAGTACAATTATCTTTGGAAATCAGAAATTTATAAAATTATTGCCTGGTAAATTTAATTATATGGGTAAAGAATATTCTTTTATGGAATAATAAAAACTCTTATTTAAGAGTTTTTTTATTTATACCTATTATGGTACTAGTAATACTTATAATAACTATTATCATGTAATATATTAATCTTTTTAATGGTAATTTAAATTGTAATAAAGGGATACCTAATATATATAGAATTATTATGTATGATAGGCCTATTTTTAATCCTTCTATATAGGCTTTTTTTTCTATTTGTTTGCCTTTATTTATATTAGTTATAAATATGTATATAGTAGTAGATATTAATGTAATTAATTGATTTAATGTATTATTAAGAGGGATTATTAGATTAATTATTGTTTCTAGTATAGTTAGAATTAATATGAAAATAATAAATTTATAAATGAAATTATATTTTTTTAAGATATTCATTTTATCACCTAATATTTTATATGTTTAAATTATTAATATTATTACCATAATATATGTAGGTGATACATATGATAGAAACTGTATTTAGAACTTTATTCTTTTATTTTATTATTGTTATAGCTTATAGGATTATGGGGAAGAGGGAAGTAGGTCAATTAGGAATTATTGATCTTATTATATCTATATTAATTGCTGAGTTAGTTGCTTTAGGTATAGAGAAGATAGATCAAAGTATTTGGATGACTTTATTACCCATGATTGTTTTAGTACTATTAGAAGTTATACTTGGTTATTTATCTGTTAAAAGTAGAAAGATTAATAAGTTATTTGGTGGTAAACCTACTATTATTATTAGTAATGGTAAGATAGTTTATAAGAACTTAATTAATCAAAGATATAGTTTAGATGATTTATTATTAGAATTAAGGAAGAAGAGTATTTCTTCATTAGAAGATGTTGAATATGCTTTATTAGAAACTAATGGAGAATTATCTATATTTCCTTACAATACTTTTAAAATAAAAGAAAATATTCCATTACCTTTTATAATAGAGGGGATTATACAAGAAGATATATTGAAACAAATTAATAAAAGTAAAATATGGGTTAATAGTTTGTTAGATAGTAATAATTTAGATTTAAATAATGTATTTTATGCTATATATCAAAAGAATCATGTATATGTAATAAAAAGAACTAATTAAGTTCTTTTTTTATTGTTATGTAATTTAAAGTAGTTACATATATTATATTTATTATTTCTGATATTATTAGAGAATATATTTTAAAGTTTAATAAACCCAGTATTACCATTGTAATTAGTTTTATTATTATACCTGTAGTACTTATTATAGTACTTTTATTTACTTTGTTTATACCTATTAAGATTGTAGATAGTGGAGCTTCTAAGTAGAAAAGAATAAAGAAAGGACTTAGTAGTTTTATATAATTAATACCTTTTTTTGTATTATATAGAGTCATAAGTATTTGTTCTTTAAATAGATATATAGCTAGTGTAGATATTGATCCTATTATAAATGAGAATAGTAAGGATTGCTTTATTCTTTTTTTTATTTGGTTTATATTTTTATGTTCGTAGTTATATGATATTTCTGGTAATAATGCATTTGATATAGCAGATATAAAGAATGAGGGGAATAAGAGTGTTCCTATAGCATATGTATTATATACTGCATATTCTTGTGTTATGTAATTAATTGGTAACTTCATATGTAGTAATACATTAGTTAGTAGTATTGGTTCTAAGAAATAACCTATATTACCTAGTAATCTTCCTGATATAGATGGTATAGATATACTAAGTATTTCTTTTGTTTCTTGATAATCTAACTTAATATCATCTGCAGTTATATGTTTATTTTTAGGTAAGAAGAATAAGAATACTATTATAGATATAGATTCTGATAATATATTAAATAATATATAGGAAGTAACTGATATTATTGGACCATATTTAATTAATTTAGGTAGTAATATAGAGATAATTAGTAATCTAAATAGCTGTTCTATTACATTAGATACCATATGAGGTAGTGTATTTTGTTTACCATAGAAATAGCCTTTAATGATGTAACCGATAGATATAAATGGTAAAGTAAATAGACAAGCTATTAAAGGATATTGGGTGTATGGGTTTTTAAGTAAGTTATGAGATATATACTTAGATAATAATAGACTTAATGTAATGATAATAATATTTAAGATAAACATTATAAAACATGAATTAATTATTACTTTTTTTGAATTATTTGTTTGAGATATTCTTTTGCTTATAGATACTAATATATTAAAGTTAGCTATAGATATAAGTAATGAATAGGTGGGGGCTATTAATGATAATAGAGTTATACCTTCTATACCGATAGTTCTAGTATATATAACTTTAATTATAAGACCTAATATTTTAGTAATGAATCCACCTACTAATAGAATAAAAGTAGATTTTATAAATTTATTTTTCGTATTGGTTTCTCCTTTATAAGTTAAGTTTTTTGTTATATAATAAGTTTGTCAGGGGTTAGAAATAAAAGGTGTATTTATGGAAGACATAGTTTTTAATTCTCAAGACGAATTATTTAATAGAATAAAACCTGCTTTAAGAAGTAAAAAGAAAATACTTTTTAAAAAGGGAGCTAAAAAAATAACTGAAGAAGATATATGGGATTTTATGATAAATAATGTATGGGTTAATGCTTCGGGATTAGAACTATGTGATATGGTAGATAAGATATTACATGCTGAAGATGCATTAATTATTGAATATTATCATAATAAATATTTAGCAGATAAATAATTACCTTAAGAGATCTAAAGTAATAATGAATAGGAGAGATACAATGACAAATCAATTAACACAAAAACCTATTACTTATGATGAATTATATGAAAAGATAAAGAAAATTATTAAAAAACAAGATGAATTAGACGCTATTAATAGTGCTTATGGTTTTGCATGCGAGAAACATGCTGGTAGAACTAGAAGAAATGGAGACCCTTATATTACTCATCCATTAGAAGTAGCTAATATACTAACTGATTTAAATGTAGATTATGTTACTTTAGCTTCTGCAATATTACATGAAACTATAAATCATGGTGATACTACTGTTGAAGAAATAAAGGAAGAGTTTGGAGAAGAAATAGGTACTATTGTACATAGTTTAAGTAAAATAAATAGATTAGAATTATCTGATGATAAAGATGCTTCTGCTGCTTACTTAAGAAAAGTATTAGTAGGTTTATCTGAAGATGTTAGAGTATTATTTATTAAGTTAGCTGATAGATTACATAACATGCGTACATTAGATGCATTATCTGTTGAAGAACAAAAACAAAAAGCTAATGAAACTACTGCAGTATTAATTCCTATTGCTCATAGATTAGGTATTAATAGTATTAAGAGTGAATTAGAAGATTTATGTTTAAGATATACTAAACCAGATGTATATAATGATATATTAGAAAAACTAGATGCTTCTAGAGAACAATTAAATGAATACTTATTAGAAATGAAACAAAGTATTTCTGATATACTTACTGAAAATGGTATTCCTTTTAAAATTAAAGGAAGAGTTAAATCAGTACATAGTTTATATAACAAGATGGATAATGGTAAGAGATTTAGTGATATATATGATATCTTAGCGTTAAGAGTATTTGTTGATACTGAACAAGAGTGTTATTTAACTATAGGTTTAATACATAGTAAATTTAGACCTATGCCTAGAAGATTTAAAGATTATGTGGCTAATCCAAAAGAAAATATGTATCAAAGTTTACATACTACTGTATTTGGTGTTGAAGGACAATTATTTGAAATACAAGTAAGAACATATGAAATGGATGAAATAGCTGAAAAAGGTATTGCTTCTCACTGGTCTTATAAAGAAAAAGGTTCTGTTAAAGTACAAAGTATGATGGAACATAAACTAGAAATGTTTAGAAATGTTATTGAAGCTAATAGCAATGTTGAAAGTGATACTGAGTTTGCTAATAACTTAAATAGTGAATTATTAAGTGAACTTATTTATTGTTATACTCCTAAAGGAGATGTTCTAGAATTACCTAAAGGCGCTACGCCAATAGACTTTGCTTATCGTATACATAGTGGTGTTGGTGATAGAACTGTTGGGGCAATAGTAAATGATCAAATAGTTACATTAGATTATGAACTACAAGATGGTGATGTAGTTAAAATTAATACTGGTAAAGAAGCTAATCCAAATAAAGATTGGTTAAAGTTTGTTAAAACTAGTCAAGCTAAGAATAAGATTAAGTCTTTCTTTAGTAAACAAGATAGAATTAATTATATAAATAATGGTAAAGAAATGTTAGAAAGAGAAGCTAGAAGAAGAAAGTTATCTTTTGCAGAAGTATTTACTGATCAAAACCTAGAAAAAGTACTTAAAGATACTCATGCTACTGATTTAGAAGATTTATACTTATCAGTTGGTTCTTTAAGATTTACTCCTGGATATATAATTGATCTATTATTTGAAGATAAAAAAGATGTTATGGATGTTTACTTAAGTAAAATAACTAATAGAGGTAACTTAAGTAATAGAGCTCAAAAAGGAGATATAATAGTTGCTGGTACTGATGATATCTTAGTTACAATAGCTTCATGCTGTAAACCAGTTAAGGGAGATAAGATAGTAGGTTATATAACTAAGGGTGAAGGTATTCAAGTTCATAAACATGATTGTATAAATATTAAAACTAGTAATAGATTAATTGATGTTGAATGGAACATGGCTAGTGATACATCTTACTTAACTGATTTAACTATTAAAGTAGTTAAAGGTAAAAATCAATTACTTGATATTATTACTAAAGCTAGTCAAAAAGATGTTTATATAGAATCAGTTAAGACTATAGAAGATATTGACTATACAACATTTAATGTTACAATAAAGACTACAAATTCAGAACAGTTAGAAATGTTTATTAGCGATTTAAAATCATTACCATTCTTAATAACTGTTGAAAGGAATAGATAGTCATGAGATGTGTTATACAAAAGGTTAATAAATCTTCTGTAACTGTAGATGGTAAGATAGTTAGTGAAATTGGAAGAGGATTAAATGTCTTAGTAGGTTTTACTGATACTGATACAGAAGAAGATATAAAGTATTGTGTAAGAAAAATAGTAAACTTAAGAGTATTTGAAGATGAAAATGATGTAATGAATAGAAGTGTTATTGATGAAAAAGGAGAAATACTTTCTATTAGTCAATTTACATTATATGGAGATACTAGAAAAGGTAATAGACCTTCTTACATAAGAGCATTAGGTGGAGATAAAGCTTTACCTATGTATGAAAGATTTAATGAATTATTAAATCAAGAAGTACCTACTAAAGGTGGTGTATTTGGGGCTGATATGAAAGTAGAAATACTTAATGATGGTCCTACTACTATAATTATTGATACTGAATTAAAATAAGGGTGATTTTATGAGAGATTTTATTAAAACTTGGGTTGTTACTGGAATAGTACTATTATGTATGTTAGTAGCTTTCTTTATAGCTTCTAATTTAGAACAAGGTATTGAAATGTTAACTCGTACAGAATTACCTTTAAGTGATCCTGATGTTAAATTAAATTATGAAAAGATTGCTAATAATCATGATTTAAGAATGGCTTATTTAGATGTTAATAATTTAAGTGAAGTAGAAATATTTCCTTTAGTTATTGATAATTTAGGCAAAGGTGATTATACGAAGAAAACTATTAAAGCAGAAAAGATAGTTTGTGAAGTTACTAAAAAAGTTTTCTTCTATACAGATGGTAAAGAATGTAATATTAGAATAATTAAAACTGATGTTTTTAATAAATTTATCAAAAATAACTATAACTTAGATAAAGAAATAGAATTTACTAATTTTAATTATGGTGGTTATGATTGTAGATTAGATGGTAAGAAATATTATTGTAAATATACTTCTACTAAAGATTATGTACAAGGTTATTCAGAATTTATAAGTGCATATAAAACTAAAGATACTTTAGTAATTAGTGAATACTACTTACAAGTAGATTTAAGCGATGGAGTTAGATGTAATACTTATTTCGATGAAGAATATTGTGCTAATTATAAAAAAGAAGAGAGAAAAGATATAGATTCTAAGAGAATTAAGAGTGATGGAGTTATATATGAACATGTTTTCTCTTTAGTTGATGGTAAATATTACTTACAAAAAAGTTATGTAAAAAATGAAGGATAAGATATTTTATCTTTCTTTTTTTATGCTATAATATTAAGAGTAGAGGTGATTAGGTATGTATCAACAACCTAAAAAAATGAGTACTAAAAAGAAAATAGAATTAGCAGTATTAATATTTATTGCAGCTTGGTTAGCTTTATTTGCAGTTAACTATGTTAGATATAATGATAGTAAACCATTAATACTTTCTTTTCATTTAACACATAAATATGATGATGGTATTACTGAAGAATATGTATCTTTAGGATATGTTTATAGAAGATATCAAAGAACTTCTGTTATGAGAGAAGAATTAGTTCCTTTTTGGGTACTAATAGAAAATCCTAAGGCGTTACCTGATTTACCTGTTGTAGAAACTGATTATGATATTCCTGAAAACTTTAGAAAACAAGATAAATTTAGAGGACTATTATATTATTTCAATCTACAAGGAGAATTACTTGGTACTTATAAATGTGTAAATAGTGATGGATATTGTAATAAAGCATTTAGTGGACATGATTCTTATAATTTATTGAGTAAGGATCCTGTTACATTTGAACAAAAACCTAGAACATTAGGAATGATACATGATAAATATTCATTTATTGATGATTCAGTAGTTCAAGATGCTAAATATGGAGATGCTAACTATTCTAGAATTATTTATCTATATAGATTCTTAGATAAGTCTTTAGATGAAGAAGGTAGAGATCATGAAATATTAGCTAAGTTTGCTGATGTAAAAGATTCTACTTTTGATGAAAATAAGAA
This sequence comes from Bacillota bacterium, assembly GCA_015059245.1. The sequence continues at coordinate 19,877 of SVAU01000007.1, forward strand.
TCTAGGATATGGTGATGATAATCGATATATAGTTAAGAGTTTAGACAATCACTTATGGGGAATTGTTAAAATTACTGAAAGTGGTGCTGTTGAAGAAGTATTACCTTATGAATATGAATCTATTAGTTATGATATAGATACTGGTTATTATATTGTTTGTAAAAATAAAAAATGGTATGTATATGATTTAGAGAAAGATAAGACAGTATCAGTAGTAATTGATAATCCTATCTATGATGTATGGGAAAATGCTAATAAAACTGAATATATTAAAGTTGGTGTAGATAGAGTTGTAGGTAGTGAAGAATTTACTGATTTTAAAGTATATAGATTAGATGGTAAAGCTTTATTAGATGGAGATAAGATTACTGCAATATTCCCTAGAGGTAAATTCTTATTCTATGTTACAGCTAGAGATAATTACTTAAGATTTATGGATTATGGTAGATATGAATTATATAAAATAAAATTAAACTTCTGGAGAATTAAACATGATACTTTAACTCAACCAGCGTTTAGTATATATAATGAGACTGATAGTTTCTTAACTTTGAGAATATATGATACTAGAGAGTTGTCATATAAATATGATACTAAAGTTGTAAATTTAAAATATTGGGAAAATAATGATTAAAAGGTAAAACTTAGTGTTTTATCTTTTTTGAAAAAGTTGACTTAATACTAAATTAATAGTAAAATACACTTAGATTTCTTATTGAAAGACGAGTAATATATCGTGAAGATAAAAGAGAGGGCTATGTGGTGAGAATGCCTTATTGGATGATATATGAATAACAACTTTCTAATAGTAAGAACGCAATTAATAGCGATAAAATAGATTTTGAGAGTACCTAAGTAAAGTAAGGTGGCACCGCGGAACTAAGTTTCGTCCTTACAATATTTAGGTACCTTTTTTAATTTAAGAAAGGAAGATAAAAATGATAGTAAAACCTAAAGGAACATATGACTTATATGGAGAACAAATGAAAAAATGGCAATATGTAAGTCGTGTTGTAGATGAAATAATGGATAGATATAATTATGGATTAATTAGAACTCCTATATTTGAAAGTACTGAATTATTTCATAGAGGTGTAGGAGATACAACCGATATAGTATCTAAAGAAACATATGATTTTATAGATCGTGGAGATAGAAATATGACTTTAAGACCAGAAGGTACTGCTGGTGTTGTTAGAAGTTATATAGAAAATAAAATGTATGGAGATCCTACTCAACCAGTTAAGTTATATTACAATGGGACAATGTATCGTTATGAAAGACCACAATCTGGTAGAGATAGAGAACTTACTCAATTTGGTGTAGAAGTATTAGGTAGTAGTGATCCTGCTATGGATGCTGAAGTTATTTCAGTAGCAGTAAATATATTTAAACTATTAGGTCTTAAAGGTATAAAAGTAAAAATTAATAGTTTAGGTGATACTGAATCTAGAGATAATTATAGAAAAGCATTAGTAGAATATTTTGAACCACATATTTCTGAATTATGTCCTGATTGTAATGAGAGATTAAAGAAAAATCCTCTTAGAATATTAGATTGTAAATTTGATGCAGAAAATGAAATAATCAAGAATGCTCCAGTAATGTTAGATTACTTAAATGAAGCATCTTTAAATAGATTTGAAGATGTACAAAATTACTTAGATGTACTTGATATAGATTATGAAGTAGATCCTAAGATAGTTAGAGGTCTTGATTATTATTGTCATACAGTATTTGAAATAGAAGCTACTGTAAAAGATTTTGGTTCTAACAATGTATTAGCTGGTGGAGGTAGATACGATACATTAGTTAGTAATTTAGGTGGACCAGAAACTCCTGGTATAGGATTTGCTTGTGGTTTAGGTAGACTTGTAATGGCTTTAGATAAAGAAAATATAGAGTTACCTATTAATAATCAGTTAGATGCTTTTATTCTATATGTAAATGATACAGAAAAAGAATATGCAATGGCATTAACACAAGATTTAAGATTACAAGGATTAAGAGTAGAAACTGAATATACTGGTAGAGCTTTAAAAGGACAATTTAAACAAGCAGATAGATTAAATGCTAAATTCCTAGTTATTTTAAATAGTGAAGATTTAGTAGCTGGAGAAATCCAAGTAAAAGATAATCAAACTAAAGAAATTACTATGGTAAAAGAAGCAGAAATAGATGATTATTTAGATATGAATTGTAGATAAGGGTGAAAACATGGATTTAAGAAATTTATTTAATAATCCTCAGATTGGGGATGAAGTAGTAGTAGAAGGGTGGATCCGTAACCACCGTAAACAAAAAGAATTCGGATTTATAGATTTTAGTGATGGTACAACACAACAACATTTACAAATAGTTTATGATAATGAACTAAGTAATTTCGAAGATATTCAAAAAATGTTAGTAGGTTGTGCTATAGAAGTAAAAGGTACATTAGTAGAAAGTTCTGGTAATCAAGATGTTGAATTAAAAGCAACAGAAGTTAAATTACTAGGAGATTGTCCTGCTGATTATCCTATACAACCAAAGAGACATACTAGAGAGTTCTTAAGAGAACAAGCATACTTAAGGCCAAGAACAAATTTATTCCAAGCAGTATTTAGAGTAAGAAGTGTTGCTGCATATGCTATACATAAATATTTCCAAGAAAGAAATTATGTATACTTCCATGCACCACTAATTACTGCATCTGACTGTGAAGGTGCTGGTGAAATGTTCCAAGTAACTACTTTAGATTTAGAAAGAGTTAATGGTAAACCAGATTATTCTAAAGATTTCTTTGGTAAGATGGCTAACTTAACTGTTAGTGGTCAATTAGAAGCTGAAACATTTGCTTTAGCTTATAAAAAGACTTATACATTTGGGCCTACATTTAGAGCTGAAAATTCTAATACTAAGACACACGCTAATGAATTCTGGATGATAGAACCAGAAATGGCATTCACTGACTTAAATGGTGATATGGATGTAATGGAAGATATGCTTAAATATGTAGTTCAATATGTGTTAGATAATGCTTCTTTAGAAATAGATTTCTTCGACCAATTTGTAGAAAAAGGATTAAAAGAAAAATTAACTAAATTAGTTAATAGTCCATTTACAAGAATTGATCATGAAGAAGTAATTAAAATACTAAAAGAAGCTGATGTAAAATGGGAATTCGAACCAGAATATGGTGAAGATATTGCTAAAGAACACGAAAAATATATTACAGAATACTTTAATGGTCCTGTATTTATCAAGAATTGGCCTAAAGATATTAAGGCATTCTATATGAAACAAAATGATGATGGAAAAACAGTGGCTGCTGTTGACTTAGAAGTACCAGGTGCTGGTGAGTTAATGGGTGGTTCACAAAGAGAAGAAAACTATGAAAAACTAGTTAAAAGAATGGAAGAATTGGGTATGGAAACCGAGGGTATGGACTGGTATCTAAACCTAAGAAAATATGGAGGATGTATCCATTCAGGATTCGGAATGGGATTCGAAAGATTACTTATATATTTAACTGGTGTTGAAAATATAAGAGATGTTATTCCTTATCCTAGAACTCCAGGAAATTGCGAATATTAATATTATAAAAAAATAAAGAATAAAAAGTAAAAATGAAAATAGAAATAAAATTAAAGAAAGGAAGATGATATGATATGAAGCAAAACATTTTTAGAACACATCATTGTGAAGATATAGATGCTACATTAGTAGGACAAACCGTAGTAGTTAGCGGGTGGGTTGAGAATATCAGAGACCACGGCGGAGTATTGTTCTTAGATTTAAGAGATAATACTGAAAAACTACAAGCAGTATCAAATGATGACTCATTATTTGTTGGACTTGCTAAAGAATCAGTAGTTAAACTAACTGGAATAGTAAGAAAAAGAAGTGAGGACACTATAAATAATAATCTAAAAACTGGTGAATTAGAATTACTAGTAGATAAACTAGAAGTGTTAGGAACTTCATTACATGAACTTCCTTTCCAAATAGTTTCTAGTAAAGAAGCTAATGAAGAATTAAGATTAAAATATAGATACTTGGATATGAGAAATAGTAAAGTAAAGGAAAACTTTAAGTTAAGAAGTGATGTATTGCATTTCATTAGAAACAAAATGTATGATCAAGGATTTACTGAAGTACAAACTCCTATACTTACTGCATCAAGTCCTGAAGGAGCTAGAGACTTTGTTGTACCAAGTAGAAACTTTAAAGGTAAGTTCTATGCTTTACCACAAGCTCCACAAATATATAAAGAATTATTAATGGTTGGTGGATTAGAAAAATACTTCCAAATAGCACCTTGCTTTAGAGATGAAGATGCTAGAGCAGATAGAACATTAGAATTCTACCAATTAGACTTAGAAATGGCTTTTGTAACTGAAGATGAGGTATTGGAAGTTGGAGAAGATATATTCTATGATGTATTTAGTACATTTAGTAGTAAGAAAGTATCTCCTAAACCATTTAGAAGAATCGCTTATAGAGATGCTATGGATATGTATGGTACTGATAAACCAGATTTAAGAAACCCATTGATAATTAAAGATGCAAGTGAAGTATTAAAAGATACTACATTTGGTCCATTTAAGAATAGTACTATTAAAGTTATAGTAGTAGATGATATTGGAGATAAATCTAACTCATGGTTTAACGAAGTAGTAGATTATGCTACTAGTATAGGTATGCCTGGTATTGGATATCTTACTTTAATGGAAGACGGTTCATTTAAAGGACCTATAGATAAGTTCTTAAGTGAAGAAGAAAGAGATTCTTTAATAAAAGAATTTGATATGAAAGTTAACTCAGTTATGTTCTTTATAGCTAATAAGAAAAAGAAATTAGCTCAAAAGTTTGCTGGACAAATTAGAACTGAATTAGGTAGAAAGTTAGAATTAATTGATCCTGATAGATTAGAATTATGTATTATTAATGATTTCCCTATGTTTGAATGGGATGATGAAAAGAGAAAATATGAATTCTGTCATAACCCATTTAGTATGCCTCATGGTGGTATTGAAGATTACACTAAATATGAGGACGTAGGAGATATTTTAGCTTACCAATATGACTTTGTATGTAATGGTAATGAAATGGCTTCAGGAGCGATTAGAAACCACGATTTAGAAAGCCTTGCTAAAGGATTTGAAGTTGTTGGTTATACAAGAGAAGAAGTAGAGGAAAGATTTAAATCAATATTTACTGCATTTAAGTATGGATGTCCTCCACATGGTGGTATGGCTCCTGGTATTGATAGAATCTTAATGTTAATACAAGATGAACCTAACTTAAGAGAAGTTCAAGCATTCCCTCCAAATGCATCTGGTCAAGATCAAATGATGGGAAGTCCTAGCGAATTAACTAGAGAACAACTAAGAGAACTTGGAATTAAAATAGAGGTGAAAAAAGATGAGTAAGAAATTTACTAAGGAATTAGTTGATGATTTAGCAGATAAGTTACTTATTGGATTAAGTCCTGAAGAAAACGAAATGGTTTTATCTGAATTTGATGAAATCGATGCTAATATAGATTTAATAAATGAAATAGATGGTATAGAAAAAGTAGAACCTATGACTCATTGTCTTGATGATTTTGTTTATGAACTAAGAGAAGACGTTGCTGTAGAAGGTTTACCTATTGAAGATATCTTAGCTAATAGCGATGATACTGAAGATAGAGAAATAGTTGTACCAAAGGTAGTAGGATAGGAGGGGAATACATGAAATATATGGATAAATCAATAGAAGAATTACATGAGTTATTAAAGAGTGGTAAAGTTACTAGTGATGAATTAGTTAAAGAATCTCTTGAAAGAAGTCATGAAATTCAAGAAAAATGTAATGCATTTGTTACTATTTTAGATGATGCTAAAGGTTTAGAAGTTACTGATCATTTACTATCTGGTATTCCTTATGGAGTTAAAGATAACTATTCTACTAAAGGTATTTTAAGTACTGGTAGTTCTAATACTTTAAAAGATTATCTACCATTCTTTAATGCTACTGCTGTAGAAAACTTAAATAAGGTTGGTGCTGTTAAAGTAAATAAGACTGCTATGGATGAATTTGGTATGGGTGGTACTGGTACTACTGGACATACTGGTATTCAATTAAATCCATGGGATAGAACTCGTATATGTGCTGGTTCTTCATCTGGGTCTGCAGCTGCAGTTGCAGCAGGTGTTTATCCTTATGCATTAGGATCTGATACAGGAGATTCTATTCGTAAACCAGCAGCTTACTGTGGTATTGTAGGATATAAACCTACATATGGAATGATATCTAGATATGGATTATATCCATTTGCATCTAGTTTAGATCACTGTGGTGCTTTAGCTAGAAGTGTTAGAGATGTAGCTATAGTAGTTGATGCTATGAAAGGGATAGATCCTAATGACATGACATCTTGGGATTCAAGTAAAATGGATTTACTTGGAGCCTGCAAAGAAGACGTTAAAGGTAAAAAAGTATGTTATGTAAAAGAAATGTGTAATATAGATAATTACCCTAATGCAGATGATGAATTAAAAGCACATTTAGAAAATTTCCATAAGACTTTAGATATACTTAAAAGCTTAGGTGTAGAAGTTGAAGAAGTTTCTGTAGATAGAAAACTATTAAATGCTGTATATAGTGTTTATAGAGTTATACATAGTGCAGAAGCTACAAGTAATATGAGTAACTTAACTGGTATTATATTTGGACCTAGAGGAGAAGGAGATAACTATATTGATATGATTAAAGATCATAGAACTAAGGGATTCTCTCCACTTATTAAAAGAAGATTTGTTATAGGTTCTTATGTATTACAAAAAGAAAATCAAGAAAGATACTTTAAAAATGCTCAAAGAGCTAGAAGAATGATAGTAGATACTTGGAAAGAACTATATAAAAGGTATGATGCTGTTATATGTCCTGTTAGTGTAGGTCCTGCTAAAAAGTTAGATGAACTAAATAAAGCACAAGATATTAATACAATGGCATTAGATGAACATTTACAAGTTGGAAACTTTGGTGGATTCCCATCAATTACTATTCCAAATGGATTTGTATCTAATTTACCAGTAGGTATTAATATTACAGGTAACTGTTATGAAGATGAAAAAGTATTAAATATAGCATATGCACTAGAAAGTGCTATGGACTATAAAGGTCAAGTAGTTAAGGAGGTTAAATAATGACTAAGTATTTAGCTAAAATAGGATTAGAAATGCACTGTGAAATGAGTGAAACTAATTCTAAAGTATTCAGTAATGCTAGAAATAGTTATGAAACAACTCCTAACTGCAATATTGCTGCAGTAGATATGGCATTCCCTGGTATATTACCAGTAGTTAATAAAGAAGCTGTTAAAAAAGCTTTAATGGTTAGTATGATTTTAAATTGTAGTCAACCAGAATATTTCTATTTTGAAAGAAAGAATTATTACTATCCAGATTTACCAAAAGGTTTCCAAATTACTCAAGAAACTAAACCAATTCCTTCAGGAATATATGGTAAAGTTGAATTTGAATGTGGAGATGAAATTAAGACTGTTAGAGTAAATAACTTCCACTTAGAAGAAGATACTGCATCACTAGATCACTTTTATTCTACAAGTAATCTAGATTACAATAGATCAGGTGTTCCTTTAATGGAATTAGTTACTGAACCAGATATTCATAATGCTAAGGAAGCTGTTGCATTCTTAGAACATATGAGAAGTGTTTATCAATATGCTGGTGTTTCTGAAGCTGATACTAAAAAAGGCCAAATTAGATGTGACGTTAACGTATCGCTAATGGATGCAACTTTAGATGAAGAAAATCCAGAAAACTGGGGAACTAAAGTTGAAATAAAGAACGTTAACTCATTTGGTGGAGTTAGAGATGCTATCAATTATGAAATAGAAAGACAAACTGATATCTTAGAATCTGGTGGTACTGTTGAACAAGAAACTAGAAGATGGGATGAAGAAAGTCAATCTACTCATTTCATGAGAAGTAAAGCAGATGCTATCGATTATAAATATTTTGTTGAACCTAATATTCCAAAATATAAAATTAGCAAAGAATGGTTAGAAGAAATTAGAGCTTCAATTCCTGAACTTGCTATGGATAGAAAAAATAAATATATTAACGAATATGGTTTATCAGCATATGATGCAGGAGTTTTAGTAAAAGAAAAAAGTGTTTCTGATTACTATGAAGAATGTGTTAAATTAGGTATTGATGCTAAAGTAGCAGCTAACTGGGTTACTGTAAATATAGTAGGGGAATTAAACAAAGATGATAAACCTATTAATGAATTCTTTATTACTCCTAGTATGTTAAAACAAATTACTGATGCTATTTCAGATGGTACTTTATCTTCTAAACAAGCTAAAGAAGTATTCTTTAAAGCGTTAGAGGAAGAAAAAGAACCTAAGAACTTTATTAGTAAAGAAAATGCACAAATTAGTGATAAAGGTGAATTAACTAGAATAGTTTGTGAAATTATGGATGCTAGTGCAGTTCAAATAGAACAATATAAAGCTGGTAAAACTAACTTATTTGATTACTTCGTTGGTCAAGTAATGAAAAATACTAGAGGTAAAGCTAATCCAGTAATGACAAAAGAAATTATTACAGAAGAATTAAGTAAAAGATAATACTTAATTCTTTTTTTAATTTTTCTATTTTATATTACTTTAAAATATGTTAAGATAGTATTGTATATAATAGAAGAGGTGTTGGTTATGTTTGGTAAGATTAAATTTATATCTGGAAACGTAGCTCATGTTGAAACAGTATGTTCAGCTGAAGAAATGGGAGACTTGATGAACGTTCACGTAGTATTTGAAGAAAAAGATCAAGCAATACTAGGTGAAGTAGAAGAAGTTACTGATGAAATTATTAAAATAAGATTCCTAGGTGAATTTAGAGATGGAAGATACGTATCGGGTGTTATTAGAAAACCTGTATTATCAAGTAAAATTAGAACTATTACTAGTGATGAACTAGATATGATAGTTGGTGTTTATGATGAAACTACATTTAAACTAGGACAAAGTTCGATATATACTGATAAAACAGTATGTGCTGATATTAATAACTTATTTGCTAACCATATGGCAGTATTTGGAAATACTGGGTCAGGTAAATCATGTGGTGTAGCTAGACTTGTACAAAACATATTTAGTAATCCTAAATTAGTTTCATATAATGCAAATATCTTTATATTCGATGCTTATGGTGAATATAAGACTGCATTTAATCAATTAGATAAAATAAATCCAAATTATACATATAAATTTATTACAACTAATATGCAAGAAGAAACTGATTATGAAATGAAAATACCTTTCCATCTATTAAACTTAGATGATATTATCGTTTTATTACAAGCAGATAAACATAGTCAAATACCTATTTTGGAAAGATCATTAAAACTTACTAAAATATTTAGTAAAGATGATGAAGTTGCTGAAAGATATAAAAACCACTTAATAGCTAAAGCATTAATTGCTATTATTTATAGTAATCAAATTACTGCTAATAAGAAAAATGAAATATTTAAAGTATTAGAAGTATGTCATACTAATGATTTCAACTTTGGTAGTATAATTCAAGGTTTAGGTTATACAAGAACATTATCAGAATGTTTCGAAATTGATAGTAATGGTAACTTTGGTGAATCAGTTTTAATTACTGATTATATCTTAAGTCATATAGATGAAGAAATGGAAATGACACAAGAACCTACTAATGCATTCTATAGTATGAGAGACTATGCTGCTGCATTAGAGTTTACATTAATTAGTGAAGGTTTCCAAAATAATGAACAATTATATGATGATGCAATGTTATTACAAGTTAGATTAAATTCTATTATAAATAGTAGAATTGCTAATATTTATAAATGTGATAATTATGTTTCTTTAGAAACTTATATTGCTTCTTTAGTTGCTGTTGGTAATAAGAAAGCTCAAGTTATCAATATGAATTTAGAAGATATAGATGATACACATGCGAAGATTATTGTTAAGATAATTGCAAGAATATTCTTTGACTTCTGTAAGACTAGAAAGAAAAGAGCACAAATTCCTTTCCATCTATTCTTAGAAGAAGCACATAGATATGTTATTAAAGATGCTGACGTATTCTTAATTGGTTATAATATATTTGACCGTATCGCAAAAGAAGGTCGTAAATATGGTGTTCTATTAAATATTATTTCACAAAGACCTGTAGAAATATCAGAAACAGTTATTGCACAATGTAGCAACTTCCTAATATTTAAAATGACACACCCTAAAGATATTGAATATATTAGAACAATGTTACCGAATATTTCGGCGGATGTTATAGAAAAACAAAAAGTATTACAACCAGGTAACTGTGTAGGGTTTGGTGGAGCATTTAAATTACCAATGGTAGTTAAGATGGAAATGCCTAATCCAGCACCTAACTCTAACTCATGTGATGTTAATAATTGTTGGAAGATACAAGGAGATGTAGTAGCTGCTAATAGTGGAAATAATGCTTCACAAAAAGAAAAAGATCATCCGACACCAAGTGATATGCCTGCAGCTGCACCAGTTGCTCAAGCACCAGTTAATAATGGACCTGCATTTAGTGGTATAGAACATGACTTTACTAAAAAACAAGAAAAACCTGATTTAGGAATAAATCCTGTTAGTAATGTACCTCAAGTTAATAATGTTACTCCAGATGCAATACCTATTGCTACTGGTAATGTAGCTACTCCTAATATGAATAATATGGGAAATGGAGAAGCTAATGCAATGATTAATAGTATGAAATTTAGTGGATCTAATGTTCAAAGTAATATGGTTAATAATGAATTTGCAAATAATAATGTAAATATGAATGCTAATGTAAGTATTCCTAATGAAATGATGCAACCTATTATAAAAGGACCACAAATTAATGAATTTAGTACTCCTAATCAAGCAGTAATGCCTAGTGGAAATATGGGAATGCCTCCTATAGGAAATCAAATGATGGGTAATAATTTACCTCCAAATGTTATTCCTCCAATTGGTTAAAATAGTGTAAAGAGAATGAATAGTATCTAGTACTATTCATTTTTTTATGATATACTTTAATTACTCAAGGTAAAGTGCTTACTTTCATAAAAACCGAGTAAGTGATTTATTGGGAATCTAATTGGCTGTGGTGTTGAAGACCTTGCTCTTTGAGTGTAGGGATCCTAAAGCAGTTCATGTGATGCCCACCTGTGTAGTGCAGGTTTTTTATCACAGTAAGTTTACCCTTGAGTTTTTTTGTGGGATAAATTATGTTATAATTTCTTTGGTGATATATATGTTAGAACGTAGTAAGATGTTAGTTGATGAAGATAAATTAAATAAGTTTACTAATACTCATGTACTTATAGTAGGAGTAGGTGGAGTAGGTGGTGCTTGTTTTGAAGCTTTAGTTAGAATGGGTATTAAATATATTAGTATTGTAGATGGAGATACTTTTAGTTTAAGTAATTTAAATAGACAGTTACTTAGTAATAGAAGTAATATAGGTCATTCTAAGGTAAAAGAAGCTTATTTAAGAGCTATTAATATTAATCCTGATATAAATGTTGAATCGTATGAAACGTTTCTTACAGAGGCTAATATTAATGATATAGACTTTACTTATATTGATTATATTATTGATTGTTGTGATACTATGACTACTAAGTTACTCTTAGTTAAGAAAGCATTAGAATATGATATTAAGATTATTAGTAGTATGGGTACTGGTAATAGATTAGATGCTACTAAATTAGAAATAACTAATATATGGAAGACAGATAATGATCCTGTTGCTAGAGTTATGAGGAAATTATTAAGAGATAATAATATAAAATATAAGTTACCTGTATTATGTTCTAGAGAAATACCTATTAGAGTAGAAGGTAGAACACCTGGAAGTGTAAGTTTTGTGCCTAATGTAGCAGGTTTTTATATCGCTAATTATGTATTTAATGATATAATTAATTATGGAAGTGATAGTAATGGACATGAATGAACAAATTGATATACAAGAAGAAGTAACAGAAGAAGTTCAAGAAGAAACTACAACTGATGGACCTAAAGTGGATACTGAAAAAACTTTTTGTGAACAAACTACATATTTAGAATTCTTATTGTCTAATGCTAAAGATGATGAAGAAGCAGAACATATAAAAGCTACTATTAATGATTATTTAGATTTATATAATGATCATGATACTGAGGAAGAAGAGGAAACTACTGAAGAGTAGTTTTTTATTTAGATTAGTTTTACATATCGTTGATGATATATTTATAAAAAAAGATACACTTATGTGTATCTTATTTTTTGTTTACTAAGAATGCTATTAATAGTTTAGGATCTTCATCATTCATTACTATTTTATAGATTAAATCTATTATAGGCATTTTTATTTTTTTATTCTTTATTAGTTTATAAATACTTTTTAATGTATAGTAACCTTCAACTGTGTTTTGTTTTAGATGTGCTTCTTTTTCTTCTTTAGTAGCACCTTCACCAATTATTTTACCGAATGAGAAGTTTCTACTTTTTGTAGATGTACAAGTTAGAAGTAAGTCTCCAACTCCAGCAAATGATGTAATTGTTTTAGGATTTCCACCTAAAGCACCAATTAAGTTTTTAATATCGTTTAGTGCTTCAGTAATTAAGAAACTTTGTGTTGATTCTGGATATCCTAAGCCATCTAACATACCTGCAGCTACTGCAATGATATTTTTTACTGAACCACAGATTTGTACTCCGATAAGGTCAGTTGTTTCTCTTAGTTTTAATGTGTCGTTTTCTAATACGTTTTTAATTGCTTTAATAGCTTTTCTTGAATGTGATGCAAGAGATAGACCAACTGGATTGTTATGTGCCATATCTACTGCAAAAGAAGGACCAGACATTATTGCTATATGTTTTGTTTTTAAGTTATGATGCGCTATATCACTTAGGAATGCACATGATGTATTTTCTATACCTTTAGAAGCTATACATACGATAGTTTTTTTAGTTATGTATGGATTTATGTTCATACATATACTTCCTACGAATGCTGCTGTTGAAGTAATAAATACTATGTCAGCGTCTTTAACTGCTTTTTCATATGATACAGTTAATTTTATGTTTTTTGGTACTTCTAAGTCTGGTATAAGTCCTTTTATTTGGTGTCCATCTTTTATATATTGTTCGTATCTTTCATCTGATTCAGTCCACATTATTATATCTTTATTTTTTTTACTAAGAGCCATTGCTATTGCGCAACCATATACTCCTGTTCCTATTAATGCTATTTTCATTTTATTTTCCGCCTTTCATTTCTTGATGTAATTTATTTAAATTATCTTCATATTTATTTGGTTTTGGATTGTAATATTTTTTATTTTTTATGTTATCTGGTAGATATTGTTGTTTAACCCATGCGTTAGGGTAGTCATGAGGATACTTATATAATGGTGAGTTTGTCTTGATGTGGTTAGGTAAGTTTCCTGTTGTGCCAGATTCGATATCTGCTAGGGCAGCATCTAGTGCTACATGAGCACTATTACTTTTGGGACTTAGAGCCATTTCTGTTACTAGTGTACCAAGTGGTATTCTAGCTTCAGGAAGTCCTACTAGTTCTGCTGCATGAATTGCAGCCATTACTTTAGGCCCCATTGCAGGATTTGCTAGTCCTATATCTTCATACGCTATTACACTTAATCTACGATATATACTATCTAGATCTCCTTCAGCAATTAGTCTTGCTAAGTAGTGTAGGGATGCATCTACGTCAGAGCCTCTTATTGATTTTTGAAGTCCTGATAAAACGTCGTAATGTCCATCTTCATTAGCGTCTGAGAAGAATACTGCTTTAGCATTTATTTTTTCTACTACTTCAAGTGTAACATGTTTATCTTTTGTTGCATAGTAAGAAACTTCTAATAAGTTGATTGCACTACGTAAATCTCCTGAAGATAGACGTGCTATTGTAGATTTAGCAGCTTCATCTATTACGATATCTTTTAAATATTTAGATGCTTTATCTAAGCCTTCTTTTATGTCTTCAGTAGTTAATTCTTTTAATTCAAATATTTGACATCTACTTCGTATTGCAGGATTTATTTTATGATATGGGTTAGATGTTGTCATACCAATTAGTATAATAAGTCCATTTTCTATATATGGTAGTAGTAAGTCTTGTTTATCTTTGTTAAGGCGATGAATTTCGTCCATGATGATTATCATTTCACCATTCATCTTTGCTTCTTCTATAACTATATCAAAATCTTGTTTATTATTTATTGTTGCATTTAACATACGGTATGGTTTATCTATTTGATTAGCTATTGCACATGCTATAGATGTTTTACCTATACCTGGTTTACCATATAGAATCATACTTACAATATGGTTGTTTTCTACAAGGTTTCTTATTACTTTGTCTTCACCAACTAAGTGTTTTTGACCGATTATATCATCGATATTTTTTGGTCTTAGTTTATCTGCAAGTACTTCCATCTTGATCACCAAAGATATTATAGCAAAAAAAGGTTAATAAGTGAACTAAAGTATTGTGATTGCTTAGTTATATGTTATAATTTTTATTATAGAGAGGTGTTTAAAATGAATGAAAATGTGAATGTACAAAATGAAAAGAAAGGTGTTAAACCAGCTATAGTTTTTTTACTAGTTATAATTTTTAGTGCTATATTTGGTGTTGGTGGATGGTTCTTAGGAACTAAGGTAGCTAATCAAGAAGATAAGAATCAAACTAAAGAACCTGCTCCAGTAGAAGATAATAATGATAAAGAACAAAATGCTGCTATAGTGGATGCTGATGAAGCTAATATGGTTAAAGAAGATTCTAAAGTTTTAGCATTTGGTGATGTAAATAAGAAGTTATCTATAAGATATTATGTTACCAAAGAAAATGTTTTAAATCATGAAGAAAAAATAGATGTTTATATTTTAAAAAGAAAGATATATTTTGAAAACAAAATATTAGTTGATGTTCATATGTTAAGACATTATGAAACTAAGGATGAAGCTATTAATAATATCAGTGCTTTTGCTCTTGATGAATATAAAACTTTGAAAGATTCAGTAAGTGATGCAACTTATAATATGATTGGGGTAGATGAAGTTAGCAGTATTTATGAAGGCGAAGTTGTTTATTCTGGTGTAGGTAGTACAACCGCTTATTTAGTTGATGTTAATGGTAAAGTATTAAAACAATATATTACTCAACCAGAAGGATCTGGTCTTATTGGTGTTTATGCCGATGATAATATGATAAAAGATAAATACTATGAAGCTATTGATGAACAAACTAAGAAAGATTATTCTATTCCTGCCGATAAAAAGTACTTTTTATATCCAAATAATAAAACTATAGATATGCATGATAATTATTTCTATTATTTTGGTTTTAAAGATGATGATTATTGTTCTTTTACTGAAAAGAAAATTATTGTGTCAAATGGTAATGTTGAAGAAACTGTTATAAATACTATCACTGATTATGAGGGTATGTTATATGCGGGACAAACTTGTTAAGATAATCGAAAGATTATCTTTTTTAATTTTTAATATTATATTATACTTGTTATAGTAGGTGATTGTATGAATGAGAACTATAATATTAATGAAGTAAATAAATTACCTAAAGCTTCAAGTAAAGATGTTTTAATCTTAACTATTTTTATTTGTTTATTTTTACTAATTTGTGCTTTTGGAGTTTATGGGTTTATTAGTAATTTAAAATCTAATGAAAATGGTACTAATGTTGATTCTTTTGAAGCTGTATTACCTGAAAAGAACGATAAGTTTACTTTTTTAAACTATTTAAAAGATAATATAACTGATGATATTGAAGTTATTAGATATTATTACTTAGATGAAGAAGAATTACTTACACCTAGTTCTGATAATATTGATACTTTAAATACTTATTATATTTTGAGAGAAGAAACTTATGTTAATGGTGTTATGGTAGGTAAAATGGCTGTATTAGAAGTTCTTAAAGAAAGAATTCAAGAAGTTAAAGAAGATTATTTATTAAATCATAAAATACTTAGTTTTAAAGATACTGATACTAGTGATAATTATGTATTAGTTAAAAAATCGAATAATGAATACTTAATTGAAAATGGTAGATATCCTTTTGTTGAATCTGATGATATGATTTTTGATGATGTGACTAAGAATATTATGTATTTAGTTAATAAGAATGGTAATGTATTAAAAGAATTTTATTTTGATGATTGCTGGTTAACTGGTATTGCACTTCCTAAAGAAAAAGTTGAAGACAGATATTTTATTGAAACAGATACTAATGTGTTTGATTATAGTTTAAATGATTTTGTAGAAGGTCATGGACCAGTTATTTATCCTGATGGTAGATACTTTGATGTACATAATGATTAT
Source organism: Bacillota bacterium (assembly GCA_015059245.1). Next base: position 36,277 of record SVAU01000007.1, read on the forward strand.
TTCTATTGGTTAGATAGATTAAATAATAATATAGAATATCGTTTTGAAGTAAAAAATGGTAAATTAATAGAAAAACAAACTAGAACATATGATTTATATAATTATGGTTTTATGGAAGTTGGTTGTGTTTAGATAATCGAAAGATTATCTTTTTTAGTGATTGAATTTTATTAATAAATTTTATATAATTTAATAGTAGGGTGGTCACATATGAAAGAAGTATATGTTCCTAGTAAGTATATTGATAAATATATGGCTTATTTGGAATATGAAAGAAAATTATCTAATAATACTTTAAAAAGTTATTTAAATGATTTAAAAGACTTTGATATTTATTTTAAGGGAGAATTACTTAATCTTTCTTATGATGATATAAAAAAGTATATTGATACTCTACAAGAAAAAACTAGTACTACAATATCTCATTATATTACTGTAATTAGTTCATTCTATTCATTCTTAGTTAGTGAAAATGAAATAAATAGTAATCCTTGTGAGAATATTGCTACTCCTAAAATAGTTAAGAAATTACCAAATTATTTAACTGAAGAAGAAGTAAATAAATTACTTGATATAAATTTACTTACTCCATATGATTATCGTAATAAAGCTATGTTAGAGTTATTATATGCTACTGGTTTAAGAATAACAGAATTGTGTAATTTAAAGTTATCTGATGTAGATGTAAATAATTGTTTTATAAGAGTTTATGGTAAAGGTAAAAAAGAAAGAATAGTACCAGTTACTGATTTAGCTTTAAAACATTTACTTACTTATATTTATGAGTATAGAAATCTAATCTTAAAAGATAAAGATTCTGAATACTTATTTATATCTAATAGTTTAACTAATATTAGTAGACAAGGATTCTTTAAAATACTTAAGAAAGAATGCAAAAGGGTTGGTATAGAGAAGAATGTATCTCCTCATATACTAAGACATTCATTTGCTACTCATTTACTTAAACATGGTGCTGATTTGAGAATAATACAAGAATTACTTGGACATGAAGATATAACTACTACTCAAATATATGCTCATTTAGTAAATGAAAAATTAAAGAATGATTATGAATATCATCCAAGAAATAAGATCTATGAGGAGGATTTATGAAAAAATTAATACCTAAATTAATATTTATTGTTTTAATAGTAGCTGTTGTGTTTGGTGGTAAGTATGTTATTGATCATAAAACACATGATTATAGAACTGATGTAAAAAAGAGTTTAACTGATTACTTTATAAATGGTAATGTAAGTTCTTTAGATTCAATAGTTGATTTATTAAATGAATATGTAGATGATGAAGAATATAGAAAGAATGTACAAACATATAGTGCTGATATAGTTGGTAGTTGGTTTGTATATATAGATAATAAATATTATTGTTCTACATCTAATAAGAACTCATGTACTGCTCAACATGCTGAATTAACTACATTATCTAATAAACTAGAAGAATTATATAAAGTTAAAGCAGATGATGGATATACTATAATAGTACCTAGTTCATATAATAGTTTAAAGAAACAAACTGAAGAAAAATTAGCTGGTTTAAATAGAGCAATGACTTCTACTACTGCTAGAGATCCTCAGGATATAGAACAAATAAGACAAAGAAAATGTCAATTAACTAATGAATGTGAAAGATGCTATGAAGGTGCTTGTACATGTTATTATACTGATTCAAGTACTAAAGTAAGAGAAGAACTTCAATGTTGGGGTAAAGCTCAAAAGAACTAAAAAAATAAGAGGAACATTTAATGGTTCCTCTTTTTTTGTTAATTACATTTATTATTTGATTGATTTTCTCTAGAATTAGCTTTTTTATTATTTGCTTTTTGATTAGCTTTACTAGAAGATTGTTTACTTTGTTTCTTTGACATAATTATCCCTCCTAGTACTAGTATTAGCTATTATATAAAATATATTATGGTAATATTTGGAAATGAGTAAGAATATTATATTACTATGAATATATGGATTACGATTATAATTACTAGTATTGCTGGATTGTCTACAATATTAGGTAATATACTATTATTTATAGATGATAAGTATAAAGATAGAGTTATATCTTTTAGTATGGGGTTAGCTTTTATAGTTATGTTTCTTATATCTATATTTGATTTAATACCAGAGGGGATTAGATTAGTTAGTGATTCTTTTAATATATATGAATTATTTATTTATAGTTTGTTGTTGTTATTGATAGGTTATGTATTTGTAGTATTTATAGATAATAGAATAGATAGTGATAGTAAGTTATTTAAGATAGGTATTTTGAGTATGATTAGTTTACTTATACATAATATACCTGAAGGTATTATATGTGCTATTAGTAGTGTTAATGATATTAATTTGGGTTTTAAGATGAGTTTTATGATTATGTTACATAATATTCCTGAAGGGATAGTTATTAGTTTGCCTATATATTATGTTACTAAGAGTAGGGGGAAGGCTTTATTATATACTGTTATTAGTTCTTTAGGAGAGATAGTTGGAGCTATTATTACTGTATTGTTCTTGTATAGGTATATTAATGATTATATTATGTATATTGTATTTATTATTACTGCTGGTATTATGATTACTTTAAGTGTAAGTAAGATACTTAAAGAAGGTATATCTTTTAAACTATTTAAATGGCTTATTTTGGGTATTTTAGTTGGATTTGGTATTGTTGTTATAACTATGTAATAAAGTTTGTTATTTGGCTTTAAAATATATAAAATGAGACACACCTACTCGATGGAGTGGGGAAGAGATAGATATTTATTTAAGTAAGTTATAATTATATGAATATATGTTTGGTTTATGTAAGATGTGTTTTGATATGTAATGTTCTGATGATAATTATTTATCTTAACTGTAATAATAGATAATATATTAGATTTGGAATTATAGAAGATTATTGATCTTATTATAGAGATATGTTTTTATTAAAAATATTGTCGGTTAACATAAGATATATTATACGAAGTAAGATATAAATTGAGAAATATATAGATATATATGTAATTTGGTTTGGATTTATTATTTATTGATTGTTTCTGTTATTTATTGTCTCTTATTATATATAGATGATTATTATAGATTTAAATTAATTAAATTTATGAATTTTAATTTAAAAATTATTTTTTATTTATGAATTTATATTTTATACATTTGTTCGTTTTTATATTTGGATTTGAATTATTATTAGATGATTAATTATTAAGCTTGTTTTAAATTAGGAATCGAGTTTTGTTTAGATGATATCTTGATCACTTCGTGGAATCTGTATTATTTATATTTGGCATCGAGAATTGATTTGGTGGATACTTCATCGTCTTTGTTTCCAATTCCAATTTTAAAATCGTCCGCGAGATATGTTTAGATGGACAATTTATCATCTCGAGGATTTGATTTCTTTAAATATGATTTTTGAAATCGGCATCGAGATTTAAATAAATGGTCAGTTAATCAGTTCGTGGAATTTCGAGGAATTCAAATTTGGAATCGAGATTTAAATTATTGATATGTTGGTCATGTTATGGAATGTTTATTTTAAAATTGGAATTGAGATATTAATTAATGATATGTTTATCAGGTCGTTTCTGATATAAATAATAAGAATTTGAAAAGGGGAAGTCCCCTACTAATTTTTTTGTATTTTGATAGGGGGAGTTATAAATTTTATAATACGAACAAATGTTATTATATATAATATTTATTATATTATTATATATTTAGTTTTTTGAAATTGGAATCGACAATAAAAAAGATGATATGTTTATCATCTCATGGAAAAATTGTTTTTAGGCGTTTTAAGGAGTTTATTTGTTTTTACCTTCTACTCCCCTTCTCTATTCATTAAATGTCGGGTAGAGTGCTTTATTTTGCCTTTAAATTTAAAAATAAAATAAAAAAACAGAAGTTTATTCTTCTGTTGCTTGTTTTGCGTATTCTAGATATTGTTCTTTAGTATCTTCCATATATTCTTTATATAGTGTTTCTAATGCTTTATCTGGAAACGATAGTTTGTTTTTCTCAAATAATTTTTCTAGAGCTTCATAATAGTATCTATAGATGATTGAATTATCGATGTCTTCTTCTTTTGTTATTTCCATATTATTGTTTTCTAAAATGTAGTTATTTAGATATTTTGATTCTAATTGAGAATTATATACATATGTTTTGTATTCTTCTACTGTTTTATAATTTGTGTTTTGCTCTATAGCATTTAATAGTTCTTCACCATAATAAGTTTCTAATTGAGCTATTGTGTCTTCAGCAAACTTAGTTGCTTTATCTTGTGTTTCTTTATCATCTTTAAATTCTTTTTGGATGAATTCGAATTTTAGATTTTCCATTAAACTATAGAATGAATCTTTGTTATATAGCTCTAGCACTTTATCAGCATTTAATTCTGTGCCAGAATATTTTATGTAAACCTTTTCTTCTGGTTCAGGACATTCTTGTTCTTTCTTTTCACATCCACATAATGTTATAATCATTAACGCTAGTATTATTGTTTTTTTCATGTTATCACTCCTCTATTATTTTAATTATAACATTAAAAAAGAAAGGATTAAACCTTTCTTGATTGAATCTCTGCTATTTTTTCAAATACTTCTGCAGCATTAGTTTCGTTGATTTCTGTGAAACCTAATTCTTTTAATGCTTGGATCTTGATAGTATTTAATTGTTGTGTACGAGATAGTTTTTCTTCATTTTTTTGCTCTATTTCTTGTACGAATCTCTTATGTGATTCTGCTAATTTAGAACGAGAAGCTCCACCATTGTTATATAGTGTTAATGCTGAATAAAGGATTCCTTCAAAGATAAATTGTTTATCTTCTTGAAATTTATATTCTTCCGGATTGGTAAATCCTGTTGTTTTACTCATGTAACCAAAGATATATTTTATTTCAGGAACGTTATCTAGAGATTGTAATAAGTGATATAGATATAGAATTGCATGATAGTTTTCATCATTCTTTTCATCACTTAATTTTTCTTTTAATAGATATGTTATATCACTTAATAATACTTGAGATTCTTTATTTAAACCTTTGAAGTTAAATCCTGCTTCCATTTCTGAAGAACTCTTAACTCCTTGGTTTAATCTACCTTCTACACTCATTAAGTAATCAGTAGTTACTTGAATGTCTTCGATAGCTTTTCCATCAGTTATATCTAATAATTTAAATAATAATAATTTCTTTTCTTTTGGCCATTTATTTATATCATTTAATTCTAAATAATTATAGACCATTTGTCTTGATACTCCTAAGTATTTGGCAAGTCTTACTTTTGATATTCCTAATTCTTGAAATAATTCATTTAATTGACGCATTTTTACCAATTCCCTTCATTTATAGTTTACATACTAATTATAAGTTTTTGCGTTAAGTATGTCAAGTAAATATCAAGAAAAAAACTAGTATTTAAACTAGTTTTCTTTATATACTTCAGTATTACTCCAATAGTATTTTCCATTTACTTTGTTAAATGTAGAAATATAATACTCTTCCCCTACTTCATTACTATTAAATCCTTTGTAGTATATGCCATCTTCGATGTATTTATATTTTTCTATAATAGTTATTTTATTTGAATATTTATATGCTTTTACAAATTGTTTGTCTGCAGAGATATTTCTTTGTATTTTATGTGATACACACAAGTATTCGTTATTTACGAAGTAACATAGATTATCTTCTGTAGTATAGAAGTTAGTGAAGTTAGTTATATTTTTATTAAATATTTCTAATACTGCTTTTTTTAATCTTTCTTTTGTTATATATGAATTTACCATGTAGTAGGAATTTGTTACTTTAGTACCTCCACATTGATATATATTACTTTGTAGATTTATTGATTCTGCTTGATTACAAGTTATTATTGTTTGGTATTTAGAAAAGTCGGTTGTTCTTTCAATATATTTATATGCATAATATAACATTGTTTCTTCGTTAAGATTGTTACTTGATACTGATTCATTGTAGATATAACTACTTTGATATATTTTAAATGTATTTATATCACCTGGATTAAGATAGTTCATTAATTTATTTATCTCATCATTTGGTTTTAGTATTTCAGTTTCTGGAGTAAGTATTTCTTTTTGTGTAGGTGTTAATTCTTGGAATGCTGGTGTTTGTGTTTTTATTATGTATAAGAGTGCTGCTAGGACACAAGCGAAGAATAGTAATCCTACGTAGTTATTTCTAGCTATATCGTATTTTATATTTCTTTTGTTGGTTCTTTTCATAAACATCACCTAGATGCTTTGACAGCTCTCTCTTTTCCCCATGCTCTAATTGCTTGGATTTTTTCTGGATTTGTTTTTGATAGTGATACTACTTTTGATAGTTCATCTATTACTAATTGTTCTGTTAGTGATATATCTTTGTTAGCGATTAGTTTGTATGCGATTGATCTCATTGTTGCTTCGATATCTGCACTTGCAAATCCTTCAGTTATATTTATTAAGTGATTTAATAGTTCATTGCCTATTTCTACTTGTAAATATTTCTCGGCATATAGTTTTAGTAATTCAGCTCTTTCATTTTGATTAGGTAAGTCTACGAAGAATATTTCGTCGAATCTTCCTTTTCTTATTAATTCTGGAGGTAGAGATTCTACTGAGTTAGCTGATGCTACTACGAATACTGGTTTTTTACATTCTTGTAACCAGAATAGGAATTGACCTATCATTTTTGATGTAACATTACTTGATGCAGAGTCTTTTAAACCTTTTTCTATTTCATCTATCCATAATACACAAGGGGATACGTATTCTGCTGTATCTAGGGCTGCAGCTAGTTGTTGTTCTGATTGACCAACGTATTGTCCTTGTACTGTAGCTAAGTCTAGTCTATATAGTGGGATGTTGAATATAGCAGCCGTTGCTTTAGAACATAGTGATTTACCACAACCAGGAACTCCTGTAAGTAGTACTCCTCTTGGAGATGCTATTCCACGAGCTTGTAGTTCTTCTTTTTTAGTTGGATCCATCAATACTTTCTTTTCATTTAACCAATCTACTAGATTATTTAAACCTGCTATTTTAAAATCTTCTTCAATATTAATTGCTTCTAGACCTGCTATTTCATTGAATAACATTTGTTTCGCATATTTTAGTTCTTTTAAATCTTCTTTTTTTATTGAACCTTTTACTATGATAGAGGATACAATATTTTTTGCTTCCATTTCACTTAGACCTTGTAAGTAAGTAGCTGCGTTTTTGTAATCAGTTTCGTCCCATTCTATTTCTATTTGATTTTTATATGGAGCGATTGTGTTTTTTATTGTTTCTTCTAATTCAGTTTCTGTAGGATAACTTAGTTTTATACTAATACCTAATCTATTAATGTTTTGCCATACCGGTTCTGATGTAATGATAACTATTGTACCTGACATAGTTTCTGCTTTTTCTATTGCGTCTGCTAAGTATTTAGATACTGTAGAAGATTCATTTATATCTGATAAATCTGTTAAAATGAAATTACAATTTTCTTGGTGTTTAATTTCGTTAGATATATAATCTAGAGCACTCATTATTGTTTTATCTTCGCTTTTTAAAGTATTTGTTTTTAAATCTGTAATACCTTGAGACATTTGATAAAGACTAAAGTTATAATTTGTTTCGTTTGTTATATCTTTAAATATACGTAATGCTCTATTCTTTTCTACTGTATTTAATATTATTACAGGAATACGTGCTTTTAAGTATCTTTTTAAGTATTCTTTTGTTTCTTGATAATTCATATTATTCACTCCATTTAATCATATTATTTTTTATTGTCATTGAAGCTACTCCTGTATAGTCGTATTTATCTGCTTCTTTTATTAATATGTCATATACTTTATTAGTATCTTGTTTTAGTTTGTTGATACTAGTTTGCTTTATATCTTCTGGTATATGTTGTATGTTTATTAATTCTAATAAGTATTTTATTTCTTTTTTGAAATTTAGTAATGATAAATCTAAGTAGTTTATGTCAGTAAATATGTATTCTAGTTCTTTTGTAATTTTATTTACACTTAGGTCAAATCTATTGTTTATTAGTGTTACTAGTTTGGGAACTATCATAGATGATAGATTATTATTTACTGGTTCTTGTTTTAATTTATTAAGTAAGTCTTGATTAGTATTTGTTGTATTTAGTTGTTCTATTGTACTTAGCCATTCTTCGTATGTCATTAGTTACCTCTTTTTATTTCTAATGGAGGTTCGATACTCCATGTAGGTAAACTACTTATTGTTTCGTATTTTTCTTTTTTTGGTTGTTTTGTTTCTTTATTTGACGGAGTATTAACTATTGGTTTTATATTACTAGGTTGTTTAGTTATTTGTTTTAATTGTGTTTCTTTCATAATTTATTCTCCTATGTCAATATTTCTTTCGTTGTTTGAATTTATGTAGTTTTCTGCTTTTATTGTATTTAGATATACCATTAGTTCATTTCTTTTTGTTTCGTCTTCTTTTTGTAATGATTTATAGTCTATTGTTTCTGCTAATATTCTTTCTAGACTTAGTGTTAACTCGTTAGTTAATTTTGCTTTTGATTCATTTCTTAATCTTGATACTGTGTTAAGTTTACTAAATAATAGTACATTAGCTATTATTAATAATATTACTAATAATATACTAAGTATGTTGTTGCTTAGAGTAAAACATAAACCTATGATACCAAGTATGTTTATTATAATTAATGGCACTATTAGGTTTTTATCATTATCAATAAATATACTATTAACGTGTGTATTAATTTGTTTATATATTTGATCTTTGTTAGTACCATCTATTGTATTAGTACTGAAATCATCTACTATTATTCTAAATTCATTATTATTAAGTTCTTTTTCTGTTTCTTCAAGTGCTTTGATTATATATTCTTTTACGAAACATAATGCTATTTTTTGTGTTTCGTTGCTTACTTTAAATGATTCTTTGTTAATTATTATGTTTGATAATAGATCTAGTAGATTAACTTGATCTTCAAATATTGATTCTTGTTTTTTAAATAGTTTATCTGCTTGTTCTCTATTACCATTACATTGTATTAATAATGTGTTATATAGATTGTCTTTTTGATATGTATTTTCTGTTCCTTCATATTCATAAATTAGGTTACTTAGAATATCTTCTTTTGATTTATTTGAACTATCTTGATTAGTTATAGTATTTAGTTTATTTAATATATTGTAATATGAAGATGTAATTACTAAGTTGTTTTTTAATCTTGCTATATCTGGTGTTGCATTTTCTAAGTATGGCATTTTTATATCAGTATCTTGGTTATCATGGATATATTCGATCCAAGTATTTATTTGTTGTTCTTGTAGTTCTTTTTCACTATTTAGACGATTGAACCAAGTATTTATTTTATTTAGTACTATTCTTTTTGTTTCGTCTCCGAATTTACCTGTTGCTACTAAGTCTAGCACTGTTATGAAATCTTTATCTAATCTAGTTGGGTTTTGGATAGATAAGTATTTATTTAACCAGTTTATTGATGTTTGTGTTCTTCCTAGTTTGTCGTTTACTAAACAGAAGAATAAACTTGTTTTACTTTCATCTTTTTTTAAGGCGTTGTGTAGTTCTTTTTCACAATTTATTTTATCGTCTAATAACCATGATGATAGTGATGCTAGAGCATTAGATAACCAATAGTTAGGATTGTTTAGTATAAGATCTTGGTTTAGATTAATTAAAGCGTTTACACTAATGTTAGAATGCTCTATTGCATCTATTAGTGATTCTGTAGTACGTCTTACTTTATCATAATAACCATATTTCTTTTCTATTTGATCGTTATTATACATAATAGCTTGTCTAGCGTTTGTTATTACAGTAGTTTCTCTTATTTCTTTTACTAAGTTTTGAACTTCATTATTAAGATGATTAACTTGATTTTCTACTTTAGTAACTTGATTATTAACTGTACTTACATTAGTTATAACTCCAGTTAGTTCATTTGCTACACTATTTAAGTTTCTTTCTATTGTATCTAGGTTTGCTGCACTGATTGCTAATGCTTCCATACTAATCCACCTCTATTATTAATTATAACATTATTAAGTAATAAAAGTCACTAGATATGAATTAATATTTGTACTAAAAATTAATATTATAAATTCATAAAATAAAAGTATTAAAGATACAAGTAAATATTGTTTTAAATTAGATTTTATATGTTTAATACTTAGTTTATCTTTGAATATAATAAGTTCTATTATATTTTTAGTTATTTTAAAAGATATTCTTATTAGAATAAGAGTAAATATTAATGGTATTAAATGATATATTGTTATGAATATTAAAGATAGTTTTATAGAGAATGTTTCTAATAAACTAAGAATAAATCCTATTTGGAATGGATAATAGAAAATATTAAATATATTAATTATTACTGGTATTATAGTTATGCTATATATTAGGGTTTTTAATATTATTTTAAGTCTTTTAGGTATGTTATTTACTCCGTGAGATAAATCTTCTTTAATATTTATTTTAGTAGTTAGTTCTTCTTTTATGGATGGAGATTGTGTTTCATAATATAAGTATCCTGTTGAAAGACCTATTAAAGATAATATTATTATAAATAGATAGATATTACTTATTATTTTATGCATGTAATCACCCGTTAAATTATATTTACTTAAATAATAAAATATGATAAATTATATATAGTTTGAGGTGAATTAAATGAGTAAAAAAGAATTGAAAAATAATAATAAGCCACCTAAAAAGAAGAAAACTGCATATGAAAAAAGAAAGATTGGTATGAAAATTGCAGGTTACTTAATGGCTTTAATTATGTTATTCGGTGCTGTTATGACAGTAATCGGAATGTTTGTAGGTGCTTAGAGTCTTAGTAAAGACTCTTTTTTTGGAGGTAAATTATGGAATTTAAGAAAGAACTATTTGAAAAATATGAAATAAGAAAAAGTAAGAAACAAAAGACTGAATTTATTGATTGGGTTACTAAGTATGCTCAAGACAAAGGTTTTAATGTTGTGGTAGAAAAAGGTTCTATGGGATCTAGAAATATTGTTATAGGTGATGCTGATAAAGCAGAAATAATATATACTGCCCATTATGATACTTGTGCCGTTATGATAATGCCTAATTTTATTACTCCTAAGAATTTCTTTATATATTTGTTATATCAAATAATATTATGTTTTATTATATTCTTGCCTGCTATATTGTTTGTAGCTGCTTTTGGATATTTTGCTCCTGATTATGTAGATGTAGCATTTGCATTTAATTATTTAATATTACTATTCTGCTGTGGTTTATTGATGTTTGGGCCTGCTAATAAACATACTGCTAATGATAATACTAGTGGTGTTGCTACTATACTAGCTTGTTTAGATAAGTTTAAACAAGAAGATAAAGTTGCTTTTATATTATTCGATAATGAGGAAGTTGGTTTAGTTGGTTCTAACTCATATGCTTCTAAGCACAAACTTATTTCTAAAGGTACTTTATTAGTTAACTTTGATTGTGTATCTGATGGTGATACTATGTTATTTGTATTAAATAAGAAGACTAAAGACTTAGTTGATACATTTAAAGAGAGTTATGAATCTGATAGAGATGTAAAAACTGATGTAGTTTATAAAGGAGTTTTTTATCCTTCTGATCAAACTGCATTTAAAAAAGGTATTGGGGTTTGTGCTATGAAGAAGAATAAATTCTTTAAGTCTGGCTATATTGATAGAATTCATACTAAGAGAGATACAATATTTAGAGATGAAAATATTATGTATTTAGCTGAAGGAAGTTATAAATTATATAAAAATATTACAAAATAAAAAACTACTATTTAGTAGTTTTTTTATTTTCTTTAAGTAAGTCTCTTATTTCTTCTAATAGTTTAACTTCATCAGATTTAACTGGTTCTGCAGGTTTTTCTTCTTTCTTTTCTTCTTCTTTCTTAGCAAAGAATTTATTCATTAATTTAATTATGATGAAGATACATAATGCAGTTAGTAAGAAGTCTACTGTACTTTGAATGAATGAACCGTAGTTAATTGCTACTTCTCTACCCCATACTTCAATATTTAATTTTAATGTAGTGAAGTCAAATCCACCAATTACTAATCCGATGATTGGCATTAAGATATTATTAGTTAAACTTGTTACAATACCTGTAAATGCTGATCCAACGATAACACCTACTGCTAGGTCCATTACGTTTCCACGAGCTATAAATGTTTTAAATTCATTTATAAAACCTGAACTTTTTTTTGTCATTTCTTTGAAGTTTTCTTTTACATTAAGAGTTTTTTCTTTTTTTGCCATTTTGCTTGGTCCTACTTTCTTATTTTATATAATCTGGATTATTTCTTTTTATTTCTGCGAATGTATCATCTAAATTATTGTATGCGTCGTAGAATTTAAAGCGTTCATCCGATTTCATATCGTTATTATCGATAATTCCTGAGAAATTGTCAAGTTGTTCTAGGAAATTAGAAGTGTATCTTTCGTTTAGAATATAATCTATTACACCATAATATATTTCTTTATTTGAATCGAATATTACATATACATTATCAATATTAGTAGTTGCTGCGTATGCTATTAGTTCTATTGCTTCATATGTACCAATATCTAGTCTTTCTATTCTTTTTAAATCCATTATGAATGATTCTTCAGTAATGTTAAAATCTTTACCTCTTAAACCGAAGGAAGACATACATAGTTTTACTATTATATGAATAAGATCATCACTTTGAAGTAACATAGCTTTTTTACGAGCGTTATTTTCTTTTGATATGTATAGATATTTGTTTTCTTCGATATTAGAGTTTTCAAATACTGATTTGTCATCAAATAGAACATATTTTATTGCTGCTAGAGCATTTTCATGACCTTGAGATTCTTTTGTAGCAAAGAATATGTCATCTAGATCTTTTATTTTATATGTCATATATATCACCTACTATATTGATTATAACATATTTTTTATTTTGTTTATTATAGTTTGTACTTCACCAATATTTTCGTTTAATAGTTCTATTCTTAGAGTACCAAATCCTTTTAATTTAGGTATTCTATCTATTAGATTTATTGGTTCGTAATTAAAGATATGAGTGAAGTTGTCATATACTACTAGATATTTATTATTTTTTATATCTTTTAGATATGTTTTTTCGTCTCTTATGTTAAATATATTGTTTTTTATAATCATACATTCTGGATAACCGTATACTATTATTTCTGATTGTTCTTTATTCTTTATATCGTTTATTTGTAGGTTGTCTGCTTCTATAGATATTGTTACTGATTTAGAGTTTAGACTTAAGTATTTAGAGATGGTATGGTCATTAGCTGCATTAAGATAATAATCTGTTCTTATGTTATTGTTGTTACCATATTTTACTATACTACCGAATTCTGTACATAGTAGGTTTTCATTATTGTAGTCTTCATGTTTTTCTATTACTCTATCTAGTCTTAAGTATATGTTTTTATCTTTATATTTATTGTATAGGTTTTTATCTGTTGTATAGATTATATCTATGTTATTAGATATTGCTAGTTTTAGTTGGTCTTCGTTTCTAGTTAGAATGCTTATTTTAGGTTTTGTTGCTGTTTTATAAGGATATTCTTTGATAGTTAGTTGTTTGTCTGATATAGGTGTTCCTTCTCTTTTAATAGTTAGTTGTTCTGTAGCATTTCTTCTTAGTTCGTTTAGTTCTTTTAGATTAATAAATATGTTGTTATCTATTTCTATATCTATATTATTAAGTTTGTATGGTGTGTTTCCTAGTTTAGATAGTTGTTCTATTATTCTTTCTTTTGTTATTGGGGCATTTAAAGCTTTATCTACGATGTTACCAGTTATTTCTATGGTATTTGTATTATCTGTTATAGAAAGTGTTGCTTTAGTGCCTATAAATGCTTTAAATGATATGTTTACTAGTATTTTCTTTTCTTGTATATTATTTAATTCTTCATTAAGTTTAGTATCTATAGTTTTTAATACATTACTACCTAGTAAGTCTTTTATCATTATTCTATCTTTATTATCTACTTGGCAGATGTTACCTTTAGATATATTTGATACTAGTAATCCTTTGTTATTGTATAGAGAGTTAACATACATGCCTTTATTAGGTTTATCAAAACGTATTGCATCATTTTGATATAGGTTAGATTCTAGTTCAATAGTTATTCTTTTGTTGTTTACTCCGATTACTTTACCTATTTTAACTCCTTGATGGTTAGATGTTTTATCATTAATTATATTTTTTTCTTCAAATAGGTATCCTGTTGTAAATTCTCTATTATATGTTTTTAATAGTTTTTCGTTATCTTCTTTTGTAAGTAGTAGTTCTTTTCCTTCGTAGTAGTTATCTATTAGTTTACGATATGTTTTTGTTACTATAGCAACATATTCTTTTGATTTCATTCTACCTTCTATTTTTAGGGAATCTATATTACAATCTAGTATTTCTTTTAGCTTAGGTAGTGTGTTTAGATCTTTAGTACTTAGTAAGTAACCTTCTTTTTGTTTTATATCATTTTTATATAGAGTGTATGGAAGACGACATGAACCAACACACATTCCTCTGTTAGCACTTCTACCACCATTTAAGCTACTCATTAAGCAGTTTCCTGAATAACAGATACATAATGCTCCATATACGAATACTTCTTTTTCTATATCTACATCAAGTTTATAAATTGATTCTAGAGATGATTCTCTATCAAATACTACTCTTGTACATCCTAGTTGTTTATAGTGTTCTATAGCTGGTTTATTATGGTTATGGGCTTGTGTAGATACATGGATTTCTAAGTTAGGTATTGTTTTTCTAGTTAGTTCTATTAGTCCATTATCTTGCATTATTACGGCATCTACATTGTTTATGTATAGGAAGTTAAGATAGTTCATTACTTGTTCTATTTCACTGTTATAAATCATTGTATTTACTGTTACATATATTTTTACTCCATATAGATGACATAGTTTTATTGCTTCGATCATTTCTTGTTCATCAAAGTTGTTTGAATATGCTCTAGCTCCAAATTTTTTACCACCTAGATATACTGCGTCTGCTCCGTTATGTATTGCTGCAAGTAAACATTCTTTGTTTCCTACAGGTATTAATAGTTCTGTTTTTTTCATTAAAATCACCAATCTAATTATACAAAAAAAGTAGCTTATTGGCTACTTTCTTCTAGTCTTTCAATCTTTTCGATATCTTTTATTAGTTTATCTTTATATCCTGGGATTGTGTCTATTAGTACTTTTGTTATTTCTAAACAAGATAGTACTGAATATATTTCAGTGTTTTCTTCTAATCTTTTTGCAATTGTTCCGTTTTCTGTTTCTCTAATTTGTAGGAATACGATATCGTCTACATTTAGTTTTTCATCTTCTGTTACTCCTACGGCAAAGTAATATTTTCCTTCGTAGCCTTCTAGTTCTCCTATTTCATGAACTAGATAGTAACGAGCTCCATTACCAAGGATTAAAACTGTTCCTTCTTCTATTATCATAGTCTTGGTCCTCCTGTTGTGTGTTCTCTATCATATTGATGAAGTAAAGCTGTTACTTCGTTTAGTTTGACTCTATATTCGCTTCTCTTTTGAGTTTGTTCTCTTAATTTAGCTGTTTTTTCATCACCATCAGGTAGGTTTGCTATTTCGGTATTTAGTGTAGCAAGTTCTCCTTCTAATCTAGTAATATCGTTGTTTAATTCTGCGATTCTGTTATTTAATTCTTCAGGAGTCATTGTTGGTTCTTCTGGTTCATCAGGATCTCCATTACCACCTGTTGGAGGTGTTGTTGGAGGTGTTGTAGGTGGAGTTGTTGCTCCGCCGTTTCCACCAGTTGGTGGTGTTGTACCACCATTGTTTCCACCGTTTCCTCCGTTACCGCCTGCTGGAGGATTATTAGTTAGTTCTGGTCCAAATAACCATTCTTTTATTTTCTTTTTAATTGCGTTGTATCCTCTTTTTATTGGAGGGAAAATTAATCCAGCTCCACCGATTGCTACGGTTGCTCCTGCTGCTACTAATAAAGTAACTCCAGGGTTAGCTATTAGACATGATATTGCTGTATATCCAAGTCCAGCTATTACTGCTGCTTTAGCTAGTGTTTTAGGTAATGTTTTACTTTTGAATAAGTTTTTGATGTTTAGATAACCATCACCGATTCTTCTACCCAGTCCTCTATCAGTTCCAACTACAGGTTGTTCTTCGCCTGGTTGCATTCCTGGGTCTCCATGACCATTACCTAAATCATTATTTGCTATTTGTTCAACTGTTGCTGTGTAGTATCCGTTTTGTACAACGTTTGTTATCTCAGGGGGATCTTGTCTATAGTTGATTTTTTCATGTGGGTATGCTTCTCTGAAATTAGTTGTATCGTTTTCTACTCTGTCTACACCATGACCTTCGTAATAAGTTTTTAGTCCTTCTTCGTATTCTTCATCAGTTTGTGAAGCTAGTTTTGGCTCTGGTGCTGCGTAATCTAAACCTGGCATGTTAGTTCCTTGATGTTTTAGCATTAATAATTCTACTGGGAATTTTATACTCATCTTTTTATCATCAGGGTTATTGCTTCTTTTTAGTTTTTCTTCGTAGTCATTAGCTAATCTAGATATTTTTAATGCGTTCTCTTTAGTAACTACTATTGAAGCTTTATTAGTTCTTGCGCCAGAACGGTATTCTAAACCTTTAAATTCATAACAATTTTCTTTTGGTTCACTTTTATATTCTAGGTAAGATAGTAAAGTCATTAAAATATCGTATTCTTCTCTATCTTCTTTTTTAATATAATTTTCTTCGTCAATCTTTTCGATTACGTCGTCAGCATTAGATGTAGTGATGTATGGTTTTGCATCTTCGAAAAGTTTTTTTCTTCTTCTTTTTATAGCGTTAATAAATTTTTTATTAAGTTCTTTGCCATTAATATTATTTTCCACTGTATCCACTTCCCTCAATTGGTTTTATTATATCATATTTTATCTCTTTTGATAAGTTTTTATCCAGTTGTAGTCTTTGTTAGGTAGTAACTTACTGAATACTACTTGAGATTCTTTTGTAAATTCTAATGTTTTGTCTTTTAATTTAATATCGCAACTGTCATTATCTACTTTATAGTATTTAACGTCACTTGCTTTTACTGCCATATATACGGAGTTAAAATATATTAGATTTAAGAATACATGGAAGTATCCGTTTGCTATCCAAGTAATATATTCTGCTCCTTCTTTAGTATATACTTTGTCATAATTATCATTTATTCCTAGAACATATTTTAATTCTTTAAATATATGTATATATTCTGGATTATTATTTAATTCTCTTATAGTTTGAATATCTGATTTTATATTTTCTTTTACTATATTGTTTAGTATTCCATTTATTGAATAATTTAATAATATAAGTAAGAAACAGTTAATTATATTAGTTATATTAGATATATCTTCTATTATATTAGTTATTACTATTATAAGAGTTATTGCTATAAGTAGATATATTGTATTATGAATTGATGCATCGAATTTTTCTTTTTTTGTAGTATAGTCTTTTTCCATATTCTTTTTTATTTTATGCATGTATATTTCATAATCATTTATATATGTACCTGGATCAAACGATTTTATGTTTTCTAGTCTTTTATTTTTTATTAATTCATTAAATACTGTTATTGTTTCTGGTTTAAATGTATATAATTCATTATGAGTTTTAAATATTACGTTTTGATTAGTTGGATCTACTCTAAAGTATCTTATATTTGATACTGAGATTATTTTAGCTTCTGGTTTGTGATTTATTTGAGTATTTAGTAGATATATTTTATCTTTGTTTTTATTACTCCATATGAAGTATTCTTCATTATTAGTTGTTCTAATTACTTTGGTACTTGAATTTATATTGTATTTTTCTATTAAATCTAGAAGTAATGTATTGTAGTAACCTTCTGGACCTGAAATGTATTTTTTGAGTTTTCTTTCATAATCTTCGATACTTCTATATCCGTATTTTCTTATTGCTTCTAGATATTCGTTTTTGTCTATTCTAGAAGTAAATAGAAAGTATATTAATAAGTTTAATGATATTAAAGTAATTATAGATATTATGTAACTTAGTATTGTAAATTCACTTAGTACTAGTATTAATGCTGATATTACTAATGGAATTAAGAAAGTTAATACTGGATATGTATTAGATGTTTTACTATTATTTAAGATAATGTTTCTATAGTATTCATCTCTATATTCTTTTATTTCTCTTTCGTATATTTTAATAAATTTCTTAGCATTCATACATATTCCTCTATTCTTATATTATTATAATATACTTTATATATTTTTGAAAGAAAAAACAAGGATTATTCCTTGTTTACTTCGATTACTTTTGTCTTACAAATTATATCATGTAGACTTCTTTCGTCTTCTCTAAATATTAAGAATGCTATTAATGTAAAAGTTATAGTCAGGGAGATGTTACTTATTATTCCTGAAGCTAGTATCCATTGCTTTTCTTTTAAGGTCATTATTGCTATTATGGATGCTATTTTAGGAATTAAGTTTGTTAAAATAACACTTCTTAACATAAATAAATGTGGGTTTAGTTCTTTACCCTCTAAAGGTACAACTTTTATCTTTTGGGCTTTTTTACCTATTGTTTGACCTTTTAATAGATATGCTACTATACCAAAATATGTGAATGTTACAATTCCCTCTATTACAAGACTGTTTTTAGATAGTTTAGTCATCTTATATAGTATTGTGTACTGATTATTTATTGTTTCTTCAGTTATTTGTTCTGGGATAGTTGTATATTCTTTATAGTATTCTAGATATTTTTCTTGATCGTATGAAAATACTGGAATCATTAATAATAATGCTGATATTAGATATACTATTCCATAATCTATTATGTATGCAAATACTCTTTTGATTTTCATGTTGCCACCTCGTTTATTATTATAGCAAATATTTTTACTATTTTATTGATTTTTCATAATTTTTAATTTTTTTATACACTAGATAGTCGATTATATTTCCTGTTTGACTAAATATTTGCCAAGCTTCTTTACTATTCATAATTACACCCTTTCTTTCTAAGAATAACACTCTACCTTTATTCTATAATTATTATATCTTGTATATAATATGGGTTCAATATGTAATACGTACATTCGTTCTCTTTTTTTAAAAATGCACCGAAATATCGCGTCAAGTAATAATGTAAAAAAGTAGTCTAATGACTACTTTCTTCCGTTTGCTTTAAATTCATATAGTATTTTAATATTTCTATGATTTGGTTCAATATTATTAGTTAAATACTTATATTGGTTTTCGTTTACTATAATAGCTCGACATTCTGTATTATAAAAGTCACTATATAATTTATTAGGATCTTCATGTTCTACATACTTAACACTGTCTAATTTAGTATCAAGTTTTCTTTTAATGTTTTTACTATTATCTTTTAGTAAACATACTTTTTTATTATTTATATTATATATACTTTTGTTTTGGCCGTTATTGAATGTAACTACATAGTATGTTTTATATTCATATTCATTTGAATTTAAGTTATTTATAAAGTCATATGTATATTGAATATTATATATACCATATATCATAGCACTTAGTATTAAGATACTGAATATTTTACCACTTATATATTTAGTATATGAAGTTGCTACTATTATAAGGAATATTGCTATACAACTAACATATATTATTGTTCCTTTTGAGAAGGCGTTTGTTCTTATTAAACCAATTAGTAATATTATATATGTGATTATTAGTGCTACATTAAATATAATATGAAGATTCTTTTTTAGTTCATAGAATGCTCTAAGTATTATATTTTTAGGTTTTACTTCTTCTGGTTTTTTATTCTTTTTATCTTTTTTTACATATTTTTTAGGTTTCTTTTCTTCTACTTTATTCTTTTTAAATTTAGAGAAGAATCCTTTTACTTTAGTAGATATAGTATTTAATTTTTCTTTTAAGTTGAATTTCTTTTTTTGTGGTTCTTCTAATGTATGTTCTTTCTTTTTGATAGTTTCTGGTTCTGTTAGAACTACATTATATTTAACTTTATCTTTATCTACTAGTTGTTTTTCTTTTTTAGGTTTTTCTTCGTTTTTAATTTTATCTAAAGCGACATTATATTTTACTTCTTCTTTTTTTACTACTTGTTTAGATTTAACTTGTTTTGGTTGCTCCTTTTTTATTTCTGGTTTATTACTATCTTTCTTTGGAGTATTATTTTTTTTAGGAACATTATTAGTCTTTGGAGTAGTTTTAGTTGCTTCTTTTTTAGTTGTAGAAGTACTATTTTGAGTATTTTTTATTTTCTTTTTTAGATTTTGTTTACTCTTTTGTGTTTTAGATTTCTTTTTTGCCATTATAATCACTCCGTATTTCAATATATAATATAACATATTTTCTGTAAAATAGAACCTATTTTAATGTTTTTTTATTTATATTTTTGATACTATATTATTTGAGTTGATTTGAGTGAAGAAATTTAATAAATTAACAATTTTATCTATACTTACTAGTACTGTTATTATGACTTCTTCAGTACCAGTAGATAAAACTACTAATAGTTACATTAGTAGTTATTATGACGTGTTATTAGATGATATAACTAGTGAATATGTATTAGTAGATGAAAGAGTTAATTATGTGCCTCAAAATAATTATGTACCTCAAGGTATAGCTTTAGTTGGTGATTATTTTTTAACATCTAATTTTGATTATTATAAAGATAAGAATTCTATGATATGTGTAATAGATAAAGATGGTAAGTTAGTACATAAATGTATGTTAGATCATGATGCCCATGTAGGTGGAATAGCTTATGATGAAGTTAATGGTCTACTATTTGTTACTGGATATAGTGGTTATATACTTGCTTATGATATTGAAGATATATTACATAAAGATAAAGTAACTGCTAAATATAGTAATATAAATGTTGGTGATGGATTATCTAATTATGTATATCCTTGGGTAAATAGTGCTTCTTTTATTAGTATTCATGATAATGAATTATTAGTTGGTAATTTTTCATTAAGAAATACTGGTAAAGTTAAGAGATATAAATATAGTATTGTTGAAGATGAGATAAAGCTAGAATATGTTAGTTCTTTTAAGATACCTGATATGGTACAAGGTATTACTTTTTATAAGAAAGATGATAAGGAATATATTATATTTAGTAGATCTTATGGTAGAGATTGCCCTTCTGTTATGCAGATATTTAGATATAGTGAAGATATAAAGAATTATAGAGATGAAAAGTTAGTTAGCAGTTCTTTAAGATTAGAACCTATGTTAGAACAAATTACTTCTAGAGATAATAATATATATGCATTATATGAATCTAATGCTAGACCTTATACAGTTAATCAAGATACTGAGTTTGATTCTATACCTGTTATAGATGCTGATAGTTTAGTTAAAAAGTTAGAATTAAAAATAGATACCGATTAAATGGTATCTATTATTTTATTTGTATAAATAATTCTAGTTTTGCTAGATAAGTCAGTATATTTCTTTAATAATTCATATTCACTTTCATTTAATATAAATGATTGGATTTCTCCATTATTAATAGCATTAGCTAGATCTTCGATAGTTTTATACTTAATGCATTCTATATTAGTCTTTTGATTTAAATGATAAGCTATATTGTTTTTATTTGTTAAAAGACCAGTTTTCTTACCAGATAGTTTTTCTAATTCGTTATATGTAGTGTTTTTCTTTTGTACATATAGATTATAAGTAACATATTTATACTCTTTATGTATTATATTTTCTATGTATTTATATTCATTATTTAAATTATATATATTATATATTGATACTATATTTAATATTATAGTTATTATTACTCCAGTATTATATATTTTAGATTTTTTACTGAAATATAGTTTTAATATTATAAATGTAAGTACTATGGTAGATATAGATACTATTATTATTTTAGGTATAGATAGTAAATCTATTATAGATAAACCTAATAGAAACAGTATTTGTAAGTAGATAAATAACATAATACTTATTGATGATAATATATATTTTTTTATCATATATATCCCTTCTTTTGATGGTTATAATAATATATATTATGTTTTTTAGCAATAAAAAAAGAGCTATTGCTCTTATTTATCTTGTAACATTTTTAATAAATCTATTTTAAACATATCTTTAGATGCGTTTTGTTTAGAAATCATGATACCTTTATATGTTGTTAATTCAGATTTATGTCCTTCTAATAATATATCTGAAGGAGTAATTGTATTTAACATAATTGTTTGTTCATTAACATATACTGTATAAATTAATTTAACATCACCATGAACTTGTGAGAACATAGAGTCACTAGGTAATTTTAATTCATAACTTTCAGTACCAGCTTTTTTATTTTGACTAGTTAATTCACCAACGAATTTACCATTTCTTAGAGCTGGATAATATTCGAAATTAAGTTTTTTATAAGCAAGCATGTTATATTTCTTTAATGCTCTTTCTAGTTTTTTAAACTCATTTTCGTTAATATAATCTAAAACATATCCTTTCATAAATTATACCCCCTAATTCCTTTTCGTGCTTACATTGTAGCATTACAAGGCAAACCAGTCAAATTTTGCCTCAATTTTTGGCTATCTTTAATGGTTTTGGACCTTATTATAGCAATTTCAGGTGGTATAATCAAGCGTTTTTTAAACAAAATGGTGTATTTTTGTTTAAAAAATAAGAAAAAAGGCTTAAATAAGCCTTAAAATGTTATATTTCTATTATTCTAGTTCGATTACTGGTCTTATACCGTATCTATCTTCTTCATTTAAACTAGTTCCTTGGAACTTGTTTGCGTTTGTAAACACAGTTGAATTTCCTACAACCCATACATAACCGTAAAAGTCTTGGTCGTTTGTAGATGTACTTGTCCAGTATCCTTGAGTGCTATTATCTTCAATCTTGCATCCGTCTCTTTTGCACCATTTAGTGTAGTCATATAACCAATGGTATTTACTATATTCATTGTTTGCAAATTTTTTGCTTGTTTGATTATTTGTATCATAGAAATAGTACTCTCCTGATGTTTTCCATTCTGTATTTCCTGTTGCATTTGCTACTTCTATGGCATTAATTAATCTTGCTTTATAACCTTTATAATTAATTGTTCCATATAACGGATCTTTATAATTGGTTGGTGTTTTTGTACCGATCCAGTCTTTTGTGTCTTGTTTTAATTGTGCTAATACTGTTGTAGGTTGGGCTTTTTCAGATTTACCAGTATAATTATTGTTCCATTCTATTACTGCTGTAGTATTATGATCTAATAATAATGTTTTATGGTCTTCTGTTAATGCATAAAATTTTAGGCAACTTGTTTGGTTGTTTGTACCGTTTATTCCATTGTAACCAGTAGTTGAGTTTTCTGGATGATATTGTGTAGTGTTTTTTGTATTACATAATTTTCCAGTTTTAACATCAAAGTAAACTATGTCTCCGATACTTTTTTTAGTATGTTCTTCGATAACTGGTTCTTCTTCCTTATCTTCTTTATTTTCGTCTTTTACAACTTCTTTTTCTTCGTTTATTTGTTCTTTTTCCTTGCCTTCATTACTAGTACATCCTGTTGTTAGAGTTAAGATTGCTATTATTATTAGTAATATTGTTTTTAGATTTGTTTTCATATTTACACTTCCTTTTGATATTAGTATAACATGTTTATTTTAAAAAATAGAAAAAAGGCTTAAATAAGCCTTTAAAACTTCAATTCTACTATAGTTTGGCCATCATTCATGCCATCTATATAGTATTTAGATACGTTTTTATGTTTACGTAAGTGTTCGTGAGTAGCTTTTTTAAGTACTCCACTACCCTTTCCGTGTATTATTATTATATTTTTCTTTTTAAGTATTATGTTTTCTCTTATAAAAGCATTAATTGGCGCTATACAAGTTAGAGATGTTTCTCCATGTATGTCTAGATGTGGGAAATGGAATGTGAATGGATCAACTATAGTTCTGCTCATATAAGTTTGTTATATCCTCTAATGTTGGGATTGAATCTACTGCTCCGACTTCTTGAGTAGCTAATCCTGCTGCAATACATCCTATTTTAGTAGCTTTTTCGACGTCTCCACCTAATACTATAGTATGAGCAAATGCTGCTCTGAATATTGGACCACATCCATGAGTGTCTTTAACGTCCATTTTAAGTGCTGGGGTAATCTTAATTTGATTATTTATACTATATAATGCTCCTCTTTCACCTAATGTGATAACAAATTCAGTTTGAATGTATTTTTTCTTTAGTTTTTGATATACGCTTACTAGTGTTTCAGGGTGTTGAAAGTCAATTCTTTCACTAGTTATTGTTTCAGCAAATTCTCTTGAGCAAATTGCATATTTTACTTTTCTTACTAATTCAAATACTGGTGCTGTAGGCATTGTAGCATCTAGCACACTTATTGCTTTTGGGAATCTTTCTAAGATATTCTTAGCTGCTGTTGTATCGTAGCCGTCTACACATATTAGTTCTGGTGTGAAGTCTACGTCACATTTTTTTATTGGCGCATATTTATCTGAAATATTGTATATTGTATTTCTTTTTGTTTGTTCGTTATTAACTATTACTGATATAGGAGTATCGTTTTCATATGATGGTTCTATATATCTTGTATCAATATGAGCTTTATCTAGTGTTTTTCTTATTCTAGTACCATTAACATCGTTACCTAGTACAGTTGATAATGTTACTCCTAGACCCCATTTTGATAGGCATAGAGCCATAATTGATGCTGCTCCTCCTACGTTACCTTTTCTGTCGAAAAATTCAGTTGTTGAGCCTTCTTGAGGCATTTGTTTAACATTTAAGTTAATATCAAACATTGCTCTTCCTAAACATAATGCTTTTATCATTACAATCACCTTTTATTCTACTATTAATTATAATATAAAAAAGATATGATAGCAATTATTTAATTTTACTTTTTATCATATCTCTTTTATCTTTGTTTTGTAGTTCTTCTATAATACAGTATGGTAGATCTGGTGCTTTTCTTCCTAAGTCACCAAGAGAATCTATATACATTAGTGTTTTATCTTTAAAATATTTTTGAATCGCTTCTTGTCTTGCGAAAGCATGTACTGATTTTCTTTTGCCTAAATATATACATAATAAGAATTCTGTTAGATATTCTCTTTGATTATGCAAATCTTCATTTGATGGGAAGTATTCCATATCGTCTATATCTAATATAAATGGATGTCCTTGTTTATCAGATAGTATGTTTTCGAAATGGAAGTCCCAATAACATAAATTCATTTTATTTAGTTCTTCTATTATTTGTAGTAGTTCTATTGCAAACTTTTCTATATCTTTTATTATTCCTTTTTTAATTGCTTCATTTACTTCTTTTAACTTTTTATAGTATTTCATTACATATCCAAAATATGTTTCCTTATCATAAAGATAAGCTTCTGGGATTGCAACATGTTTAAATGGGGGTTCGTTTCTTAATGAATCAATTACATTTACTAGAGGTAGTGTTTCTGGAGAACGTTTATATATTCTATTTTTATGTAGATGTACTATAGTTGGTTTTATTTGATGCATTTTCATGAATGCATCCATATTTATGTCTATTCTTTCCATAAAAATACATCCCCTTTCGTTCGAGGATGTATTATAACACATTATTTTAGTTTTGTATTTTTTGTTTTACTAATGGAGCATCTACTGCTTTTTTATTTATTTGTCTATAGATATTAGCGTTTCTATATTCTAAGTCTTCTGTAATTTCTTTTTTTACTTTTATGAAACTTGGTATTTCTACTATACTATTTTCATTTGTTAAACCTGTTTCTAGTATCATTAATCCTTTTGGTTCTTCGAATAGGTCTAATCTATAGTATTGTTTGTTATGTGTGAAGCAGTATCTTACTTTATGAATTGGTTTGTCTTCTGTTTGACTTAGTAATTCATTGTAATCTCTTTTATTAATTCTACGAGAAGTTGTAATTCTTTCGCTTGGTTTGTCTGTTTCTCTTTTTGTTGTACTACTATATGTTGAATCTCCATCTTTTGTAGTTTTTCTTACCATAGTATTTTCATTATCATTACCATTTGTGAAGAATTGTTCTAATTCTAGTTTTACCGGTAAACATTCTGCAAGTTTTTCTCTGTCTACTTCTTCAACTACTTCTCCTACTATGTATTTATATTGTGTTTGAATTGGGTATGGTACATCAAGTGTTTCATAGATTGCTCTAACTACACTGTGTAACTTATCATCGAAGTTTCCGTTATTTGTTATTATATTTAAGTTTTCGTGTCCTATCCAACTATTTAATGTCTTTTTATCAAGTGCTCTAGCTTGTTCTGGTGTTTCTGTTCTAGCTGTATTGTTTGCTGTAGTGTAGTATTCTTCTGCACCATCTGCTGCTGTTACTAGATGTAGTACTAAGTCGTATGATGACATGATTTCCATTTCGTTTAGTTCGAATTCTTTTAGTAATTTTCTAAACTGTTTATTATTTATATATGCTCTATTATCCATGATACCTCTGTCACATAGTATTATGGTATTTTGTTGTGTGTTTTCTGCAATCTTTTCGAATAGTTTTTCTTTATTAAGTTGCATTTCTAGAACATATCTTTGAAACTCTAGCATATCTATTGGATTGTCTCCAAATGGTTTAGCTCCACCATTTATTAGTTCTGTTGCTGTTTCACTTACTACGAATACTTTGTATCCTTTCTCTGTAAATTCCTCGACTATTTTTTGCATAGCTGTTGTTTTACCAGCACAAGGTCCTCCGGTAACAGCTACTTTCATATGTTTATACATATGCCTTACCCCTCCTCTACAAGTGGAATGGCTTAACTATTACCTTGGTATTCTTAGTTGCTTTTATGAGTAAGGTGTTAGTCATATCCTTTCCTCCTGAGTCTAAAATATAACGTGATTATGCTTGGTTGTCAAACGAAAAAAGGCTATTTTTGGCCTTTTTGGCAAAACTCTACAAATCATAGAGTTGATTGATTCTTTTTATATAAAAAAGACTATAGTTATCTAGTCTTTTAGTTTTATAATTTTTTAATGTCTATAAACATTCTTGTATGGTATCCTTGTTTTCTATAGAAGTTAATTGCTGTATCGTTGTAGGCAAATACGTCGATGTGTACATATTCGCAATTTTGACTTTTAAAGTATTCTTCCATTTTTTGCATTAGTTGTTGACCTACACCTTTGCTTCTTACTTTTTGAGAAACAATTAATTCTGTTATTTCACCTTTTTTAGGACATTTATAATCTAAGTAGTCATATTCATCATATGAAGGAATTGTCCCCATTATTACTCCGATTGCTTTGTCATCTTCTACTGCTATATAACATTTACCATTATTATTATTTACTTCTTCTAAATCTAGTATTGCCATTTTGTCTCTATATTCTGGATGTAGTTGGTCTAAGTTATCTTTATCTATTGTTAGAATGTATTCTTCTAGTTCTACTAGTAGGTCTTTTACATCTTCTAGGTATTTTTCTTCGTATTCTATAATTTTCATGTTATCACTTCCTATAGTTATTATAACTCATTATAGTTATATATGTTAGTCTGACCATCATATTGAAGTACTAATACTCCGTTTTCGTTTAAATATTCTTTTGCTTGATTTTTAATTTTGTTATATAGATCTAGTCCATCTATTCCACCATCACTAGCTACTCTTGGTGTAATTAGTTTACCTTCTTGTTCTGCTTTATTTAGTTTTTCTGTAGATTGTTGTGGTGGATTTGATATTATTAAATCAAATTTTTCATTTATTTCATTGAATAGATCACTTTTTATTAAAGTTATATTAGTTATATTATTTAGTTCTATGTTTTGCTTAGCTATTTTTAGTATTTCATCTGATATATCTGTTGCTGTTATTTGGCTATCTTTGTTGTTTTTTGCTATAGCAATTGACATGGCTCCTGAACCAGTACCTATTTCTAGTATTTTTTTCTTATCACTAAATTTATTTAGTATTTCGTTTATAAATCTTTCGGTTGCAAATACAGGTGGGAATACATCTTTGGTTATGATTAATGGATTATCCATGAAGTGAGTTTTTCCTCTTTCATATATTAATGCATAACTTTTTGTGAAGTCAGAAGCGAATTCTTCACAATATATAGCGTTTTCTTCTGATATGTAATCGTTATCACTTATTTCTGTTCTTGGTTTATCTAATACTATAGAAAGTATTGCATCAGTACAATGAGCAAATATTTTTGTACTAATTTTTTCTTTTACTTCTTTAACTAACATGTTATTCTACCTCCAAGATTTTTTCTTCTACTTTTCTTACAGTACCAGTAATGTCTATATAGTTTTCTTTGAACTTTATATTGTAAGATTCTCCAGTTGGTTGTGTTATATCACTTTCTTTTATATTATTAGTTGCTTCTAGATATTCTAATGCTGCTATACTTCCACTTAAACAAGAATCTTGATGTTGTAGTAGTTTTATTCTATTTATCCATATAAATGGATCGATTTTATTGTTTTCTAAGAATATGATACCTAGAATGTTTTTAATAGTGCTGTTTTCTTCCATTTTTTGAATTTTATTTCTTACGAATTCTTCATTTTTGTCTTTATAAGATTTAGGAATTATATAATGAGTAATACCGTTCATTTCTACTTTATAATCTTCTAGATTTGTACATTTGTTGTTAGGTAGAAATAAATCTTTTGGAATTATTAGATTCCCTGTATTGTTATTGAATTTACTTTTTATTTCGATATCTACTTCTTGATTATCTTTTTTGATTTTATTTATTATAGTAATATCTTTTGTTTTATAATTATCGTACATATATGCACTTATAGATAGACATGCGTTACCACAAAATTCTCCATTAACTAATTTAAATGTACATGTATTATCTTTTACATCTAAGATAACTGCTACTTGATCTACATTTTTGTTGGTTTTATATATTTCTTCTGATAATTTTTTATATATTTTT
The DNA here is from genome assembly GCA_015059245.1 of Bacillota bacterium. The sequence goes on from SVAU01000007.1 coordinate 65,308, forward strand.
TCGTCAGTACATTTTGTAATAATTGCAGTTGGATTACCATTATTGCAGTTATAAATTTCATATTTGTATTTCATTTTTTATGTTTCCTTTACCCTTTCTTAAAATACATTTATATATGCTTTTATAAGCGTTATTGTTCATTTCAAATTTTCAGGGTTATTATATAACATAATGTTTAAGTATACAATATAAAAAAAGACTAGAAAAATCTAGTCTTTTTATTATTGTTGTTTTTCTTTGATTGCAGCTTGAGCAGCAGCTAATCTAGCGATTGGAACTCTGAATGGTGAGCAAGAAACATAAGTTAATCCTACTTCATGACAGAATTCTACACTTGATGGATCTCCACCGTGTTCACCACAGATTCCTAATTTAATATTAGGTCTTGTAGCTTTACCTTTTTCTGCAGCCATTTTAACTAATTGTCCAACACCAGTTTGATCTAATCTAGCGAATGGATCTTGTTCATAAATCTTGTTTTCATAGTAAGAATTTAAGAATTTACCAGCATCGTCTCTTGAGAAACCGAATGTCATTTGAGTTAAGTCGTTTGTTCCGAATGAGAAGAATTCAGCTTCTTTAGCAATTTCGTCAGCTGTTAATGCAGCTCTAGGAATTTCGATCATTGTACCAATATGGTATTCCATATCAGAATTCTTTTCTTTCTTAACTTGTTCAGCAGTTTCTACAACTATATCTTTAACGAATTTTAATTCTTTAATTTCTCCAACAAGTGGAATCATTATTTCTGGGATAATGTCATATCCTTCTTCTTCTTTTACTTCAATAGCAGCTTCCATTAAAGCACGAGTTTGCATCTTAGCGATTTCTGGATAAGTAACAGCTAGACGGCATCCTCTATGTCCCATCATTGGGTTGAATTCATGTAATTCATTACATACTTTTTGAACATGTTCAACAGTAGTACCCATAGCATCAGCTAATTGTTTCATTTCAGCTTCAGTTTTTGGAATGAATTCATGTAGAGGTGGATCCATATAACGAACAGTCATTGGACGACCTTCTAATTCTTTATACATTGCTTTGAAATCACCTTTTTGATAAGGGATTAATAGATTTAAGTATTTTTCTCTGTCTTCTACAGTTTCAGAAATGATCATCTTTCTTAAATTGAAGATTCTTTCTTCTTCGAAGAACATGTGTTCAGTACGGCATAGACCAATACCTTCAGCACCTAATTCGATAGCTTTTGCAGTATCTTTTGGAGTATCAGCGTTAGTTCTAACACCTAGTTTTCTGAATTTGTCAGCCCATTCCATAACACGTCCGAATTCACCAGCTATAGTAGCATCAACAGTTTTAATTTCACCATCATAGATGTTTCCTGTTGTACCATCGATAGAGATAATATCTCCTTCATGGTAAGTTTTACCAGCTAATGTAAATTCTTTCTTTTCTTCATTCATAGCGATTTCGCCACATCCTGAAACACAGCAAGTACCCATACCACGAGCAACAACTGCAGCGTGAGATGTCATACCACCACGAACTGTTAGGATACCTTGAGCAGCTTTCATACCAGTAATATCTTCTGGTGAAGTTTCAAGTCTAACTAATACTACTTTTTCTCCTTTACCACCAATACCTTGGTTAGCAGCGTCTTCAGCAGTAAATACTACTTTACCACATGCAGCTCCAGGAGATGCTCCTAGACCTTTTCCGATAGGAGTAGCAGCTTTTAATGCAGTAGCGTCGAATTGAGGGTGTAATAATGTATCTAAGTTTCTTGGATCGATCATTAATACAGCTTCTTCTTCTGTACGCATTCCTTCGTCAACTAAGTCACAAGCAATTTTTAATGCTGCTTGAGCAGTTCTTTTACCATTTCTAGTTTGTAACATATATAATTTACCATGTTCTACAGTAAATTCCATATCTTGCATGTCTCTATAATGGTTTTCTAATGTACTGCATACTTCTTTAAATTGAGCAAATGCTTCTGGGAATTTTTCTTCCATTTCATTAATATGCATTGGAGTACGAACACCTGCAACAACGTCTTCACCTTGTGCATTTGTTAAGAATTCTCCGAATAGACCTTTTTCTCCAGTAGCTGGGTCACGAGTAAATGCAACACCAGTACCACAGTCTTCTCCCATGTTACCGAATGCCATTGATTGAACGTTTACAGCAGTTCCCCATGAGTATGGGATATCATTATCTCTTCTATATACGTTTGCTCTTGGGTTATCCCATGAACGGAATACAGCTTTAACAGCACCCATTAATTGTTCTTTTGGATCACTTGGGAAATCAGAACCGATTTTAGCTTTATATTCAGCTTTGAATTGTTCTGCAAGTTCTTTTAAGTCTTCAGCTGTTAATTCAACGTCTAACTTAACACCTTTTTCTTCTTTCATTTTATCGATTAGCTCTTCGAAGTATTTCTTACCTACTTCCATAACTACGTCAGAATACATTTGAATGAATCTTCTGTAGCAATCATAAGCCCATCTTGCGTTTCCTGATTTTTCAGCAAGTGTTTCAACAACTTCTTCATTTAAACCTAAGTTAAGGATTGTATCCATCATACCTGGCATTGAAGCTCTTGCTCCTGATCTTACTGATACTAATAATGGATTTTCTTTATCACCAAATTTTTTACCAGTGATTTCTTCCATTTTAGTGATGTACTCATTGATTTGAGATTGAATTTCTTCATTGATTTCTCTACCGTCTTCATAGTATTGAGTACACGCTTCTGTTGTAATTGTAAATCCTTGTGGAACTGGTAAACCAATGTTAGTCATTTCTGCTAAGTTAGCACCTTTTCCTCCAAGTAAGTTTCTCATTGTAGCGTTTCCTTCGCTAAATAAGTATACATATTTGTGCACAATGATTCCTCCCTTGCCTTATTATGTCACAGGAATATTTTACCACAAATTAAAAACTCGGTAATTATAATTACCTGAGTTTTCTTAAACTTTACGTATACTATCTAGTATTTAAGGTTATTTTACATTTACTTTATAAATATATTTTTTGGTTATATAAGTTTTATTTTTATCAATAGTTTTTTATGTATAAAAACACTAAAAATAAAAGAGGATTGCTCCTCTTTTAACTTCTTGCACCCATTAAGTTACTTGATGAATAGTGTTTTAATCCTCTGTTAAATAAAATAAATGCTAATGATACAAATACTATTGTAGCTACTACTAATAATATTAAATTAATAGGATTAAAACTCATAATTAAATGAACTGGTATCCAACAAGCAAATCCACTAGGTACGATAGTGAAGAATATTATTTTAACTGCTCTACCAAATATTACATCTGGATATAAAGATGAATTTAATAAAGCTGATGTTACTACTCCTGTTACTTCACTTGATTTAAAATATTTGAATGTTAATGTATTAAATATACATATTGTACTTGCATATATTAATGATCCAAATATTATTAGTATTGTATATAATAAAATATTTTTTATACTAAAATTGAATATTATTAATGCTATGTATCCATATAATAAATCTCCCCATGCACTTGGTTCTGTTGAAGATGTTGCTACGTAACATAATGGATTTTTAGGTGTAGTTAAGAAGGCATCTAATTTACCTTCTTCAATGTAATTAGGTATTTTATTAACTCCATTGAATAATATATGTGCTAGTCCGTAAGCACCACTAGATATGGCCCAGAATAACATTACATCATTTAATGTATAACCTCCAACAGTTTCTTTAATGGCAAATATAGTTAACCATTGGATTATGAATGTAGCGTTATTAAAGATCATCATTATTACGGAGGTTAGGAATGCTACTTTATTTTCCATACATTTCATAGTGTTATATTTTATTCCTAAGTACATTAACTTTAAGTTACCTTTAACCGCCGTTAACATTTAATTTCTTCACCCCTCTTCCATATACGATTGCTAATAAACAAGATACCACAATAATAGTAATTATTTGTGATGTTAAAACTGATATAAAAATGTCTAAATTAAAATCTATTATTAATTTAGCAGGTCCATATGATACACCATATACTGGTGTAAATTTTATTATAGTTTGAATAAATTTAGGAAACATTTCTAATGGGAATAATACTCCAAATATAAGTACAAATTTTTGATATACCATTTGAAATGGATGAGAGTCTTCTACCCAGAATGCAGATAAACTAATTAAGATTCTTACCATACCAAATATTAATACTGCAAAGAAGAATACTGGTATAGCTGGTATTAACGAGATAGGATTAAAACCTTCTATTGGACCAGCGAAAGTTAATCCTAAGATAACAGCTACTATTAAGAATAAGATAAATCTTACGAATGTATCTGCAATAAACTTACATATAGTAAATAATATATAGTTATATGGTTTTGTTACTTGGTAAGCTATGTTTCCGTTTTTTATAGTATTTTTGATTTCATCTGTGGCTACTTTACTACCACTACCGAACGTGATTATTTCTGCTAATAATAAATACCATATCATTTGATTGAATGAGTATCCATTTATTAGAGTGTTGGGATCACTATATAAGAAGTTCCATAAACTAATTAATACTGACATTACGACTGCAAATCCAATGAATTTAAATATTAAACTTGATGAATATTGTAATGTATCATTGAATGTAGTCTTCATAACATTTAAGTACTTTTTCATTATTTAGTACCTTTATATATTGAACTAATAATTGTTTCTAAAGGGGTATTAGATATATTAATGTCAATTATTTTATCAGGATCTAATAATTTAATAGCATCACTGATAGTTTTTTTAGTTAAGTCTACTTCTAATTTTAAATTATAATCTTTATCTTTTAAGATATTGATTCCGTCTACATCATCTAAGTTGATCTTAGTATTCATTTTAGCTTCGACAATCTTTTTATTTAAATAATGGTATTTTAAGTTTTCCATTGAATCATCTAATACTATTTCACCGTTATTAACGATGATTACTCTTTTACATAATTTTTCGATGTCACCAACATCATGACTAGTTAAGAATATTGTAGTATGTTTTTCTTTGTTTAATCTTTTTATGAATACTCTTATTTTTTCTTTAACTACTGGATCTAAACCGATAGTTGGTTCATCTAAGAAAAGAATTTCTGGTTCATGTATTAAGGATGCAACTATTTCACAAATCATTCTTTGACCTAATGATAACCCTCTTACTGGTGTATTTATGAATTCGTCTAGTTCAAATATACTTTTATATTCTTCGATACGTTTTTCTACTACTGATTCAGGGATATCATATATAGCTCCGAAGAATTTGAAGTTATCATATGGTGTTAAATGGATCCAAAGTTGTTCTTTTTGTCCAAATACTGTACCTATCTTGTAGGATAGTTCTTTTCTTTGTTTTTGTGGGTTTATACCCATTACTGATACTTCTCCTTTAGTTGGGAATAATATACCAGTTAACATTTTTATGGTAGTTGATTTACCTGCACCATTGGGACCAATAAATGCTAGTATCTCCCCTTTTTCTACAGTAAATGATATTTTGTTTACTGCTTTTTTATCTTTGTATTTAGGTTTAAATATGGCTTTTATGCTTCCTTTAAGACCTTTGTCTTTTTGTTTTACTTTAAAGGTCTTTTGTAAGTCTTTTACTTCTATTGCTTTCATAACTCCTCCTTTATTTCTTTTTTGTTATCGCTAGGATGTGACCACTATAACCAATTAGATCTTTTCTATTACATACTGATAGATGGTAGTTTATGTAGTGTTGGTATGTTTCTTCATCCATATTGTTTATGGCGTCTGCTATTAGTCTAGATGGTCCATCTGTAGCTATATAGTCTTCAATAGAAATTGTTTCTTTTGTAAGTTCACTAATAACTTCGTCTATGTATGACATATAGAATATATATTCTGGTTTATTATTTGCTTTATAATTTTCATTAACCATTTTGTCTTGACCGAAGTTGCTTATTAGTTCGTTTCTTTTGAAACCCCAGTCTAATATACTTATATCTGTTAAGATGAATGCGTACATTATAATACCGTCTTTTTTAGTTACTCTTATAGCTTCTTCTATAACACGTTGTCTTTCTTGTTTATCGAACACATGATATAGGGGACCAAGAACAAGTGTTATATCGAATGTATTATCTTCATATCTAGATAAATCTATGGCATTTCCTTGATGAGCTTTAATATTTAGTTCTGGAGTAATTTTTGATCTTAATATAGATAGGTTGTCTTCTGATAGTTCTATTGATTCTACTTCGTAACCTAGTCTTGCATAATATAAGGAATAAGCTCCTGTGCCTGCTCCGACTTCTAATATTTTGTCTCCTTTTTTAAGGTATTTATCTATGTATGTAGTTGTTGTTATAAATTCTATTTTATGAGTTTTATCTTTGGTAAGACGCTCATCTTCGTCATAAGTTTGTTTATAGAATTCTTTGACTATATTATCTGTTTGTCTTTCCATAATACCTCCTTATAATTCTATTTCCATTTTAATTTTCTTTTCTTTAAATCCTTTTTTCTTATAGAATTTGATTGCACTATCATTGAACGACCATACATCTAATACTATATTATCACATTTATTTAATTTGGCTATTTCTTTTATTTCTTCGATAAGGCTTGTACCTATTCCACGATTGTGTTCAGTTTTTTTGACTCCTAGTTGTTCTATATGCATAGTCTTTCTTTTTTTAGTGTGTCTTCCCTCTTTTACAGATATGAAAGCATTGATGAAACCTATTATTTTTATTTCTTCTGCTACTAGAAAGAAGTTATTTTTATCCGCTAGTAATAATTCAAATTCTTCTTTAGTAAAAGGATCTGCTTTTTTGAATGTTTTCTTTTCGTTTTGTTGGTGGAGATCGTGCACTTCTTCAAATATTGCATGTATTTCTTCGAAATCCATCATTGTTGCTTTTTTGATGACCATGATACCCACCTCCTAACTATTTTATTTTCTTAATATTTTTGGTTCATAAATTTCTTTGTGGTTGTTTATGGATTCATCTACGTTAATTATGTATCGCCATACTTGACATTTTTCATAGTCACTATAGTATTCATCTATTCTTACTCCACCTAAAGCTTCCATAGTACGAGATGATGCTAAGTTAGAACTATCACAGTCTAGTATGACTTCTTTTATACCTAGGGTTTGACATCGTAGTAATGCTAGATAAAGATTTATTTTATTGTAGCCTTTATTACGTTCACTAGGTCTTATTCCATAACCGATATGTCCACCACATTTCATTAGTCTTTCATTTAGACATAGACGGATGTTTATCATACCGATTATTCTGTCTTGTTCGTTTACAAGATAATATGTTTCTGCTGGTACTCTTTGTTCATTTGGAATACACATTCGATCTTGTTCTAATTTATCTAGCCAACCTTGATAGTTGTCTAGATATCTGTCTAATCCACCTGAACCGTTTATATGAGAACCAACATTAATATGTTCTTGTATGTAATCTATACCCTTTTCCATGTATTCCATGGAGGGGACGATGTGTCTTAAACGTTCCATTTTTATCTTCCTTTCTTATTTTTCTAAATTTTGTCTTAATACAAAGTTATATATATCGAATTTACCGTCTTCTATTACAAAGTCATATAAAGCTTTTAAGTTATGTTTTGCTGGTACATTGAAACATTTTATAACTAGTTCGTTAAATTCGTTATTTGGGAAATCTCCAATGTCGTATTTGGCTCTATATGCTTCATCTTTAAAGAATCGTTCTATCTTTTGTTCTGGTAGAATACAATAGCCATTATTTGCTAAGTAACAATCTACTAGATATTTTAAACATAGATAGTATTGTAATTCGTTATGGTATTTAGCTGCTAGATATTCATCGAAAGCATGCCAACAGGCGTAGTATTTCATCATATCTTTTTCTGGTTGTTTTACTAGCGCTTGTTTTGCTTCTTCTTTTAGTATTTCTACTATACCATTTCTATCTAATAGTACTTGGCCATGCAGTAGCATGTTTGCCATACTTCCACCGTGACCTCGTTTATCTTCTTCTAAGTAACCTCTTACTTTATTTATGGGGTTTACGAAGTATTCTATTAGATAACCATTAACTAGTTTATTACCACGTTCACGATATTTAGCTTTATCGTTTAATATTACATATACGTCTATGTCACTATATTCATTTTGATTACCTACGGCATAACTGCCGACTAGTAATATAGCTTCGACTTCTTTGTCTTCCATATATGGTTTTATAAACTCATTTAGTGCTAGTTTCCACATAATAGTCGACCTCCTTTTCTATTTATTTTTATTTACGTTTTAAAGTTAAATTTAGATTATGTTCATAATATTCTTTTAGATAATCTAAATATTCTTGATAATATTTTTTAAGATATTTATATAGTTGTTTTTTATAGTATCTTAAATCATCTTTTGTATAATTCATCTTAATCACTCCTTAATTTCTTCTTAATCTCATGTAGATGTCATCTACAGGGTTGTTATTTCTAGTTGTTACAGCAGTGATACGATTGTATTCTTCAAAACCAAGTCTTTGATAGCAACGAATAGCTCTTTCGTTATGAGAGAATACTATTAATCTTATTTCGTCTAGATTAAGTTCGTTAAATCCGATTCTAATTAACTCTGTTATTGCTTCTGTACCTAGACCGATATTTTGGAATAGTGGTGATATAAATATACCTATTTCTCCACTACCATTTTCTATATCATGTATTGAACAGTTACCAATGAATTCATTTGTTTCTATTGATATCATTGAGAAAGTATAATCGTTTTGATGACGTTCGATCCATGATATACTGTGTTCTCTAGTCGTTCCTTCTTGTTCGTTTTGAAGATATGTATTTATTTCTGGATTATTCATGTTAGTGATGTAATCTTCTAAGTAACGATAGTTTGGGACGGGTGAACAGTATACGGTCAGTTCTAAAAAGTATTTCCATAAGTTCTCCTCCTTCCTTTTTAGTATTTTTTATCTTTTAAAAATGCAAAAAGAGTCACATATAATGATGTGACTCCGATATAATCGTGTAGGAATTATAGTTCCCTATGTAGCTTTAATACATACTCACTAAGAGTACGATAGTCCTTTTGAGAGTTCGATATTTATGCGTGCATAAGCAGACATACTCTTAAGGAATCGTACGATAAATTGTAATATTTCTTTTAGTTTAAATGTGACACAATAAATCCATGCATATGACATCATAAATATCACCTCTCTTTCTTAGTTTATTCGTAGTATTAAAAGATATAAAAAAGCCACGAATAAAACATTCGTGACTCCGTAATACGTGTAGGTTCTTCGCCCAGCACAGCTCGTTTTATAAACTTATGTGCTCTCACTTGAATAGAAAATAACACATTTAATTTTCTTTGTCAACATTTTCTCGTTGTCTTGGAAAAGTTTTTAAATAAACGCTTCTTAATCTTTCGTTTGTTATATGAGTATATATCTGTGTAGTAGATAGTGATGAATGACCTAATAATTCTTGAACACTTTTTAAATCTGCTCCATTATTTAGTAAGTCTGTTGCAAATGTATGACGTAATACGTGAGGAGATATATTGTGTTTTAAAGAGGCATCTCTTACTACATTATCTATTATCATTTGGATACCTCTAGTAGATAGTGGATCTCCATTATTATTTAATAATAATACTTTTGTTTTGTTCTTATCTTGAAGTATTGGTCTTGATTGTTCTAGATATAGTTCTAGATACTTTTTAGCATAGTCTCCAAAGAATACTATTCTTTCTTTAGAACCCTTACCTAATACTCTTATTTCTTTTGTATGTATATTAATGTTGTCTATAGTTAAACTAGCTAGTTCTGATACACGTAGACCTGATGCATATAGTAGTTCTACTATAAGACGATTTCTTATGCCTAATGGTGTTTCTATATCAATTGAATCAAATATCTTTTGTAATTCATCTGATTGTAAGAAGTTAGGTAATTTTTTATCTTTTTTTGGATTTTTAATTAACTTAAACATATTTACTGATACTACTTTATTTATCATTAAGTATTGGTAAAAGTGTCTTAGAGTACTTAAGATTCTTGATATGGTTGTTTTTGAATATTTTAATTCATCTAAGTATTTAAGATAACTTCTTATTTCATCTTTATTTATTGATTTATAATTTATGTTTTTATTTTTTATAAATTTAGAATAGTTATCAAGATCTTTTTGATAACTAGTGATAGTTGTTTCTGGATATCTTTTTTCGTTACTTAGGTACTTTATAAAGTCTTTTATGTGTTTCTCTATCATCTATATCACCATAATTATTATAACATGAAAAAAGAGAGTTTCCTCTCTTATTTACGTCTTCTTGATGTTGTAGGTTCTTCTACTCCGAAGTATGGAGTTACTACTATGCCGCGATCTGCTAATTCATCTGGGGTTAATTCTTCACCAGGATACATCATTTCAATTTCTTCCGGAGTTAAGAATTGTTCATGCTCTTGTTCATATTCTTGTTCATGAGCCATATTAGATATAATAACTTGTGCTGCAACTTTAGAAGTTGGTTGTTTACGTAATACTTCACGTGCTTTATCAGCAGTAGATTTAGCTTCAGTAGTTTTTGTAACTTTCTTAGTTGTTTTCTTTCTTATACCTAATTCTTTTCTTAGACGAGAAAGTTCTTCGTATTTCATACGTCTTATTTCTTCATCTGTTGGTCTTACATATATTTCTGGATGAGCTTTATAATATGCTATTATTTCTTTTGGATATTCATACATTCTTTCTTGAGTTCTTTTATACATGCTAAATAATTGAGCGTGGTTTTTAATACCAGTTAAATACTCTTTAGAATAAAATGTATGAGTTAGAAAATAATCTATTATATTAGTTCTTTCTTGATCACTTAAGTACATTACTATCACATCCTATAATAACTATAAATTATTTTATTAAATTAATCAACTAGGCAACGTTTTTTAATTCTAATTTATTTGATTCTAATTTTTTAGTTATTCTTGGGAAGATAGTATCTACTATTCTTAGAATAATTGTTCTTTTTTTATCATATGGTATCTTTTTAAATAATGATAATGCTGCTTTTACACCGTTTTGGCCTTTAGCTTTAAATAAATCTAATTGTTTTATGACGAATTTAAATTCTTTTACTTGTTCATCATCATCTTTAAAGTGACATATATTAAATACTTCGTTTAGTAATTGTTTATTATCTTGAATAGTAAGTAGGAAGTCTATTAATTCATCTTCGCTAAGTACTGCAGTATCTTCTGAGAAGATTACTCCTTCTTTTAGTTCTCTAGCTCCTTTTTTAGTTTTATATATTATAGAGAAGCATTCGAATTGTTCGTCTGGACTTACTAAGTTTTTATCTAGTATTTCGTTTATTAAATCTTTTCTAGTAGTTTTAGCTGTAAACTTATCTATTCCATCTAATGTATACATATTTTCTCCTTGGTAGAATTTAGTTAGATTCCAATCTACTGGTAGAAAATCATTATTCTTTCTTTTTATAACAAGGCAGTATATTCTTTGTTGATTTGGCATAATACCCCTCCTTAAGAGAAGTAATTATACCAAACCATTATTATATAAGTCAATGGGTTATTTTATTAGTTTACCTATCATTTCAAATATATTAGATAGTTCTTCTCCAAAGAAGTAACTTGTCTTATTACTTATGTAATAACCTATATCTGATACTATATTACTAGTATTTACTTTATTTGTTTCTGTATAGTTTTTTATATCTATGTATTCACCGTTTTTAACGTCTTCTTCGAACTTTTTTAAGTTTTCTTGGGTAATTATTGTTTTGTTTCTGTTTTCATTTATTACGCCTGTTTCAACTTGAAAATATAATATTATAAATATAATAAATAGAATTGTTATTATACGTTTAAATACTAACCATGCAGTTTTAGAGTTTTTCATTGTTCTCCTTCTATATATTTTAATATTACTTTAGATAATATTTTTATTGTATTATTTATTTCTTCTATTTCATTATATTGACCACCTAGTTCAATTAGAACACTTTTGTTACTTAAATCTTGATTATATATACCATTTACTCCTACACCTTTTTTAGTAGTTATTCCTCTTGTTATATTAGGTTGTTCTTGTTCTAGTAGTTCTTTTAGGTTTTCTGCTAATAATAGATTTTCTTTATAATTTTTATTTTCTCCACCTACTACAAATAGAATCCGTGCATATTTGGTATTATTTACTTCTAATAATGTTTTATTTAAGTTAGATGAATCTCTATGAAGATCTATTATAAGTTTTAAAGATTTATTGGTTTCTATAGTATCTTTTATTGCTATACGTGATGCTTCATAACTATATTTATATGACCATTTATTATTACGTAGTATTTCTGTTATACTTTTATCTTCTACTATAGATGTAATGCCATAATCATCTAAATAATCTTTTAAGATATATGAAGCTAGTTTAACTGTTGGTTTTATATTATATGCTTCTAAGTATTTGTCTTTGTAACTTTCAGTTTCGTGAGTACTATATATGTATACTGTAGGTGTCTTATCTATATTATTTACTTCTAATGTAGGTTTTTCTATTATAGAAAAGTTATTACTTAATATTATATGAGGATTTTTATATTGTTCTATTATAGTATTAGTAGATTTATTATTCTTAGTTTCTTCTATTATATGATTTATTATTTCTTTATTAGTTAATTTAGATAGATATGATACATAAAAGATATTATATGTTATGTAAGAAGATATAAATATTAGAATTATTATAAGTAATAGATTTCTTTTTAAATGTTTTCTTCTTGTTTTTGTTTTGAATCTCTTTTTCATGTTATTTCACCTTTTTATAAGTGTAAAATGTTTACTTTTAAAAATATGTCGATTTTACTACTTTTGCTTGCATTTCATAACTTTATTTAGTATAATTCTAGTTGTATTCAAGGGAAGGAGCGACGAAGATGGCTAATATTAAGAGTTCTAAAAAAGCAATCAAAGTTATAGCTAAGAAAACTGAAGCTAACCATGATTATAAAGTTAGAGTAAAAAATACTATTAAAGAATGTGAAAAAGCTATAGCTGCTAAAGATGTAGCCGCTGCTACTGAAGCTGTTACTAAAGTTCAAAAGAGCATTGATAAGGCTGTTAGCAAAGGTGTTATGAAAAAGAACACTGCTGATAGAGAAAAATCAAGATTAAATAAAAAAGTTAAAGATATGAAGTAATTTTACTTCATTTTTTTATTGGTATGATATAATTATGATATGGTGATAGTATGATAAAAATGAAGAATATCATATCTTTTTTTGTGAGTATTATAATTATACTAGTTGTTGCTCTTAATATAGATACTATAATTAGTGTAATTAAAGATGTTATCTATTCTAATAGAGAGGTATTTATACCAGAAGCTAATATGTATGAAAAAGATTATGACTTTATGTATTTTAAAGAAAGTGATGACTTTATACCTAGTAATTATGATGATTTAGTTAGTATATTCTACACTACTTTAGATAAAGGATGGAATGAATTTACTTTTTATTGTGATACTGAATATGAAGAATGTTTAGAAGATGTTGCAGTTATTAGTAATGATCAAAAGTTCTTGGCTGAAATTAATAATTTTGTACATCCATATAATAGTTATTCTACTATTAAGACTTTATATGATGATACTGGTAAAGTTACTATTACAATAGATAAGTTATATAAAGATGATGAGATTGATAAAATAGATAAAGAAATTAAGATATGGATGAATGAATATATTAGAGATAATATGAGTACTAAAGATAAGATTAAAGTAATGCATGATGCTATTATAAATAAGACTAAGTATGATCAAGTAAGAGCGGATACTAATAATAGTAAGTATGATTCTGCTAGAATACAAGGTGTATTATATGATCATTATGCAATATGTAGTGGTTATACTGATATGATGGCTGTTGTATTGAGTAAACTTAATATACCTAATTTTAAAATAGCTAGTGAGGAACATGTATGGAATGCTGTTTATGTAGATGGTAAATGGTATCATTTAGATCTTACTTGGGATGATCCTATTACTACTTCTGGTAGAAATGTTTTATTACATGATTATTTCTTAATTAATGATAATAATTTAACTAAGTTAGATATGGATGCTACTAAAAGAGAACATATCTATAATAGAGATATTTATTTAGAATTTAATTAATATAAAAAAGAACTAAGTGATTAGTTCTTTTCTTGTGTATCTATATACTCTACTACATTGTCTATTGTGTTTTGGAAATTATTGAAGTCAGTATTGAACCATTTAACATCTAATTGATTATTAAAGAATGTGTATTGTCTTTTAGCATATCTTCTAGAGTTTTGTTTTACTTTATCTAGGGCTTCTTCTAAAGATACTTTATTATCAAAGTAGTCATATAGTTCTTTATAACCTATTCCACCCATTAATGGTTTTGTTTTGATATCTTTATCGTAGAAGTATTTAGCTTCATTAAGTAGTCCATCTTCGACCATTATGTCTACTCTTTTATTGATTCTATCGTATAGCATTTCTCTATCTGTAGTTAATCCTATAAGATAGTGATCATATAGTTTTACTGGTTCTACTTCTTCTATGTCTTCTTTATTTAAGAATCTTTCCATACGTACTCTATTATTTGGATGGATTGTTACATTTATATCTTTTTCTTTTATCATTTGATATAGTTCTTCGTTAGTGTATGAAGAATAATCTTTTTTAGGAGATGTTTCTATAGCGAATCTATAGTCGTATAATGCTGCTTTTAGGTATAGACCTGTTCCTCCTACGAAGATTATGTTTTTATCTTTATGTTCTTCAAGTAGTTTACGAGCATCTTTTTGATAATCAAATACTGTATAATCTTCATCTACTTCTTTAATATCAAATAGATAATGAGGTACTCCGTCTTTTTCATCTTCTCTTACTTTAGCAGTACCTATATCTAGACCTTTATATACTTGCATAGCATCACAATTTATAATAATAGCATTGTATTTTTTAGCTAGTTCTACAGATAATTTAGTTTTACCTACTCCAGTTGGACCTACTATACATATAATCATAGACATTCTCCTTTTCGTTAGTATTATAACATTATTTTGAAAAACTTAGGGTATTTTTGATAAAAATGGGTTTATATGCTAAAATTTTAGCAATTAAGGGGTGTTATTATGGCTTATTTTGATCATTTTAATAAAGACGTATGGCATGAATTAGGTATGTCTTATGATATGTTTAGACCATATGCATTAACTGAATCAGATGTTGAAAGAAGTACTATAATAGCTGATGAAATTATCGATAAATATGAAAAAAGAGTTATTACTCCTTGTAAAGAGATGACTTTTGGTAATGTATTACAAAGTGCTGCTACTGTATATTATAATTTAGGTATGCATACTAATGCTAGAAAAGCTGTAAGTATATTATCTAAAGTACAATATCAAGATAATAATAGTTTACGTGTAGAAGATTTAACTGTTCAATCTATGATGGTTAGAACAGGAGCTATGATAAGTAAACAACCTTATTATGTAGAAGTTCCTAAGAAATTTAATACTTCTTCTGTACATTTTATGGCACATGAAATAGCTCATATGTTAAAAGAAAGTAATCCTTATGAATGTAAAGGTATATATACTGATTTAGAAGTTATTCCTATATTAATAGAAATGATTAGTGCTCATGTAAAGGGAGACAATAATGTATTTAGATTGCGTGAGTTATTAATGTTAGATATAGCTTATAGTTTTAAGAAATTACAAGAAGATTTAGATAATAATAGAATTAGTAAAGATGATATGGTAGCATTTAATGCTTGTTATAGACAAAATATATTATATTTAAATTCTTTCTATTATAGTTTAAGATTATTTAGTATGTATTTAGATGCTCCTAAGTATGTATTAGGTATTATAGATGATGTATTAAGTCATAGATTAACTACTAGAGATGTTATTAATAATTATTTAAGTAATGATGATTATACTTATGAATCAGGTATGAATCAATTTAGAAGTAGATTAAAATAAAAAGAACCTAATGGTTCTTTTTTTAGTCGTTCAATTCACATTTCATTGTATCTAGAGAACATTTAATACTTATGTTTGTTTGATTTGTATTATATATTTGACCTGTATAATATATGTAGTTTTTTTCTACTTTTTCAATTGATGTGAATCCTACTTGTTCTTGTTCTTTGTTTGATATTGAAGTTGTGTCAAATTTTAGTTCTCTTTTTTGTACTTTTTCTTGAGTTAAATTATATTCATATTTCATTTGACCTAAACATCTAATTATATATAGTTTGTTAGTACCTTCAGAATCATATACATATGTATAATTGTTAGACATGTACATTTTGTTATTAGGTACTTCACATGTTTCTAATTCGTCTATTAGTATGTATTCGAAGTTTGAAGTTTTATAAAATAAACCTTCTTTTGCGGATTCTGAGTTTTCTTCAGTTATATCAGTCATTGCATATTCGCTTGGAGAATTACTTGATGATAGATGAGTATTTGAGAAGTAAATTGGTCTTATTTCTTTTCCTTCTAATGAATATTTTTTATAACCTTCATATTTATCTTCTTGTTTTGTGCATCCAGTTATTATTAGTGTGAATCCAATTATTAGTAATATGATTTTTTTCATATTGCACTTCCTTTCTTTTAGTTCATTGCTCTTTTAAACATTTTTTCTAAGTCATAGATAGTGAATTTTATTATAGTTGGTCTTCCATGAGGACAGTTATATGGATTATCTGTATTTACTAGTTCTCTTAGTATTTCTTCTTGAGCTTCAGTACTTATACGAGTATTTGCTTTAATAGACATTTTACATGCTAATGTTATAGCGATATGTTCATTGAATTTTACTCTATCGAATCTATCTCCTATTGATATTATGGTATCAAATATTTTATGAATTGATTCTTCTTCGTATCCTTCTTTTAACCAAGTTGGATGTTCTTTAATAATAAATGTATTAAGACCGAATTCTTCTATTAGGAATCCTAAACTATTTAGTAATTCCATGTGTTCTTTTATAGTTAAGAAGTCACTACTATTTAGTTCTATATTTATTGGAAATAAAGGTGCTACTGTAGTAGTTTTTTCTTCTTTTAATGCTTTAAGATACTTGTCATAGTTTATTCTTTCTTGAGCAGCATGTTGATCTATTAAGTAAACTCCTTCTTCGTTTTGAGCTATTATGTATGTACCTAGTGCTAGTCCTACTGGATATAATACTAGTTCTTTTAGTTCTTGATTAATTATTACATCTTTAGTAGCTGTTTCATATTCGAATTCAGGTTCTTTTACACTGAAGTCTAGTTCTGTTTGAACTATTTCTACTTTTTCTTCTTGTTCTTCTACCTTTTTGTCTACTATATCGTTTTTTATCATTGTGCTAGGTAGAGATATTGGTTCATCTTTGATAGCTTTGGGTATTAATAGTTCTTTGTATAGTTTATCTTTGATAGTATCAACTATCATTTTATATAGTTCTTCTTGTTTAGCTAGTTTTATATCTTGTTTAGTTGGATGGATATTAACATCTATTAATGTAGGATCTGTTTCAAATTTAAGTACTACTATAGGGAATTTAATATCTGGTTTATAAGTATAATAAGCGTCATTTATTGCTCTATTTAAATCATTATTTCTTACTACTCTACCATTTACGATAGTTATCATATGGTTTCTATTTGATTTAAGTATTTCTGGTTTACAAATATAACCATACATATCATAATCATCTGTAGAGCCTTTTACTTCTATCATATTAGATGATACGTTAAGACCATATATTTCATGGATAGTTTTTAGTAAGTTATTTGAACCACTTGTTTTAACTATTGTTTTTTCGTTATTGGTTAACTCAAATTTTATTTCTGGATAACTAAATGCTAGTTTTTCTATGAATGATACTGTGTTAGCTAGTTCGTATTGTTCACTTTTTAGATATTTTAATCTAGCAGGTGTATTAAAGAATAGATTAGCTATTTTTATTACTGTACCTTTTCTAGCATCAGATGGTTCGTTTATTTCTAGTTTGCCACCTTTGATATGGATATGTGTTCCTATATCGCTTGCACAAGTAATTAGATCTACTTCTGATACTGATGCTATTGAAGGTAGGGCTTCACCACGGAATCCTAATGTATTTATAAAGAATAAATCATCTTCTCTAGTTAGTTTTGAAGTAGCATGTCTCTGGAATGCTAGTAGTGCATCTTCTGATTCCATACCTATTCCATCATCAGTTATTTTTATTTCGCGTAGACCTCCATCTAGTAAGTCTACTTTGATAGATGTAGCATGGGCGTCGATAGAGTTTTCTACTAGTTCTTTTACTACTGATGCGCATTTTTCTACTACTTCACCTGCTGCTATTTTATTTGCTAGGTTTTCACTCATCACTTTGATTTTAGGCATTGTTATTCACCTTCTATTTCTTTAATTATGTCTTTTGTATTATCTATTAATAATCTAGTTTTACCTATTCTATAAGCTATTTTATCTACAATGAACGATATTAGAATATCTATGTATATCATTCTATGATCAATTAATATTGATAGTAAAATAAACACTATTAATCTCGGTATAAGAACAATTCCAAAGACTGTATATTTATTACTGAATGAGTTTGCTAAATGAAGACTACTATACATAGCATAGAATAATATTGCTGTATAAATTAATATATATAGAATGTAGTTTGATACTGTTTCTTCTCCAAATACTAGTGTTGCTAATAAAGCAATTGCTAATATTGTAACTAAAACTCTTACTAGTAATTTCATATCTATTTTTTTATTATTCATAAGTACTCCTAGAACATAGATTTTCTTATTTCGAATAAGTCTTTATTATATGTATATATTTTTAATTTACATGCTTTTTTTATATTTATAAAACCTAATGATTTTATTATTAAGTCACTATTATCTGGTATATCTAATGTTATTTGTTCTAAATCCAATAGATTAGTATTATTATCAAATACTCTTTCTACGTTAATAGCATTAGATATATAGAATGTTAAACTATTATTTACTGATGATTGTAATCTTATTTTATCTTCAATAAGAATAGATGATATTGGTTTTACTTGATATGTAGCTGGTTTTAGGAATGTACGAGGCATTACTCTTTTAATAAGTTCAAATTCTTCTGGATTATATATTGTTGTAGTATTTGTAAAACCAGGTGAATCTATTATAGATATATTATCTAGTTTTGTTTTAATAAAATCTATTGTTGTATTAGGTATTGAACTTGTAGTTATTTTGTTTTCATTTGTTGCATTAGTTAGATTGTTTATTAATGTAGATTTACCTGCATTTGTATATCCTAGAATATATACTTCGTTTATATTTTTAGATTCTAGTTTATTTAGTAAAGATTTAGTATTTATATTTTTCTTAGAAGATTGGAATAGTATTTCTTCTTTAATACCATATGATTCTTTTAACCAAGTAATTATTTTATTTTCTTTTATTGATTTAGGTATTATATCTAGTTTACTTATTATTAATGTTTTAGGTACTGTTATATCTTTGAAAGTATTTATTGTTTCACTATTGATATTTAGTAAGTCTACTAAGAAGTAAACATATTTTGCTTTTTTGTTTACTTCTTTTAAGATATAACTATTTATGTTATCTAAGTTAGTTACTATTCTTTCATTATAATGGATTATTTTGAAACATCTTTCACAGTATGAAGAATCTTTTATTTTATCTTCTCTTATATAACCTTTTTCTTCTTTGTTAGATGATTGTAATGTTGTGCCGCATCCGATACATTTTTTACTCATAATATTCACCCTTTTTTATTATTTTTGTTTTATTTATTAGTTTATTTTCTTTTATTCTGTTTATTTTAGTAGTTATAAATTCATGTTTTGATATAGGATCTACTAGGATACTTAGTATGCCTAAGTTATTAGCTCCTTTTATATCAGTATATAGTTGATCTCCAATAGCGGCACATTCTTCATATTTTAAGTTATTTTCTTTAATTATCTTGTTGTAGTTACGTGGTGATGGTTTCATAGAAAAGTGGTATGTTTTGATATTAAGTGCATTTTTAAATCTTGTTGCTCTTTTTTTAAGTGCGTTAGTAATTATGAATATATTAAAGCCTTTTTCTTTTAAGTTATTAAATAGTTCTATGACTTCTTTACTAGGTAGTTTATCTTTAGAACTAGAAATTGTATTATCTATATCAAATAGTAAATTCCTTATATTTTGTTTTAGTAATTTGTCATAATTAATGCTAAATATGTCTTTTTGATATATTTTAGGTTTTAATAATTTCATATAGATCAACTCCTTTTATATTATAACTTATTTAGGTAGTTTTAAAAAGAAAAAAGCCATATTTGGCTTTATTATTATTCTGTTGTACATGTAGCATTTGATTTAGCATATATTTTTTTACATGCTGCATCACCACATAAGTATTTTCCTTTAGGATATAACATTTTTGTTTCTTTTGTTTCATCTTCTGGAGAGAATACTAGTACTCCATCTTTTTCTTTTACTTTACCTTTTTCTAAGTCTTTTTCTTCGGCTTCATCTGAGTTAGTAAAAGTGTACTTATTAAATCCTTGGATATTATAGATTGCTATATTATGTTTTGCATAACTTTGTTCTGCTTTATGTACTCCACTCATCTTACTTAGTTGTTCTACGTATGTACCTACTGCGTCCATTGAATCAAATGTAACGATTAGTACTTCATGGATATCCATTTGATTAGGATCTTGACCTAATAGATTAGCATAGTCTTCTTTAGTGTGGAAGTTAGTTGAATCTACATTATCGTATGTAGCTACTTTATCTTCTACTGCTTTTCTATCTGCTTCTTTATAGTTATCTTTGAATTGAACTACGATAGTTGCTTTTTCTTCGTATGTACACCAATAACCTTTATATTCGTTTCCGCATCCTGTTAGGAATAAAGTCATAATTATTAATAATGCTGTATATATTCTTTTTTTCATTTTATTACACCCTTCTAGTATATGTATAATCTTTATTATATTTATAATCAAATAATTTAAAACTAGTATGTTCTACTGATATTATTTTAAATCTTTTTGTATATGTTCCGTCTTCTTTATCTGATGTATATATTATATCATCTTTTATGTAGTAGTATGTTTGTTCATAATGTGCCATGTTAGTAGGCTTTTCAAAAACGTCATCATATTCTTTTGTTAGTATTTCTAAGAAGTATTTAACATTATGATGGAATAATAAGGAACGATAAGTTATTCTATCTCTTTTACCTTCTGTGATAGTAAAGTGTTCCCATGATTTTATTATTCCTAATTCTTTATGGCTATTATAGAAGTCTTTAGCTTCTTTAGTATTCCATATTCTATTTATGTAGTTATATGATACTGATATGTTACCTTTATCATATTCTTCTTGAGCTAATCTTAGATTCTCTTTTATATCTTTTTCGCTAGTATAATCTAAGACTGTATAAAATCTTTTATCTTCTAGATCTCTTTTTAGTGTTTCATAGTTTACGTATTCATTTGTTACTGTTATTTGGCCACCTTCTATTACATGGTATCCATTAGAAGTAAAGTCTGCTTCGAATAAGTTGAATATGTAAAATGCTGCTTCTGTATCTAAGTGATTATAGTATGTAAAATATATTGCTTTATTAGTTTCTTTAGCATACTTTTCTAAATCTACTAGAAATTCTCTATATCCTGGTTGAGTTTCATTTACTATAGCAAATATAAAGTCTTTTATTCCTTCGCCAGCAAAGTTTTTAGTTAATTCAATACCAGATATCTCTACTAGTTGTCCTTCTTTATAGTCTTTTGTACCACAAGATGATATTAATATTGGAATAACTAAAATAATAATTAGTTTTAATATTTTTTTCATATTATCAAATCCCTATTTAATTATAACATTTTTGAGTATTTATTTAAATCATTTTAATATATTTATATTAGGTGATTAGATGTTTTTTAAATTGATTAACTTTATTAAAGGCTTATGGTTCTTTACTGGTAGTTATTCTGTTAATGTATTTCCTCCTCCTTTAGATAAAGATGAAGAAGATAGATGTATTAAGTTATTAGAACAAGGAGATATGGATGCTAGGAATAAGTTAATAGAACATAATTTAAGATTAGTAGCACATTTAGTTAAGAAGTATGAGTGTAAGGATGTTAGTAGTGATGATTTAATAAGTATTGGTACTATAGGACTTATTAAAGGTGTAGATAGTTATGATAGTAGTAAGAATATAAAGATTACTACTTATATAGCTAAGTGTGCTTTAAATGAGATATTAATGTATTTTAGAACTAGTAAGAAGATTAATAATGAGATTAGTTTGAATGATTATATAAGTACTGATAAGGAAGGTAATGAAATATCTTTAATAGATATATTGCCTAGTGAAGATATAGATATTAGTACTAAGATAGTTAATGATATTGATATTGAGTTATTACATAATTATTTAGATGTATTAAGTGATAAAGAGAAAGATATTATTATTAAGAGATATGGTTTATATAATGGAGATTATTATACTCAGAAAGAGATTGCTAAGATGATGCATATATCTAGAAGTTATGTTTCTAGAATGGAAAAAAGGGCTTTAATTAAACTATATAAAGAATTTTATAAAAATAAAAAAGGACTTTAGGTCCTTTATTCAGTTATGTTATCTACGTCATCTACCATAGTAAGTTGTTCTTCTATAGTAGCTTTTATACGAGATTTGTATATTTTAAGGCTTCTTCTTAATTGATCTGCTTCTATTTCAGTTTTTTCTGCTTTTATAAGTGCATCATTTATTATATGAGATGCGTTCTTTTTGGCTTGATCAATTATAAGTTTTGCTTCTTCTTTTGCTATCTTTTTTATTTGATTTGATGAGTCTTCTGCTACTAGTACAGCAGTGTTTAATGTTGATTCTAGATTCTTATAGTATTCTAGTCTGTCTTTTAATGCTTTTAATTCTATTTCTCTAGATTTAAGTTTATCTAGAACATTTTCATATTCTCTAGTAACTTCATTAACAAAGGCATTAACTTCTGTTTTGTCATATCCATTCAGAGTTGTATTAAATTGTTTCATGACTCACCTTCTTTAGTTAGATAAAAACTACCATTCTGGATTTTCTTCAGTTTTATCTTGGTCTTTATTATCTTCGCTAATTTTTCCTTGAACATTAACATTTTTAGGTGTACATAGATATATTCCAACACCTATTTTTTGCATAGTTCCACCTATAGCATAGATACATCCGCTTAAAAAGTCAATAATTCTTTTAGCTTGATCAGATGTAACTCTTTTTAAATTAACTACTACACTATTTCTATTTTTTAGATGATCAGCGATTTGTTGTGACTCAGAGTAAGCACGTGGTTCTAATAAAATCATCTTGTTGTTAGAGTTTTCGATAGGTGTAGATTCTATATCATAGAATTCGTCTTCTGTTCCATTTATGTTTTCATCGTATTCATCTTTTGTAAAAATATCTTTTATACTAAATGCCATATATAAGCCTCCTACACTATATTACTATTTAATTATATAGTATTCTTTTGTATTTTTCAATAAATAAAGATAAATAAATAGGTTTTTTATTCGTCTTTTTTCTTTAATGTTAGACTATATCCTGTTTCTTTTACATTTAATGCTTCTAAAATTACATTTTCGTATGTTGCATGTATTTCTTTGAATGTTGGATTGAAACTTCTATGTTCTATATCGTGTATTTTATCTATCATTTCTTTTGTCATGTTTTGTTTTACTGAATATGATGGATTTATACTATCTATTCCTACTATTATACGTGTTCCGTTTAGTTCTGTATATACTACTTTTATTCCGCCACAACCTATATAGTAGAAGTCTATGTCGTCTTTATGAAATAATCTTTTTCCTTTACCTTTTATTGCTATTTTATATAGTAGATTATATATATTACCATAAGTTTCTATTGATTGAAGTTCTAAGTTACGTAGGAACACTGGTACTCCTTCTTTATCTGTAACATAGAATAATGAGTTTGGTTCTTTATCGTTTTCTTCTATGTTTATTAAGACATTCTTAAGTACTCTAGTTCTATCGTTTAGTATTTCTAATGCTTCATGGATATCATCTATTTGATCGAAGTAACTTAAATATTTGCACATAGATATAACATCTTTTTTAGCTCTAGACAACAAGTCTTTTAGTGGACCAGATATTGTCTTTTCTTTTAAATCTGCTTTTTTTACTAGTTCTAATTCTTCTTCAGTTAGGAATCTTTTCATAGCTTCTAGAGTTTTTTCCATTTGAATTATTCTGTTTTCTTCTTCTATTTTTAATTCCATTTGTGATATTAGTTCGTTTTGAGTAGATATATCAATACCTGCAGTTTTTGATAATAACTTAAAATTATCTATATCTAGTGTTCTTATGATAGTTGTACCATTTATATAATCTTGTAATTCTTTTAATGCTCTTCTTTGTAGTTCTAGTTCTGGTTTAGTTTCTTTCTTTTCTAGTTTATCTTTTTCTATTCTTAGTTGAACATATAATTGAGAAATTACTATTTCATATTCTTCTAATTCTTTTTCTTTGAATGCTGATTGAAATAGTTTGTCTAATAATAGGTATACTGTACTTAGTTTAGCCCCGCTAAGTAAATTTCCTGATTCGTCAAAGAAATTTGTTATATTCTTTTTTATTTTATCTTCTACTCTATCATTTTCTTTTGAATGTACGCATAGTTGAATTATGAATTTAAGTAAAGATTCTGGATTTATATTATGTGTTTTTGCATATGTAAGCATTTCTCTTATTATGACCTCGTTAGGCCATATTTCTCCTGTTATACCTTGTTCTGTTATTACTGGTAGTGCTTGTTTTATTTGAGATATTTGTCTTTCGTAAGTAGATTTTAACTTAGAAAGTCTATTTAATTCTCTTTTTCTTACGTAACTTTGTAATTCAGTAGTTGATGGCCCAATTATTCTTTTAAATAATGGTACTTTTTCGTTTTTTATATATTCTTTTCTTATTTGTTCTTTGCTACCATATGCTGTTATATCTATATATTGGGGGTCTGGTATATTCTCTATTTCTGTAAGTATACCTTTTAGTTTAATTTCAATTATATTTAGTTGTGTTTGTAAATAGTTTTTAAAATTCTTCATTGTTATGTCCCCCTTCGTAAATTTTGTTCTATTATATAATACATGAATTTTGAGGACAAATGAAAAGACGGAATTAATCCGCCTTTAACGTGAATTTTACACTAAAAATCTATTTTTTCTTTAATATAATCTACTAATTCATCGATAGATAATTTAATTTGTTCCATAGTATCTCTATCTCTTACTGTAACTGTATTGTTTTCTAAAGTTTCATCGTCGATAGTAATACTGAATGGTGTTCCTACTGCATCATTTCTTCTATAACGTTTTCCGATTGAACCAGATTCATCATAAGATACGTTGAACTCTTTACATAATTTAGCATATAGTTCCATAGCTTTTTCTCCATGTACTTTTTTGATTAATGGTAGAATTGTTGCTTTTACTGGAGCTAGTGCTGGATGTATTTTTAATACTTCTCTTGTATCTCCATTTTCTAGTTCTTCTCTTTCGTATGCGTTACAAATAAATGCTAGTATAGCTCTATCAAGACCAAGTGATGGTTCTACTACGTATGGAGTATATCTTTCGTTTGTTTCTGGATCTAAGTATCTTAAATCTGCTTTAGAATGTTCCATATGTACTCCTAGGTCATAGTCAGTTCTATCTGCTATTCCCCATAATTCTCCCCATCCCATTGGGAATAAGAATTCGATATCAGTAGTAGCTTTACTATAGAATGATAGTTCTTCTTTAGCATGATCTCTGTATCTTAGGTTTTCATTTTTTATACCTAATGATTTTAACCAATCGATGCAGTATGTTTTCCAGTATCCGAACCATTCTAGGTCAGTATCTGGCTTACAGAAGAATTCAAGTTCCATTTGTTCAAATTCTCTTGTTCTAAATGTGAAGTTACCTGGAGTAATTTCATTTCTGAATGATTTACCAGTTTGTCCAATACCAAATGGTACTTTTGCTCTCATACTTCTTTGTACATTTAAGAAGTTAACGAAGATACCTTGAGCTGTTTCACCACGAAGATATACTTTTGATTTAGAATCTTCAGTAACACCTTGATGAGTTTCGAATAGAAGGTTGAATTTTCTAATTGGTGTGAAGTCGTTTGAATCACATTTTGGACATTTGATGTTGTTTTCTTTGATGAATTCTTCTATTTGTTCATTTGACCATCCGTCACCAGTTTCTTTTCCTTCAGTGAATTCTTCAATTAGTTTATCTGCTCTATGACGTGCTTTACATTTTTTGCAATCTATTAGTGGGTCGTTGAAGTTAGTTACGTGTCCACTTGCTACCCATACTTCTGGGTTCATAAGAATTGCAGCATCTAATCCGTAGTTATATGGATTTTCTTGGATGAATTTTTTCCACCAAGCACGACGTACGTTTTCTTTTAATTCTCTTCCTAATGGTCCGTAATCCCAAGTGTTAGATAATCCTCCGTAGATTTCACTTCCTTGAAATATGAAACCATATTGTTTACAATAATTTACTATGTCTTCCATTTTAATTTTTTCCATATTTATTCCTCTTTCTTTTTTTATTATATTTATTTGTTTATTAGATGGAACTGCAACCTCGTTCGTGTTCCTCAAATGGCTTATGTCTTAACATATTTATCACTTCCTAAATAAAAAAACTTCTAGAAATGTGTAGGAACGAGATTAACCCGCGGTTCCATCCTACTTATTTCTAGAAGAAATCATCTTTATTATATATAGCTCGTGGTTGCCAACCCAGTCGTCGCTTGTATGAATTGATTATAACAAATATTATTTTTTTGTCAACTTTATTTTCTTACTATATGTGTTTTTATTTCTTCTTCACTATATGGTAATAGTTCTTGATATAGAGTTTCTATTCTTCTACGTTGTGGTTCATGTAGTTGATGGAATGCATATTGTCTAAACATGTTTCCATTTAATACTTTTCTTATTTTATCTCTTAAGTAATCTACTTCATATACTGACATAGAACCTAGTTTAGTTGTATTAATTATTTCGCATTGTTTTTCTCTACCGAAGTTTAGTGTTCTCATATGAGGACATACTATTAAGTATTTCTTTTTATCTGGTATTACGAATTGTGTTACATGTATTGATTCTATTTCTGTGAAATCGAAATTTACGGGTACTGCTACGAAGTTACCGTTAGTTGCATCAAATAAGAATTTAGTTCCATTGTCTGCTACTCCTACTACGGAGTGATCTAGTTCTACGTTACCTTTTTGGATTCTTTTTACTGGATCATCTTCGTTTAATGTACATGATACGTTTGCTGCTGTATAACCTAGTTCATTCATTACATCTACTATGAATGATGACATATGGCGACATACACTTCTACCTGTTACTACTTTAGCTCCGATTAGTTCTTCTAAGTATTCTCTTTCATATTTAAATAATTGATATTTGTGATCCATGTTTTTTGCAAAGAAACCTACTTCCATTAATGCATGGATGTATACTATGTTTTCTTTTGCTGTTTTTAGATGAGCTGATTTTACTAATTCTGCTGCATCTTTAATATATTTTTTATATTCGTTTAGAAGTTCGTTATATGTTGTTGTAGTACGTAACATATCTATTGTTTGTGTTTCTTCTACAATACTTTCTCTTTTCCAGTATCTTCTAAGTAATGAGAATTCTAAACCTATTACAGCACCACCAAATATTTTGAAGAATGTCATATCATTAAATATTATTGAAGGTATTTGGGCTGCTCCTATGAAAGCTGCAGAAAGGGCTTGTTTGTTTTTCATTAGTCTTTTTAGTCTTTGTTTTTTTAAATCTTTTTCATATTGTATTACGTCGATTTGTTCCATATAAAAACAACCCCTTTCTTTTAGTGGTTGTTATAATACCAAATTAGTTGATTTTAAGCAAATTTTGGTGTATATTTTTATTAGGAATGATACATTTGAATCCACAATCAAATATCATGCCGGTTTGTTCCATAAGTATTTCTACTTATGGTTTTTTCTTACTTTAATACTAAAATAAGAATTATAGCTATTATAAAATAAACAACTTAGTTAGTTAAGTTGTTTATTTTTTTTAGAAAGTCTTTACTTTTTAGGTATAGACCTGTATATCTATCGTAGTATTTATCTAGGAAGTAATTTATTTCATTTGCTATACTAGGTTTTATATTTATATCACTTATAGAGTTTACATCTACTAAGTAATACATTCTTATTAGTTTTATTGATTTAGGATCTAAGATACGTTCGTTAGTATAACAGTTTTGACATATGTATCCACCTTCGTCTGGATCTAATGTTACTATATTTTTCTTGCTACCACATTTAACGCAAGAATCTAGGTTTAGACCTACTCCTAAGTAATCTAAATACTTTAATTCTAATATATTAGTTAGTATTAGGGGATTTTTGTTTTCATTTAATTTTAGTACTGTACTAATAAATAAATTATATATATCTGGTTCATTATTTTGTTTTAATACTTGGTATGTAAGATCTGTTATGTATGACATATAACTTATTAGGGTTATATCATTTCTTATATTAGTTAGATTGTCTATTATATCGACATCTACTAGTTTAGATAGTTTGTTTTCGTTGTAGTTTATATGAAAGTATCCATAAGTAAATTTTAAGGTTTTGGTACGTAGTGGGTTTTTAATACTTTTTACGTTACTACACATTATACCTATCATACCTTTTTCTTTTGTTAAGACATTAATTATCTTTGAATTGTCTCCATATGGAGTTTCCATTATTATTATACCTTCTAATTTACTTATCATATTACCACTTACTTACCTTTATATTTTAAATAGTATTCTATTTTACCTGTTTGTTTAAATAATTCCCATGCTTCCTTTTTATTCATAAAAAGAACCCATCCTTTCTAACATTATAATGGGTTCTTTTAATATTTTTTATTCACTAACTTATATAATCTTTTTCGTTGAAACCTAATTCGTTTAAGTATTTTTCTTTGTCTCGCCAATTCTTGATAGTCTTAACATATAATTCTAAGAATACTTTTTTACCTATTAAGTTTTCAATATCTTTTCTAGCTTCGATTCCTACAGCTTTAAGTAAAGAACCTTGTTTACCAATTATTATTTTCTTTAAAGAGTCTCTATCTACTATTATATCTACTGTTATATTAGCTATTTTACTCTTATCTTCGTATTTAGATGTTATACATGTAATACTATGAGGTATTTCTTCGTCTGTCATACGGAATATTTTTTCTCGTACGAATTCACTTACTAAGAAACTTAATGTACTTGTTGTAATCATATCATCATCAAAGTATCTCATGTCATCTGTTAGATATTTTTTTATTACTGATAGAAGTCTATCTACGTTGCTTCTATCTAAAGCACTTATTGGTACTATTTCGGCAAAGTCATATAAGTCTTTGTAATCAGTAATAGCTTTTATTACTTCATTTTCACTCATTTTGTCTACTTTGTTTAGTACTAATATTACCTTAGCGTTTGATTCGCTAAGAGATGCAATAATCTTTTTATCTCCAGTACCTAGACCTTCTTTTGCATCTACTACAAATAATACTAAGTCTACATCTTTAGTAAGAGATTGTGCTTCTTTATTTAATACTTTACCTAATTTATTTAATGGTTTATGGATACCTGGTGTATCTACAAATACTATTTGATATCCATCTTCATTATAAATACCTTGGATGATATTTCTAGTTGTTTGTGGTTTGTTACTTGTTATTGCTATTTTTTGGTTAATTAATGTATTTAATAATGTAGATTTACCTACATTTGGTCTTCCTATTAAACTTACAAATCCTGATTTCATTATAATCCTAATACCCCCATTATATATGGTACATATACTACTATACCTATTAGTGCTGCCATACAAGCTAATACAAATGTAGCTGCACTTGAACAGTCTTTAGCTATTTTAGCTAATGGATGTTCTTCTAATGTAACTAAGTCTACTACTGCTTCTATTGCAGAATTTATTAATTCTGCAGATAATACCATACCTATTGCTAATAAAGTAATTAACCATTCTATTCCAGATACTTGGAAGAATATATTAGCTAATAATACACATATAGTAGCTATAACATGGATTAACATACTTTGTTCATACTTATATGCGTATTTTAATCCTTCTATTGAATATTTAAAACTTTTAAAAAATCTTATTAAACCACGTTTCTTAATATCATCTCTTGATATTTTGGCCATCTAAAATCAACTCCTGTAATGCAAACATCACTTTTTCGTCTTCTTCGTTCATATGATCATATCCTAATAGATGTAAGATGCCATGTACTGCTAAGAATGCTAATTCTCTTTTTTCACTATGACCATATTCAGTGGCTTGGCGTTTCATTTGTGGTATACAAATAAAGATATCTCCAAGCATTCGTATATCATTATATACTAAATCATTATTATCTTCAAATGCGAATGATATAACATCTGTTACTCTATCTACTCCTCTATATTCTCTATTCATTTCATGAATTTCTTCATCGTCCATAAATACTACTGAGAAGATAGCATTATTAACATTTTCATGTTCTAATGCTGCATTAATTACATCATATAGATAATCATAATCTTTATATAATCCATTGTCTGTTATTTCATAATTATTCATTATATTAACCCCCATATATTACTAAATATAAGTATCATAATAACTAATACTATTATAGCTAGTAAATTATAGAATATATTATTTTTTAATATACTAGGTAGTTTTCTTTTAAATGCTCTTAGACCTTTATAACATATGAAACCTAGTATAGCTCCTACGACATTTAATATAATGTCATCAATATCAAATGCACGTCCTATTTTAAACTGAATTAGTTCTGCTGTCAAACTTATTAATGTAGATACTATAAGAATTTGATAAGTCTTTTTAGCTTTAATAAAGTCTGATACAAAGAAACCAAATGGTATAAATAATACTATATTACCTATTACATTATAAAAGAACTGTGTAGAGAATAATTGATATCTAGTTATTTCTTTAAATGGAGTTAGATTAAGTCCACTAGATGCATTATCTGTACTTAGTAGTAAGTAATACAATAATAATAAATATATTATAAATAGTAAGTTATAGAATTCTTTATAGAATATGAATCTTTCATGATTATTTATTATTCTAGATATTCTAAATATTACCATTATTACTACGAATAAAGTAATCATAGGCCATGTACTTTGTAATGTATCATATAGTGTGTTGTATACTGGTACTAATTGTTTCATATTATACATAACCTCCTATTTAGATATAGTACTTATTTGTTCTTCTGCTACTATAAATATTTCTAATTCTATTTTACTATTATTTATATACTTTTTCAAAGTATTTCTATTTTTAATACTATATTCTCCTTTAAGAGTATTAGATAGTGTTTTATTTAATTTAGTATCTATTAGGTTATTTAGTTCTTCTTCAGTATAGGGTTTTATTTCTTTTTTTACTTGTATTTCTTTTTGTATGTATATTTCTAGACCAAATATATTTACTATTTTCTTTTGTTCTATTATATAGTCTTTATATTTATCTTTTAGTAGTTTTTTAGTTTTATTATTGTATTTAAAGATTATATTATATCTATGTTTATCTTGTTTAGTTATTATTTCTTTATTGGTTGGAATAGATAGATCTATTGTGTACCAAGTAGTACCATATACTGTACCACTTGCACATACTTGTTTTTTTATTTCATCATTATATTTAATACTCCCTGATATCAGGATTTGATCTTTTGATACATGATCGTTTATGTCTACTAGTTCTGTTCCTTTATGGGTTATTATTCTTGTTACTATAGAGTCTTTAGTAGATATTATATTACAGTATGGGTATTGTTCTTGTTTATTTTTAATTATTCTAGGTTCTATATTTATTATGTATTTCATACCTATTCTTTCTATGTTTATCCATTCTAGTATATCTTTATTATACTCAAGTATTGTTTCTTTGATAGTTTGTATTTCTTTGTTAGATTTTATTATTGTATATTTAGTTAGGTTTTGTTTAGATAGTTCGTTTAAGATATGATTTCTTAGTTTTGTATTTTCTGATATTACTTCTATATTTATTGTTATTCTGGTAAGTATAAATATTAATATAATAGTTATTGTTAGATATATTGTAGGTATTATATTTGTTTTAAGATAGTTTATTATTTCTTTATTACCATATTGTTTTATTATTTTATAGTTATAATATTTATCTACTTTATTTATGTCTTTTAAGCTTATTTTAAGGGTTATTCCTTCTTTACTATATTTTATATTATATATATTAATATTAAGTTTATTTAGGTATTTAATGGTCTTATAAGGTGATTTAGTAGTTATAAATATATCTATCATTGTATAGGTATTATTTTTATACTTTCTATTAGACCATTAAATAGTATTTCTTTATCTATCATTTTAATTACTTTTATATTTAGACCTTCTATATATAGTTTGAAGTCTTCGAATATAATTGATATGTTTTTATCGTTTATATTATCTATTTTATTATAGTTATTTATATATAGTTGGTTTTTACTTATATTTATATTATAGGATTTATTATTAAGATAGTTTCTTATATTATTAAGTATCATTTAATCACCTATATAAGTATATGAATTATGTATGTAATTTATTTTAAAATGTATTCTCTACTAAGTATTCTTGGGTCACTACAGTATTCCATTATGAATCGATTATCTTTTTTACATATTATTATACCTATTGTATTGTTTTCTTCTATTGATTTAATATTCTTGTCTATATAATGCATGTAGGTTTCTATTTGACCAATGTATTCTTTTTTTAGTTCTGTTACTTTTAGTTCTATTACTACATAACATTTATATTCTATATTGTATAGTAGTAGATCTATATAGTTGTATCTATCACCTATTTTTATTTTATATTCGTTATCTATAAAAGAAAATTTGTTTCCTAGTTCTTTAAGAAAGTATGGTATGTTTTCTAGTATTATGTTTTGAAGATCTTTTTCTGATACGTTGGTGGTTGGGTTCTTAGAATGGATAATAATCGGGTTCTTTATTAATTCTTGAATGGTTGGTTGTTCTTGGTTGATTAGTTTTTGCTTAGTTGATTCATTTAGTCTTTCGTATTCTTTATCTTTTATTATATTTGTCAATTCTCTTACGCTTAGGTTTAATAAAATACATTGATTTATGTAATATATGATTTCTTCTGTATTTTTGATACTTATTAATATACGATAGTGAGTCCAACTTAATTTTGACCCCAGTGGGGTCAATTTTGGTTCCTTGAAGATTTCATAATATTTTCTCATTCTATATAATGTTCTATAGTTATATTTTTTGCCTACTTCTACTTGTAATTTTGCTGCATATTGACCTATTATGTTTTCTCCGTATTGTTTTCCAGCTTCACTTAGCATTCTACCTATTTCATAATATGTTTGCACTTTGTATCTTTCTTTTGAATAGTCTTTTATTTTTGCATAGTTTTCGTTCTCTATTAGTTTTGTTTTTATGTCATTATAGTAGTTCATAATGTGCCCCCTACTTATATTATTATAGGCAGAAGTCTTATTTCCTTTTTTTAGACATTAAAAAAAGAAGACTTTCGTCTTCTTATAAACTTTTCATGAAATCTTCGTATTTTGGTATTACTTCAGAAGCAGGACCTTTCATCATGACTTCTCCTTCATTTAACCATAGTACTTCGTCACATAGTTCTTTAATTGTTCCAAGACTGTGTGATACTATGATAACTGTTCTAGAGTCATCTGATATTAATTCTTTCATTTTGTTATAACTCTTTTCTTTGAATTGAGCATCTCCTACTGATAGAACTTCATCTATTAATGTTATATCAGTTTCTAGAATTGCTGTTATAGCAAATGCTAGTTTTGAGTACATACCTGATGAATATGTTTTAACTGGTTTATTTATGAAATCGCCGATATCTGCAAATTTGATTATTTCTTTTTCTTTTGCTGCTATCTCTTCTTCTGAGAATCCTAATAGCATTCCTGATAGATATATATTTTCTTTTCCAGTTAGTTTTTTGTTAAATCCAACACCAATTGATAATAGAGATATTGTTCTACCATGTAAATCTATTTTACCTTTATCTGGTGAGAATATACCAGCTATTGCACGAAGCATTGTTGATTTTCCTGCTCCGTTTTTACCGATAATTCCAAGTATTTTTCCTTCTTCTACTTCAAAGCTTACACCTTTTAAAGCATGATATAGTTCCACTTTTCCGCCAAAGTTTTTCCATGATGCTCTTATTGAAGTTTTCTTTAATCCTCTATAAGTTATGTGTAGGTCTTTTACTGTTATTGCTATATTCTTTTTTGTTTCTTCTTTTGCCATACTATATCACCTTTGCATAACTGTTTTCGTTTTTATGGATTACATGTATTCCTATTAAGCATAGTACTAACCCTATTGCTAACCATGCTATGATTCCTATGAAACTAGGAAGTGTTCCATATATTGCTACTTTTCTTAATTCATTCATGCAGAATGCTATTGGGTTTACTCTTAAAAGTATAAATGCAGGCATTCCTTTTATTTTTTCGTTAATATTATAGAATATACCAGATAGGTAGAATAACATTTTTAATCCGATATTAGTTAAATTAGCTAAGTCGTTTAATGTTACTCCAAAGTGCATTAGGATCATACCTGCACCAAAAGATATTATATATAGTACTATTATAATTGGTATCATTAATAATATTGTCCATGAGAATGGTACTCCTTGTACAATCATCAATATAAATGCTAAGCATAATGATATACTAAATTTAAATAAGTACGTTAATGATTTAGAAAACAATAATATATATTTGGGTAGGTATACTTTTGTTACTAAATCTCTATTATTAATTATTAGATTTACGCTTCCTGTCATCATTCTATTAAAGAAATCCCACGCTGCTAGACCTATCATTACAAATGATGCAAAGTATGGATCTTTGTTATTGAATACCATGCCAAATACAAATGTATATATAAGCATGAAGCATAATGGCTCTATAACCCACCATAACCAATTTAGTCTTGAATCAGCAACTTCACTTTTAAGTTCTGCTTTTGCTGAACGAATTGCGTACTTTCTGTATTTGATCATATTTTTAAGAAATTGTTTCATTTATTTTCACCTTTTTTATTATATCACGTTTATCTATCTTTTCAAAGATATACGTCTATGTGGTTTTATTTAATCTTTTCCCGATTAGGTTTCCTATTATATACGTAATCGTAGTAAAAATACTAGTAAAAACTAATACAAGTATTACTTTTATTACTATACTTTCGTTCATGAATAAACCTTTTGTTAAATTAATTGCTGGTAAGTGTGATAAATATATTGGCAAACTAATTTTACCTAAGAAATATACAAATTTATTATTGAACATATTTGTTAACAGACCTTTATTACTAAATGCGATTGTTGTAAATGCAAATATCAAAGCTACAATTATCGCCTCTGTATTTCTTGATAACGAAGTTATTATATAAACTAGTGTTCCTATTATTGAGAATATTTCTATTGTATAAAGTACTGTTTGTTCTTTTTTCGTTAGTTTTTTCTTTTGAATATATTGCGATAATTCGTATGAACATATACCTAAACACATTATTGCGATTGCTCTTAATGTCCCTAACATTATGAATTTGTCCCATATTATTGTTGCTGATACTTTACCAAATGAAGATGTTAAATATCCTATTCCTAATATTGCTATAATTGGTGCAGCAATCTTTTGAAAACCATCTTTGTGTTTTCTATATATTGGATATATTAGTGCTATTGCTACTAACATAGCTGATATATACCATTCAACATTGTTTGGATATGAATCGTTTATTCTTATTCCTGTCATTTGAAGAAAGAAGAATTGAGGTATTGAACAAAAAAGGCATCTGATAATTTCTGCAATACCATATTTTCTAAATATAGATGCGCATATAATAGCTATAACGAATGCTACTGTATGTTGTGGAAATATACTTAGTACTTTTTTCTTTAGGTATCCAAACCATTCTTTTGATAGTGTGTTAGAACTTATTTTTTTAGTAGTTGTTTTTTTATTTATTTCTTTGGCTAGAAAATAGCCAGATACTAAGAAGAAAAATTCTACTGCTATCATTCCGTGTGCAAAAAATGATATATCTAATGAGTTGTTGAATGATATGTTGTTTTTATACCACAAGTGTTCACCGATGTGAAACAATAGAATTACTATACAAAAGGAAAATCTATAGAATTCTATTTTTCCATTTCTTGTTTGTTTATTTTTCATATTTATCCCCTGCTTTTATATGTTTTTATAAAGAAAGTACATCTTATTGATGTACTACTTTTTTTCTAGTTTTTTGACTTGTTCGTCTTTTAATTCTTCCTTTAGATGCTCTGTTGTTCTTCTAAATCCTTCTGCGATACCATATACAGGTTCCCAGCCTAATTCAGTACGAATTTTTTCTGTTGAAAGAATACCATTTTTAAATGCTGCAGTACCTTTTTGTGCAGTTTTTGGTATATCAAAAACTAATTTTAATTTTTTTTCAGGTTCTAAGCTCACTAGTGTTTCTGCTAGTTCTCTAATCGATGTTTTAGAATCCTCGTCTGCAATGTTGTAAACCATATCTTTTGATGCTAATAATACTAAGAACATTGCTTTAGTAGCATCTGCTATATATGTATATGTTCTAACTGAAGAACCATCACTTTTTAATACTATATCTTGATCGTGTAGTATATTATTTAAGAAATCTGCTTGTACTCTACCATCATATATAGACATCCCTGGGCCATAAGTATGAGCTAGTCTTACTATTTTTGTATTTAGACCATATTCATCTCTAAAACCACTACACATATTCTCTGCTGCTTTTTTACCTTCTGCGTATCCATTTCTTGGTACAAGAGGATTTACTTGTCCTAAAGGACCGTCTTCTGTAAATAATTCTTGTCCTTCCATTGGTTCTCCATAGATTTCTCTTGATGATATGAACATATATCCTTCTGCATTTTTAGCTTGGGCTAGTAATAATGTATTTGCTGTTCCTATAGTATTTGCGAAGTTTGTTTCTACAGGTTGATCTTTCATAATTTTTGGACTCGCTGGAGAAGCTGCATGTATTACATAATGTACGTCTCCATCTATCTCTAATGGTTTTATTATATCTTGTACAACTACTTCAACCATTGGATTATTTTTTATATACTCATCCAGTTTAGAAATATTTCTAACTGTTGCTATTACTTTTACATTTGCATTATATAATTCATTTAGTTTTAAGATTGTATAAATAAAATATGAACCTACCATACCAGATGCACCTGTAACTAATACAGTTTTATTTTTTAGTTTTTCAAGTAGTAATTCTGGTGTACATGCACTTATTATGTTTTCAGCATCTTCGCTTACTATTTTTGTATATTTCATTATTTAGCTCCTTTTTTTGTTGTTGGTTTTTTTACTTTCTTTTGATTGTGATCTCTTATTTCTATAATTTTAGAGTAGTCACGCATATTATAGTTTGCTACTAATTGTATTAGATTTTCTGTAGTAGTAACTTTAATATTGTCTTTGTTTCCTTGTACTATATGGCAATGAATGCCATTTTTAAATAATAAACCACAAGAGTCAACTATTCCTTCATATCCTGGATTAATTTCTCTTTCTCTTAAGTGTGCTTCATATAATGTACTAAGATAGAAACATTGTGGAGCTTGTGCTGTATATGCTAACTTTCTATTTGGCATTGCACTTACTGTTACGCCGTCTTCACTTATTAATGGCGTTTCAAATACTGGAGTTACTGTAATAGCACTTCCGTATTCTTCTGCTGTTCTAATTCCGTTAGTAATTACTTCTGGATCAACTAATGGTCTAACACCATCGTGTATTAATACTATTGCTTCTTCATGGTCTTTATGAACTTCGTCTAGTCCTATGAAGATGGAATCTTGGCCTGTTGCTCCTCCTGGAACAACTCTTCTAACTTTTGATAATTTATATCTTTCGATTAAATCGTTAACATGATCTATCCAATCTGCTATACTAACTACATATATTTCATCTACACTTTCGTTGTCTTGAAATATTTCCAATGTTTTTACTATTATTTCCTTTCCACCAATTTCTAAAAATTGTTTGGGTATTTCGGCACCTAATCTTTGGCCTGTACCACCGGCAAATATTACTGCTATATTTTTCATTGTATATCTCCTATCGACGATTCGTATTTTAATTCCCCGTCATTATTATTTTACCATGATTTTATTGCTACTTTTACATATTTGTTATTTTTGTGTAAAGTGATTATTATATAAAAAGAACAACATGTTATGCTGTTCTTTTTTCTATTTTTTTATTTATGTAATTTACCACTTTATTTAATATTAATGAAACTACTAATGAAAGTATTATAAATACGATTTCATTTTTTAATAAATGTGTTGAATATCCAAGTTCTTTAAAAAATTTTCTTAAAGCTACATGAACTAGATATATTTCTAGAGAATATTTACCGAACCATTCTCCTATTTTGCTTATTATTTGGTGAATTTTTAGGTTTGATAGTTTATCAAATATAATTATTCCTAGAAATAATAAACATCCATTTAAGATGAATAACGCATATCTAGTTATCATTACATTATGATTTCTTACAAATATAACACAACCTAATCCACAAAGCGCTAATAGTATATGAGTTAACTTTATTTCCTTTTTTTGATATGAATACTTACCAATTAAAACACCTGAGATAAATGGGAAAAATCTTAATGTAAATATTTGTGTTCTGCTGAATAAAGGTTTACAGTAAAGACTTAACATTAAACAAATTAATGTAATGAAAGTAAATAATGTAATTAATCTTTGGTGATCAGTTATTTCGTCTTTTGATGTATCGAATACTTTAAATATATAAGGAAATATTAAATAGCAAACGCAAATAAAGAATATATACCAGAACCATACCTTTCCTTCTGCAAATAAACTAATAAAACTAAGTTCTTTTAACGCTGCTAAAATACCTGTTTTTTGGATTGCTAGTGAATTTATTAGAATTGCTGGGGTTGCTACTAGAAAATATGGTATTAATACTCTAATAAATCTTTTTTTGTAGAATTCTTTTGTATTACTATTCTTTTTGAAAGAGTAATATAATCCTAAACCTGATAATAATAGAAAAATGTCTACTCCACTACTTCCAACGCAAGCTTTATATATTTTTATTAGTCCTTCATAATGATATTTTGCTATTTGGCAATCCTCTGCATAGTGAAAAATTAGGATACTTATAATGGCTATTCCCATTAAAAATCCTCTATATTTTGATATTATTTCAAATGTTAATTTCTTTTTCTTCATATTTACCACCCTATCTTTTTAATTTTATTTGATATTATGTCTGTTATTTTTTTTATCATAAATGATGCTACTATTGTAAATACTATTTCTATTGTGAAATATTTATAAGTTGCTGTTGTATTACCGGTCAAATTAATAAGTATAATTATACAAACATGTGTTAAATATAGTTCTAATGAGTATGTGCCTATTTTTTCTAGTAATAGTTTTATTTTTTGAAATAGTTTGTATTTCTCTATTATATTAAATAATTTAATTAGTAATATATATGTTACTATTGCTATTAATGCAAATTCGTATCTACGTAATGCTACTGATGTGTTGATTGTAGGATATATGAATATTGTGCAGCCTATTAAAGCTATCAATTGTAGCGAATTCAGTTCTTCTTTTTTATAAGATTTTTGTCCTATATATACTCCAAGAATGAATATTGGTATTCTCAGAGTTAATATGTTTATGTTTTTAAATAGTATTAAATCGTTAGTTGCTAATATAATGTTTAACAATATTGTAAAAGTTATTAGTGTAATAAAGTTTATGTTTTTATCCATATCTTTTTTGGGTTTTTCTATAAAATTATATATTTGTGGAAATACAGCATAACATATTAATATTAATAGTATATACCAGAACCATGTTTGTCCTTCTGTAAATAGTGTTATAAAGAAGAAGTTGTTAAATACGTGAATTAGGTTTCCACCTTCCATAAATATATATCTTATTATGATAGCTGGTAAACAAAAAATGATATATGGTATTAATATTTTGATAAATCTTTTTTTGTAAAATTCTTTAACATTGTTATTCTTTTTGAATGAGTAATATAATCCATATCCAGATAAGATTAAGAAGATATCTACACCAGATGAACTTATAAAATTTAGTATAAATTCGTTCCAAGGGTAATAATGTAAACTTGCAACTTTGCATTCGTTTGAGAAATGAAAGAGAATTATGCTTATTGCTGCTATCCCCATTATCATTCCTCTATATTTAGAAATGTCGCTGTATTTAAAGTTTAGTTTCATATTAAACCACCCTAAATATATTTTATCTCATACACAAAAAAAAGGAAACTATTTTCCTTTTTTTAATTATTAATCATATAATTTACTATATTTTTTGATGATTCGCCAGTACAATTTGTAAGATACTTTTCTTTGAAGTCTTTTTGATTTGAACAATCATATTCTTTTATATTCTTAATTTCTTCTATTAGTTCTTCTGTATTTCTAACAATATTTCCGTATGGTGCTTCATCTAATTTAAACATTGTTGAATACTCATTTTCAACATTGTCACCTTTCCATTTAGTTATAAATGTTGGTTTACCAGTTAATGGGGATTCTAAAACTATGTCGTTATAATCTCCGACGATTATATCAGCAGCCATCATTAGCTCTCTTAAACTTATTTTGTTTGTTATATTTTTAGAAAAATTTTTACAATCTGAATTATTTTCGATATAATCTACTTCGTCATTT
This sequence comes from Bacillota bacterium, assembly GCA_015059245.1. The sequence continues at coordinate 106,342 of SVAU01000007.1, forward strand.
TTTAAGTTATATTCTAGTACAACGTATTCGTTACCTAGTTCTTTTTTCATTAAATCTAGATTTAGTCTACGTAGATAGTAACTATCTTTATTTCTATATCTATTATAAGTTATATAAGCTATAATCTTTTTGTTGTTTGATTTTTTAAATAGTTTATTAATTCTTCTTTTAGCTTGTTTTATTGCATTTTGATCAAAATATATATCTGTTACACATGAACCGTTATTTACTAACTCTGTATCAGCTGTTGTGTTATAAATTAAATTGTATATTTCACTTGTTGCTTCGGATGGTGATTGAATAATTGAGTTTTCTTGTTGTTTTTTGAAGTTTTCTAATAATTGTTCATTTTTTAATTTACTACTATCTATTAATCCTTTAGAGAAGTAATTAATTGGTGTATTAGGTATTAATACTATTTTTGTTTCTTTTCTTATTTTAATTTCTGCAAATAGATAGTTTGTTTTTGTCATTATTATATATTTTGATTCAGCTAATTTAGTATGAATATTTTTGTCATTGATTTGAATATATTCTACTTCATACTTATCTTGTTTTGATAGTTCGTCTATTAACTTTTTGTATTCGTTATTGAAATGTTTGTATTCAACTATAACTGATATTTTATTTTTTACATCATTTTCTTTGCATGCTTTACGGTATTCTTTTTTGAATGTTTCAGCTTCATCTCTGTATGTATCATATAATTCTTTTAATTTTTTACTTTTGTTGATTACGTTTCTTTTATATTTTTTCTCTACAGAAATATGTTCTTTATCTTCTGTTAAATATAAATCATAGAATTGTTCTTTTACTTTATCAGATGATCTTGTTACTGATATAGTTGGATTTTTAGTTAATTCATTTATTTTAACTTTATTGAATCTTAACGCTTGAATATCTTTTTGAGTTAAAGTTGGTGCGTATTCTACTTCTTGACCAAATAGGTGTACTGAGTCTACTAATTCAGCTAGTATTTCTGTAAATCCTTCCCATGTTGGTTTTTCACTATAATATGATATTGCAAAATTTATTAAGTCTCTACCTATTTTGCTTTTATCTAGATAGTTCTCGTTACAATACTTTTCTGTAAATTCTGGTAAGTATTCTTCCATTCCTCTGAATAATGAATAATCACAGTTTTGTTTTACTATTACTGGTTCCCACTTGCCGTTTTTCTTTTCAAATTTTGAAATGCTCTTATAATCAATGCAAGCAAAGATAGATTCAATAAATTGTTGTGCTTCTGGATTAACTGTATAATTGTATCTTATGTTTAGTCCTTCGCTTGGTAATGTACTTCTTGAGTAGTAGAATTTACTTGGCTCTTCTTTACCTGTCACATGATTCCATAATCTAGTGAAGTTTTCTTGAGTGTATCCTCTACCCCAATATTCTATTATAGAGAATTTTTTCTTTTTATTTAATGTTTCTCCTAAATAACCACATATTGATTCGCGACCTTTTTCAGCTTCTTTTAATAAATATTCACTATAAGTTTTTGAAGATTTAAATATTTCTGTTAAATCAGCGATATCTTTAGGTGTGAACTTTGTGTTTTTGTTTAATGAAGTTAGTTCAGGGAATATTTCTTTGAATTTTTTCTCATCTAAATATAATGCTTTTAATATTGCATCATATGTTTTTACATCTGTTAAATTCCCGTGACCTGCGTCCCAAAAGTCTTCATCTATTTCGTTAATAAATGATGGTATTCTCCAGCATTTTCTTGAACCGTAGAAGTATTCTAATGTTAAATTTAGTTTTTCTTCTTTATTTACTACGTCAGCGATTCTTTTTAATTGATGTCCATCTCTGGATACGAAATATACTATTTCATCCTTGTTATTTTTAGCATGGTTTAATGCCCACTCTACATATGGAACAAATAAGAATGAAATATATGAATATATAAATTGTGCTTTTAAATTTCTATGTTTGTCTCTAAACCTTGCACATTGTGCTGCAATTAAATATGCATCATATGATTTAATGTGTTTTATGATATCTTTTTCATATTCATTAAATTCTAGACATTCAATTTTATTAGGTTTGATTTTCATTTTTTTCGCCATCGCGAAATCTGATTTTGGGTTGTCTCCTGTATGTATCCATTCGTCAAAATTATAGTTCTTTCCAAATTCTTTATATACTTCTACATATAGTAATGAATCTGCCTTTTGATAACCATATTCACTTGATAGATATAAATCTAGTTCTCCAAGTATAGGGTCTGCTTTTTTAAGCATTTTAGTTATTACATCTTTTGGTAAATACATGTCACTTATTAGGATAACTTTTTCACCTTGTTGTAACAGTTTTTTTATTCTATCTATTTGTTGTGTTAATGGTATTACATTTTCTAGTTCTGCTTCTACTTCTAATTTTTTTAGTATTTCAATTTGTTCATCTGATATGCCATATACATTTTGTAATCTTTGGAATATTTCATCGAATTGAATTTCTACTTTTAAACTTTTTCTTGCGTTTTTTGTACGAGTATAATATTCTCTTAAATTAAGTTCTGCGTTTCTTCTTAATTCTGGATAGTTTGTTACAAAATGCTTGTCAAAACCATAATTACCATATTCTATCTTTTCTTTTACGTAGTAGTGAATACCAATTGGATCTAATACTTTTCTTGAAATTAAAGTATCGAAAATATCAAAACTATACAATTTCTTTTTTTCTTGTTTAATTGGTGTGTATTCTAATATTGATTTTACAATAGTTTCCATATCTTCGTCGTGAGAATATTCCCAATATAATTTCTTTATTCTTGCAATATCCTTATCTAAGTTTTCTTCTTGATATTTTGGAAGATATTCAATTAGTTCATCGAACGATAAACATTTATGCCCTAATGTTGTACTGTCATAGTCTAATGGGAAGTTAAATGTCAATTTATCAAAGTCAAATACATATCTTATGAAATGCTTTGTTCCTAATGCTATAAAGTCTGTAAACATTGATGAGAAGTCCATTATACATAGATCTACATCTCCCATTATTTCGTAGAAGTCGTATTGATTATCCCAAAACATTACCCATTTACAGTTTTTATATTTTTCTTTTGCTTTTATGAATCCTAATTCATTTTCTAAGAATGGATGCATCTTAAAGATAAATAGTATATGATTTTCTTCGCATGTTTTTACTAGTTGTTCCATATTAGGTATTGCTTGTATGAAGAAATCCCCGTCTTTTTCATTTCTAAATGTTGGAACATATGCAGCAATTCTTGTATCTTCTGGTAATCCTCTTTGTGCTATTATGTCTCCGTCAAAAGTGCTCACTTTATCGTATTTATTTTGGTATATACATCTTGGGTATCCTGCACGTATAATGTTTTTTTCTGTTAGCCCTAATTGATCTATGGCTATTCCTTCAATAAATTTAGAAGGTGCTAGATACATTTGGTTTTCTCTGTAGTATGTATTGTGTTCTATATATTTTTTTGATAGTTCTTCAACTAATCTTCCTGATTCGATACTTCTTTCAACGTTTTTAACGCCACCTACCCCGTGCCATAAGTTGATGTATTTTGCTGTTTCTAATCCTTCTGGTACAACTTGCTTAACTTGTTCTGCTACTAATACACCTGTTTTATTCATAGCTTCTTCTGCTTGTTTTGAGCCAAGTTTATATGCTTTATATCCTAAATCTCTAATTTGTTTTATTATTTTAGAATCTGAGCATAACCAGTAAGCTTCTATGTCTGGGCAGTATTTATTAACATATATGAATAAGTATTTAGGGTTACCTCTAAAATCGTTACTATTATGTCCTGAACAGAATGCCCAAACTTTATTTTTGGCTTTATTTTTTATTAAATTTCTACTTGAATCGTTTTTTGGTAGTTCTTTTGTTTTTAGTGTTTGAATCAAACTCTTCTTATGTTTATTTAAAATTGATTTTATACTATTTTTCATGTTCTCATCTCCTTTATTGCATTTTTTCTTTTACTAGTGATGCGATTTTTTTTGTACACTCCTTAGTGTTTTCAACGTATTTATTTATGAAATCTTTTAATTCTTTTTGGTCATACTTTTTGCCTAGACTTTTGCATAATTTTGACGCTTCTTTTTCTGTATATCCTGGTAATTCGTTGTAGTCTAAAGCTAATCCTCTTACTGTTTCATAATTATCTAAATCATAAGCATAGAAATATAATGGTATATTTCTTACTCCTGCTTCATAAATAACACATGAATAATCACTGATTAATTTATCTGCTACGAATAGCATATCGAAAGTACTAAATGATTTATCTATTATAACTTTATCATTAGTTGTTTCTACTTTTGATAGTGGATGTAATTTAATAATTAAGTTATATTTATTTAAATCAATATTATCAATTAAATCATTTAAGTATTTTTCAAACTCTGTTTCATCTTTTCTAAAAGTTGGTGCGTATATCACGTTTTGTTTTTTGTTGTTTTTTAACTCTGGATACTTTTTGTATATCTTTTTTTGAATATCTTTTTCGTATTTTTTGTCATTTAATACATCTATTCTTGGTAATGAATATATTTGAATTGTATTTGGATCCACATTAAATCCTTTAGCTAAATGGTCACGGTACGCTTCTCCAGAACATAATATTATGTCATAGTTTTTATGCATTTTTAGCATAGTTGCATATGTGTTACTTGTGCCTTCTGCTTTTGATAATGCTGTATAACCAAATTTTTTCATTGTTCCATTTGAATGCCACATTTGAATTATTGTGTTTTGTTTCTTATGGTTAAGTATGCTGACTGTTGGAATATATGAGTCTAATATACATACTTTGGATGTCGCTAGATAATACATTTGTTTTAACATATGGAAACCATATGATATAAGTGTTTTTATTTTTGCATCTTCTTTTCCGTCTAAAGTTTTACACAAGTATATTACTTTATATTCTTTTTTTAATTCGTCTCCTAATAACTTAAAGTCCATGCTTATGTTATTTGATTGTCTACTCATGAATAGAACTTGTTTTTTACTCGGTAATAGTTTGAATAATGCATAGATTACATTTAATATCACTATTACTATTTTTATTATTATTTTCATTTACTCACCTAGAATTTCATCTTCGATAGCTTTACATGTGTTTGTTGTATTATTTTTCTTTATGTTTTTAAATCTATCTTCAATTTTTATTTCTTTAGATATTTTTTCTATGTATTTTATTACTTCATTAAACTCTTTTGTTTCATATTGTTTTGATGTGAATTTATCTACTGTGTGCATTGGTCTTTCATACTCATATAATTCTTTATCAAAACGATAAAATATTAGCGGTCTATCGAATAAGGAATATTCGTATGCACATGATGAATAATCGGTAATCATGATATCGCTTATATATATTAAGTCGTTGATATCTAATGAAGAATAATCGTATATATACTCAGAATATTCTTCTGGAATATCCATAGTTTTGTTTATAAAAGGATGATTTTTTATTATAAAAATACTATTTGTTTTTTTACATAATTCAGCAATAGCTTTAACGTCTAAAAGGTTGAAATCATAATATGCTGTATGACTGCCTGTTCCTCTATATGTTGGAGAGAAAAGAATTACTTTTTTTGTTTTAAATTTAGGATTAATTTTATATAATTCATCACAAGTTTTGTCTATTTTTTCTTTAGTTAGATATCCATCTAATCTTGGAATTCCTGTGCTGCTAAATATTTCTTTTTTTACTCCAAATACTTCTTGATATATTGGAGCCAAATCCTTTTGATCAACGATTGCATGAGTATAGTTTCTATGACATGATTTATATGGATGTGGTGAACCTTCTAAACCAAAACGTGCATATCCTACTGATTTAAAACCTATTCCAGCATGCCATAGTTGAATTAGTTTTACTTTTTTTGATAATTTTAAGTGTGTTAATATTGGTGTATAGTTATCTACGAATATTATATTTGTACGTGAAATTTTTATTATTTCTAGCATGTATCCGATAATACTACTTTTGTTTTTGTACTTGTCTTTTGCGTATTTATCTATTTTGTATTTGTCTTGTTCTTTTAAATATTCATACATTGCTTTTAAATTCCATTTTAATTCATTGTTATTTTCTGTTAAGAATAAAACTTTATTTTTGTTTACTGGAATAATTCTTGCTAATTTATATAACATATTAGCGAATAATGTTATTGTGCTAACTACTATTATTTTGATTTTTGTTTTTAGTTTTGTTGTTTCAGCTAATCTATAAAAAGATTTTGGTTTGTAGTTTTTCATCATGAAATCTGTAGTTATTATTAGTTCTAATTCAGAGTTAATTCTGAAATTTACTAAATATGCATACAAATTATCTCTATACTTAAAGTTTCTACTTAAGTTTTCTAGATCGTCAATTAATTCTTTAGTTATAGGTAAAGTCTCGTTATTTAAATTTAAAGACCATTCTCCAGCTTCTAACATTGTTCCTAATTCAGTATTGCTAACATTTAAATAGAATTCGTTGTCACCTTTTTTTTCAAATTTATATGTAGTTTTATTGTTGGAAATATATAAGTCTTCTTTAGTATTTTTGTTTAAAACAAAGTGTATATTCGATCTTTCCCAAAATATTTTTTCTATCTTAATCATGTGTCATCCCTGCCTTTTTTTATTATATCAACTTATAATTGTCAACTCAATGAATGGGGCTTTTTTTAACGTTTTTTTACACAAAAAAAGATGATTTTAAATCATCTTATTTACTTAATCTTTCTTTAACAAGTTTACTTACTAGTGAACCATCAGCCCCAGCTCCTAAACGAGCAGTTGCTTCTTTCATTACTCGCCCCATGTCTTTCATGCTTTCTGGTTTTAACTCATTGAATATTTCATCTAACTTAGCGTTGATTTCTTCTTCGCTTAGTTCAGCAGGTAAATACTTTTGTAAGCAAGCTATTTCTTTATTAAGATTTTCTACTTCTTCAGTCTTACCATATTTTTCGAATTCAGTTATACTATCTTTTCTTTGTTTAACTTGTCTTTTAATAACTACCATTACTTCTTCATCAGATAAATCATGTTTTAAACTTATTTTTTCTAATTGAAGAGCACTTTTTAGCATACGTAGAACTGATAAATTAAATTTATCTTGTTCTTTCATAGCTGTAGTCATATCTTTAATTATTGTGTCATTTAATGCCATTTAAGATCATCCTATCTGTCGCTTTTTCTACGTTTTCTTGAATTTCTAATCATTTCTTCTTTTGCTTTACGTCTCTTAACTCCAGGTTTGTCATAGCATTTCTTTTCTTTTAGTTTTGAAGGGACACCGCTTTTAGCAACTTTAATTTTGAATTTCTTTAATGCTGCGTCTACGTTACCGTTTTGTACCACTACTTTAGTCATTAATACTTCCCTCCCTTCATTAACTATATAAGATTATAACACTAGAAAAACGTTTTTACAAGAAAAAAACTACGATATTTAGGGCTTTTTCTAGATTTTTTTACTTTTTTTATACGAAAATAAAAAAAGAAGGTTTTTTCCTTCTTTTTACATTTGACCGTTATTGTTTGGGAATTGACCAGGCATTGGTTGTTGTACTGGTTGTGATCCCATTACTGGTTGTTGCATCATTTGTGGTTGTGCAACCGGTTGTGTTGGTTGCATTACAGGTTGTTGTTGCATCATTTGTGGTTGTGCAACTGGTTGAGTTGGTTGCATCACTGGTTGTTGAGGCATCATTTGTGGTTGTGCCATTGGTTGCCCCATCACAGGTTGTTGCATAACTTGTGGTTGTGTTGCCATTTGAGGTTGTGCCATTGGTTGTTGTGGCATACCAGGGTTTGGCATCACTACTTGTGGTTGTGCTGGTTGTGCTACTCCACCTGTTGGCATAGCCATTGTCATACCAGGAACTCCAGCAACTGCTGCTTGAACAACTGGTTGTGGTTCTTCCTTAGCCTTTGTACACATATCTTTAAATTTCTTACTCCATTTTTGACCTTTTTCATAGATATCTAATGCTGGTTCTTGATTCATTGTTAATGGAAGATATTTATTAACTACTGAAATAGTTACGTAAGAATCTACGAATGCTACTTTAATAACATCGATTAAGAAGAATGCAATGATTAGGAATAGAATTGCCCATCCGTCTCCTGCTCCTCCAGATATTAATGCTAGTAATCCGTATAATGCTCCCATACCTACTGCATAAAATAATACGATTCCGAAAGTTATACCTAAAGCGTTTTTAAGAATTGCTTTCCAGTTTTGGAAATATAGAACTACTCCATCACATGAAGCTTTCCATGCTCCGTCTTCTTTCTTTTGGAATACTCTAGCTAATACAGCTTCGTCTACGTAACCTAATACGATTCCTACGAATACGTTAACAATACTGATAATAGTTTGAACGATTTCAACTTTTTCAAACATTCCACCTATTTTAGATATTCCGTTTTGAATTTGTCTAACTGCTGCTGACATTAATTTGTCAATTGCAAAGAATACGTTAGCAGTTAAGAATCTTTCTTTTACTTTTTGTTTTCCATATTCTTTCATATTAACACCTTGTGGCAATTGACCGTTAAGTGCTAATTCACCGATTACAGCTACGTGAGCAGCTTTAATCATATAACCTATATACTCACAACCAAATGAGTATAATTTAATCCCTATACCTAGTGCTACAAATCCTACTATAATTGCTATTACGGCTTGTGTTTCTATTAATAACATTAATAGCCATACAACAATTGCAAAGTAGATTATTACACCTAAGTTTAGGGCAAGTTGCATACCAAATCTTCCCCATACAAATGGCATTGTTTTTTTGAAAATATCACCATTTTTCATTGTTTACTCACACTACTTTCTATTATATTTTCATTATAGCATTTTAATAATTTTTAATAAATAATAAAGTTGTATGTTTTTTAAAGTTTTACGTTTACTTTAGTTTTTTGCTACTATTTTATTTTTTCTAATTCTTTAATTGATTTATTTGGAGTTGGAAGATTTTCTAGCATTGTATTGCCTAATTCTTTAATTGTTTGCCTAATAGATGATCCGACTTTGAAATGAGTTTCACTTGCTTGTTTTTCGCTTTTTTCTTTTTGTCTTTCTAATAGTTCTTCTGTTTGTGTTATTCTAAATAAATTTGCGCTTAGTTCCGAACTGCCCATATGATCTAGTATTTCTTCTCTATATCTAAGTCCTTTTCTTTTAGCAATATCATCTGCGTTTTCTCCATTATATAGTCCTCTATATCCTGCATTTGTAAATTTATCAAAGTTTTTAACTCCTTTTGTTACTGCTATTTTATATAGTGCTTTATTGCCATCTTTAGTTTGTTTTCTTTTGTATAGTCTTTTTTCATCCTCTGTAAGTCTTGAATACTCTTTTTCTGTTAATTCCATTTTTCTAGTTTGAATTGCAAAATATGTTTGAGCAAGCGCGATACTGTTTATATGTGAGTCTCCGTTTTGAGCTATTAGGTAACATGCATATCGAGATAATCTATAATCCTTTATTTTTCGTTTACCACCTTTAGCTATATTTATCATTTTGGTGTAGACACCAAAATGATATTTTGAATCGTTTCCACTTTTAAGACATGATGTTTGGGCTTTTTTTATTACTCTGTCAAAATATCTCCACTCTTTGTATCCTAATACTTTTTGTAATTCTCTTGCTTCCCAGAATTCGTTTTCTTCTTCATCGATATGTTTTATATCTTCAAATACTTTTTCTGTATATTGTTCTATTTCTGTCATTTGTTATTCTCCTTTATTGATTCTTTCTAAAAAAGAATGTGCAAACGCACATTCTTCTTTAACAACGGATTCCTTTAGTAAGATATCTGAATACTGTACCTAGACTTCTACCTAGATTATATAGAGTTTCTATTCCTCTAGATATAGCGTTTAACCATGAAGCATTTATTGATGCTCCACCTGTTACATTAATTAATTCTTCTTTAGTCATAGATTCACCTACTTACTAGCCTTACATGTTAGAGGTCTTAGTAGACCATTTACAAAACCTATTATAAATGTTGCTACTCCTCCTAGTAATATCCATTTGGCTCCAGTTAATTTAATTGCACCTCCGTTGATACTAGATAATTCTTCATTAGTTAAATTCATTGTTATTCCCCCTTTACTAATTATTATCTATTATTCTTTGCATAGTTATTTTGATATGAATTAGTTATGTTTATTGTATTTTTAAATATATTAGTATTTGTATGAGTTATATATATAATAGTAGTCTTTGATAGATGTCTGTCTAGATTACCTAATATATATTTTTCAGTAGATTTATCTACTTCTGATAGAGATTCATCTAATATTAGAATTTTTGGATTCTGTACTAGGGATCTAGCTAAGATGATACGTTGTCTTTCTCCACCACTTAAATTAAACGCATCATCGTATAGATAAGAATCTAATCTTAGAGATTTCTTAGAAATAAGTTCATCTACTTTAGTTATCTTCAATATATGATTTAATTTACTTTTAGAGATATGTTTACCTAGTACTATATTGTTATATATAGTATCAGTAAATAATTTATCTTCTTGAGATACATATAATATATTAGATCTTAATGTATTAAGAGAATAATCTTTTATATTTATATTTCCTATAGTAATAGTACCTTTATAATCATTAATATTATGATTTAACATCTTAAATAATGTAGATTTACCACTACCTGTAGATCCTTTTATAGTATAGTGATTATTTAATTTAAGATTTAAAGATAAATTATCTATTACTTTATGATAATCATCATAGGAATAAGATATATTATTAAATGATATATCTCCGTTAGTAAAAGATTCTTTAGTAGAGAGTTTTTCTTCTGATAGAGAGAGAAAATCTTGTACTTTCATATAACTTAATTTAATTTCATTATAGTTAGGTATTATTCTTATAATATCTTTTATTGGTTCTAGAAAATAAGATATTAAACTATTAAAAGTAATTAATGATATAAGAGATAATTTATCTAATCTAGTTAGATAAATGCCATAAGAACTAATAATTAATAATCCTATATCATTAATACTAGAATATATAGTGTTTAATATATTATAAAAATTATTAAAATTATATGTACTATAAATATAAGTAGAATACTTAGATACTAAGTGATTAGTATGTTTCTTAGTTATATTAAGATTCTTAATAGTTTCTAAAGATGATATTGTTTCTCCTAAAGTACTATTAAATTCTGTTTCATTATCAATGTTATTATTAATCTTTCTATTTAATATAGGTGAAGATATAATACCTATTACTATATATAATAGTGAGATTATGCAAAGAATAAAAAATAATCTACTATTAATAACATATAGGAAGATACTAGAACATAATAAGAGAGATATATCTAAAATAATATTAATTAATACTTCACTAAATAATTCTTTTATTTTATTTAGGTCTTGTACCCGTGTAATTATTTCTCCTGGTGTTCTAGATTTAATAACATTCAAAGGGAGATTTATTATATGAGATATAAACTTAGGTATAATAGATAAGTCTATATTAAGAGATAGATTTATAGTTATATTATTTCTTATATGATTTATATATAATTTAAATATATTTATTATTAAGAATATAAGAGATATTAGTATATAGTTGTTACTAGATATAGATATTTTATAATGGTAACTTATTATTATTGAAAGTATTATTATTAATATATTTGTTAAAAGGATTTGATATATATATGAATTATTATAATGAATAACGTTTGATATTAAGTCTTTTATATTATTTTTTATTTTATATAGAGGTATAGTTTTGTATGGTTGAAATAATAATATTATGTTTGTCCATTCTTTTAGGAATAAATCTATTTCTTTTTTTATGTATCCTTTAGATGGATCCATTACGTATATATATTTATTAGTTATTTTATATATTACTATGAAATGATTTATTCCTTTATCTGTTATAGTATGAGCTATACATGGTAGTTTAATATCTTTGTTATGGATATTGTCTATTTTTTTACCTATTCCATTTAGGCCATACTTTTTAGCTGTTTTTAAGAGGTTGTATGCAGTTGTTCCATTATTATTGGTCTTTGTATCTAGTCTTAGTATTTCTAATGGTATATAGCCTTTATAATACTTTATAATTGATTCTAAACAACATATTCCACAGTCTTTTATATCTTGTTGTTTTACTATAAATTTCTTTTTCATAATTACTCCCTTCACTTTATATATTCTCCATGAAGGTAGTGATTTCCTTTTTTTTCTGAAAAGTTTTTTAAATTTTTTTTAAAAATTAAAAAAGACTAAATAATTAGTCTTCGTATGTATCTGGATCTTCAGTTGGTATATTACAGTTGCCTGTATCTAGTAAACAATTAGAACAAGCAGTAAATCCTGAGTCATCATATTCTAATAATGTATCAAAAGCAAAATCTAATGCTGTAGGTAGTACAAATATTATTAAACCTGCTATTAGTTTTTTTACTATTAAACTAAAACTTGCTTTTAAGTCATCTGCTTTACCTGATGTAACTGTTTTAAATACTGATACTATAGCAGTACCTATTATTATTAATGGAACTACTATTTTTATTATATTAATACACATTCCTAATATTTTAAATGTTCTTAGTACTCCACCATACTCACAAAATCTTAACTCTGAAGATGTCTTGGCTGCCATTACTATATGTGGTGCTATTGTAAGTATAGATAGCGCTAATACTAATATTATTATATGTTTCTTTTTCATTGTTATCACCTATTAATATAATAATATAATTTTTAAGATTAGTAAAACAAAATAGTATATTTTACTATGTAAAGTAATAATATTTATTATATGGAGGAATATAAATGATTAATAAACAAAGTATTTGGTTTACCTTTTTATTTAGTATTATTTTAGTACTTAGTATTTTTTATATTACGATGGATACTGAAAAGTTAGATGAACTTATATTAGATGTAGATACTAATGATACTACTTTAGTAGTTAATGAGAGTACGGAATTAGTTGCTTTAAGAGTACAAGATGATGAAGAAACATTAGATACTATTAATGAATTACAAAATATATTATTAGATGAAACTAGTGATTTATCTGCTAAGAATGATGCTTATGATCAATTATTAAGTATTAATAGTAATAAAAGGATTGAGTCTAGTTTAGAAAAGATTATTAAAGATGAGTTTAAATTAGATAGTTTTGTTAAGTTAAAGAATAATAATGTTACTGTATTTATTGATAGTAGTGATCATGATTATAAGTTGGCTAATGATATTATTAGAAGATTATCTAAGGAGTTTAACGAAGATAGATATATTACTGTTAAATTTGGTTAACAAATAAAATTACTTTTTCATAAATTATAATGGGAGATATTTATGGAAAGTATTTTAACTAAGAGAGAAAAAGAAATTTTTGATTTATTAATATATAATTATTCTATTTTAGAAATATCTAAAATGCTTGGTATTAGTGATAAGACTGTAAGAAATCATATATCTAATGTTATACAAAAGTTAGATGTTAATGATAGGTGCCAAGCTATTATATTTTTACTAAAGATTAATGAACTTTGTTTGTAATTCTTTTGGAGGGGTACTATGATAAAAATGTTTACTTTTAGAAAGATAGTTATTGCTTCTTTACTTCTTTTAGTTGCTTTGATTTTATATAGTTTTCCTAAAGAGTTAGAACAAGATGTTATTAGTAGTAATTATGATAATATTAATATTTATTTAATTGATAGTAATAATTATGTTGCTATGACTAGTATTATTTCTAAGAATGATGATTTTGATTATAAAGTTAGAACTATTATAGAAGGTTTAACTATTGGTAGTAGTAATATTCCTAAGGGATTTAGTTCTATTATACCTAGAGATACTAAGTTATTAGATTATTCTATTGATAAGGGTTTACTTAAGATTAATTTTAGTAAACATATACTTAATGTTAGTGTAGATGATGAAGATAGAATGATACAAAGTATTGTTTATTCTCTTACTAGTTTAGAACAAGTAGATAAAGTTATGATATTTGTTGAGGGTACTATTCTTGATAAGTTACCTAATTCTCATAGGAGATTGGATTTATATTTAGATAGAAGTTATGGTATTAATAAAGTTGTAGATATAGATAAGTTATCTGGTAGTAGTTGTGTTACTGTATATTATCTTGGAGATAATAATTCTTATGTGCCTATTAGTTATATTACTAATGATGATACTGATAAGATTGAAATTATTGTAAATAGTTTAAAGAGTAATAGAATTAATAGTAGTAATTTATCTAGTCATCTTGATTATCAGGTTGAACTTATGAATTATGAAAGAATTGATGATGAATTTTTTCTTAATTTTAGTGATTCTTTATTAAGTAGTATATATGATGGTAAGTTAAAAGAAGAAGTTAAGTATGCTCTATCCTATTCTATTTTTGATACTTATAATGTAGAAAATGTTACTTTCTTAATAAATTCTAATAAAATAGATGAATTAAGACTTGCAAATTAAATTATTTTAGTATATAATTAGTTTATTCGTTGAGTTCATGTCCTCGTAGCTCAGCTGGATAGAGCATACGCCTTCTAAGCGTACGGTCATAGGTTCGAATCCTATCGGGGACACCACTTGAATAATAACTACTCTATTGAGTAGTTTTTTTCTTGCTATTTTTTAATAAAAAAAGGAAGTTTGTACTTCCTTATTTTAATGTTATATTTTGGGGATCTACTACTAATTCTGGAGTAAGTATTAGTTGTTTTACTTTTCCTTCGTTAGCTAGTATTTGATATTCAGCTTCTGATAAAGTTGTTAAGATTATATTATTTAAATCTCTCATACTCTTTTCTTCTTTTGATAGTTTTTCTAAGACTGCTTCGATGTAATCATCTAGAATAACTAGTTGTACTCCGAATTGTTCTTCGTATCTTCTTTTTTTAGATAATAGAATACTTAGTTTGGATTCTAACATTACTCTTCTTTGATCTTCTTTAGTTAATGGTTTGTATGCAAATACATGTGGTATTCTAGTTACTAGTTCTTTGCTGTAGTATTCGCCTTCTGTTATTTTTGATGGAGTGAATACTAATTCTTCTTCTACCCTTGTTGTTCCGAATCCTAATGGATTCTTTTTCTTTTCGAATAATTCTTGGAAGGCTCCACCAAACATTTTGTTTAGCATTCTTGTATTGAATGTATAGTCTCCTGATGGTTTATCTATCATGAAGTTATCGCCTTCTATGAATTTTAATAATATTTGTTTTACTGATTGTTTTATATCTAATTCATCTTTTCCTATCTTATCGAATTCATCTAGGAATATGAATGCTTTTTGGGCTTTTTCTAAATCATATCCGCTTGCTACTATAAGTGCATATAGGTAATCTTCTAGTGAAGGGCCTTTGATACCTTGTGGAACTAAATTTGCGGTATTTAGTTGTACAAATGGTAATCCTAGGTATTCGGATGCTGCTCTAGCTGTTTCTGTTTTACCTGTACCTGTTGGTCCTACTATAAGGATTGATTCTGTACCATATTCTGGTGTAGATCTATAATTCATTATTAGTTGAGTAGCAATACGTCTTAATTCTTCATCATGACCAAATACTCTTTCTTTTAAGTATCGTTCTAATCCTACTACTGATATTGTTTTAGTATCAGTTGAATCTGTAGTAGATGCTACTGTTACTGATTGTTTTTTAGGATCTGATACTTTTTTATTTAAACCTATTTCTGTTACATGACCATTATTTACTGTAACAGATGTTACTGAATCTTTCTTTTCTTGATCTCTAAATTGTTTTATTAAACGACGATATCTCTCTAATTTTTCTCTTGCTTCTTGAATACTTGGACAATTCATTAATTCATCTAGGGCATCACAGTTTAGTGTTACTGCTGGCATATCTTTTTGTCTTTCGTATGTTTCTTTGCCATTTGATTTAACAAATTCTTTGTAGTTAACTTTTCTTTTTATTAATTTACCATCTTTTACTTCGATAGTTAAGATATAATCACTTTCTTCTGATAGATAGAATTCTGTTATAAAATCTATATCGTCATATTCATATAGTTCTTTTAATGCTTCTATAGACATGATACTATCTACTAGTTCTTCATTTTGTAAAGATTCAACATTGAATGCTGTTTTATGGACAGTTTCATTATAGAAGTTTTCTCCTACACTATATCCTTCTACTGTACCTATTGGTGTAAGGACATACATAGTATCATTTATTTTAATTACTTTGTATCTTATACCTATTTCTGTTAATGTTTCTGCCATATAGAACACCCCTTGTTGTCGTGCTATTTATTATACTTTAGGTACATAAAAAAAGCAAACAATATTGTTTGCTATACTTTCATAAGTTCTTCTTCTTTTTCTTTATATTTTTCATCAACTTTTTTATTGTAATCGTTGATTAATTGTTGAACTTCTTCTAACATTCTTTTTTCGTCGTCTTCAGTAATTTCTTCATTCTTTTTAATATCATCATTAGCTTCTTGACGTACTTTTCTTAATGCTACTTTTGTATCTTCAGCTATTTGTTTTGCTTGTTTAACGTAGTCTCTTCTTCTTTCTTCAGTTAATTGAGGAACAGTTAGAATAACACATTCTCCGTTATCAGTAGGATTGATTCCTAAGTTAGCTTCTTGAATAGCTTTTACTATGTCTTTAATGCATCCTCTATCGAATGGTTTGATCATTAATGTTCTTGCTTCTGGAACTGTCATGTTAGCAAGTGATTGGATTGGTGTTGGTGTACCATAGTAGTCTACCATAATACCATTTACCATAGCTGGGTTGGCACGTCCAGCTCTAATTGTATTTAATCTTGAATCCATTGTTTCAAGTGCTGCCATCATATTAAATTCGACTTCTGCGTCTATCATCGTTTGTTTCTCTCCTTTTTGCTGATTTAATTATATAGTATTTTTTCTATTTATTCAAATAATATTTGTTTATTGCGTTTGTTATTTCGTCTTTGAATTTGAATTCTTGTTGTAGTGTCCAATAATCTTCTACTGTATCTGTATTTTTCATAGCAGATGTTTCTGTGTTATAGTATTTTACTTTACCGTTTTCTATTATATAGAATGATGGTGATAATAGATTATTTACACTGGTATCTGTAGTAGTTAAATATCCATCTAGTTTTTCTACTATTTTATAATAATTTGAATTACCTTGAGCTTTATCGTTTATTATATCGTAGTATTTTACGTCTTTTAGATTTAGTTCTTCTACTATTTTGTTTATTTCTGTTATGTATTTTTGTGAAAATTGTGATTTAGAACTTCCTATTACTATTATATGTTTACCTTCATCAAATAGTTTTATGAATTTAGCACCACTTATTACTTGGAAATTTTCTTTTTTTATTTCTTTATAGTAATCGTTTATAGTTAGTACTTTTATTTCACTATTACCAGCATATTTATTACCTAGATAGATGAATGCTACTAGCATAGCAATAAATATGATTGCATATATACCTTTTCTTATTATGTCTTTTGTTTTTCTATTCATGTAGTTCACTTCCTATCAATAATTATATCATGAATAGTTGATTTCTTAGCAAATAAAAAAGACACTTGTAAAAAAGTGTCTAATTATTATCCATTAATTTGAGCCATTACTTCTTCAGCGAAGTTGTCTTGACGTTTTTCAATACCTTCACCTACAACGAAGCTTGTACTTCCAATTAATTCCCCACCATTGTTAGTTACATATTTAGTTACATCTATGTCTCCATCTTTAATGAATGCTTGTAATGAAAGACAGATTTCTTTGTAGAATTTGTTAATTCTTCCTTCTACCATTTTTTCAGCTATTTCAGCAGGTTTTCCTTCGTTCATAGCTAGTTCTTTTTGAACTTTTCTTTCGTTTTCTACTACTTCAGCAGGAACATCACTCTTAAATACATATTTAGGTTTCATAGCAGCATGTTGCATAGCTACGTCTTTAGCAACTTCTTCAGAAGCTCCTTTAACTACTGCTAGAACAGCAATTTTTCCACCCATATGTAGGTATTTCCCGAAGTTTTCATCGTCATTTTTTTCAATAACAGCTAAACGACGGAAGTCTAATTTTTCTCCGATTTTTGCAGTTTTAGCAACTACATAATCTTTAATTGTTCCATCTTCGAAAGCTAATGCGTTAGCTTCTTCTAATGTTTTAGCGTCACTATTTAAAATAGTTTCACCAATGTTTTTGATCATTTCAGTAAATTCTTCATTCTTACTTACGAAGTCAGTTTCAGCATTTACTTCGATCATAACGGCTTTATTTCCTTTTATAAATATATCAGCTAAACCTTCAGCAGCAATTCTTGCTTCTTTTTTACCAGCTTTAGCGATACCTTTTTCACGTAACCAATCTACTGCAGCATCTAAATTTCCATCACATTCAGCTAATGCTTTTTTGCAGTCCATCATACCTGCACCAGTTTGTTCACGTAGTTCTTTTACTAAGCTTGCGCTTATCATAGTGTAACCTTCTTTCTAAAAATTAAATATTTATATATTATTCACTTAAAGATGCGATTAGTTCATCTTTTTTCATTGTTGAGTATCCTTTGATACCAGCAGTTTTAGCCATTGCTTTTAATTCAGTTAAAGTTTTTGCACTTAAATCTTCAGTTGCTTCTTCTTCTTCAACTACTTCTTCAACAACTTCTTCTACTACTTCTGGAGCAGCAACTTCTTCTACTACTTCAGTTTTTTCTTCTTTTTTAACTTCTTTTTTAGCTTTTTTATCTTCTTCAGTAACGTAGTCGATTATTTCTCCACCTTGTACTTCAGCGATAGCGTTTCCTAAAACACCTAAAACAACTTTAACAGCTCTAACAGCATCATCGTTACCAGGGATTACATAGTCAACATCGTCTGGATCACAGTTAGTGTCTACGATACCAAATATAGGTATATTTAATTTTCTAGCTTCTCTTATTGCGTTTAATTCCTTTTTAGGATCAACAATAATCATAGCTTGTGGTAATTTATCCATAGCACGGATACCACATAATAATTTGTTTAATTTTTCGTATTCTTTTTTAAGTTCGATAACTTCTTTTTTAGGTAGTACATCGAATGTTCCGTCTTTTTCCATTTTTTCGATTTGTTCTAGACGTTTAACTCTACTTCTGATTGTTCTGAAGTTAGTTAATGTTCCACCTAACCATCTTTCAGTTACGTAGTAAGAATTTGTTCTTTCTGCGTTTTCTTTTGCAGCTTCTTGAGCTTGCTTTTTAGTACCTACAAATAAGAAAGTACCTCCATTTGCAGCAATTTTATTAATTTCTGCATATGCTTCTTCGATTTTACCTAATGTTTTTTGTAAATCGATAATATAAATATCATCTCTAGTTGTAAAGATGTATTCTTTCATTTTTGGATTCCATCTTTTTGTTTGATGTCCAAAATGAACTCCAGCTTCTAATAAATAACTTAAAGAAACTACGGCCATAAAAATTCCCTCCTTCGTTAATCACCTGTAAGCATCTTCCCTATATCTCACCTCTTCGGCACTCGAGATATAAGTCCGCTATACATGTTTATTTGCTTTTTAAAGCCGCAACTATTGTATCAAAAAAAAACACCTTTAACAAGTGTTTTTTATGCTATTTTTGTTGTTTTTTATTATCTTTTTTTAAGAACAAGTTGTCCTTCACAAGTACCATTTGTTAATTCAGCGTTATCTTCTACGTCTACTATTAGGTCATGTCCGCTTAATGAAGAGTATTTTTTAGTATCTACTTCTTCTACACTAACGATAACTGCTTTAGAAGCACCTTCTACCATTACATGACTATAGTCACCATTTTCGCTTCTTTTAACTACTTTAGTTTCTCTAGTAGTAACTTCTTTAGTACATTTACCATTTTCTAGTACATAACCAGCTGGTGCCATATATACAGTTTGACCGTTTAAGTCTTGTTTAATAGGTTCTACTACAGATGTTCTAGTTACATCTAATGTAAGAATAGCTATAGTTTCTCCTTTTTCAGTATAATATACACCATCAATTACACAATATTGTGCACCTGATTCAGTTAATTCTGTTACTAGTTTTTCTCCAGAACAATATTCAGCATCGTATGCTTGATCTATTACTACTGTTTCTGGGAATGATACTAATTTATCTTCATCCATATATGAAGCTATTAAGCTTTCTGCTCTTGTAGTTTCTTTATGATCGTTATATGCATTTAATCCAAAGTATGTAGCGGCTATTCCACCACCTAATACTGCTATAACACCTATAGTTGCTAGAGCTACTTTAGCTCCTGTACCTTTTTTATTACTTTTTGGTTTTGATTGTACTTGTTGTTCTCTTTCTTCTTCATAGAATCCGTCTTGCATGTTGAATCCCCCTTTTCATAAGTGTTTTAAGTTTACTACATGATTATTTATATGTCAAATTTAACTTAATTATTTATACATTAATATTTCTATGATATATCCACCTTTTTTAGTGTTTTTTAATACTTTATTAAACTTAAATTTACCATGTTTTCTAATACTGAATGTATCTTGTTCTTTTAATACTCTAGTTGGTTTGATATCTTCATCGTTGTTAAGTACTATTTCTTTATTTTTAAATTTATCTAGTACTTGGTTTCTACTTTCGTTTGTTATTGTACTTACTACATTGTCTATACGTAGAGATGTAACTATATATTCTTTAGCTACATATTCTTGTTTAAAGTAGTTAGATATACTTAAATCTACTGGTATTAATTCGACCTTATTATTTCTTATTTCTAATATATTATATTTAAAATAGTCTTCTAAATGAGGCAATAAAAAAATATAGAAAGAGTCTTCATACTTTATTATGTCTCCAAAAGTATCTTCTTTGATACCTAAAGAGAATATTGTACCTAATATATCTTGATGACGTAGAGATACTTTAGAGGATATCTTATATAACTTAATATCAGGTATTTCTTTTTTATAAAGTATTACTTTATTAGATTCAGGATATAACTCATATACTTTATATTCATTCTTACTTAGTTTACCTTTTACTAAAGATAAGTCTTTAGGATTAAGAAAATTAGTATACCCTTTGTTATATAGAGAATCTATAATCTTTTCTATATTATAATTGTTTGATTTCATTATTCATTCTTCTTACTATACTTATTATTTTGTTTGACACATATAATAATATAATATTTAAAATACTTGTTGTAAACAAAATAATATATGTAATTAGAATAGATTTAATATATATAGATATCATAGTAATTATAAATACTATTATAGTTATTGGTATTAGAGTAAGTTTATCTTTAAGAGATAGTTCTAAATCATAATTATTTGATTCATAGTATGAATATATAAATAAAAATAAATTTATAGTAGCAAATAATAATGAAGATACTAGTTCTATTTGAGCAGATTTTCTATGTACATAATAGAATATTAGAAATAGTATAAATAATAATATATTCTTAATAGGTATTATATTCTTAATATTTAATAATAAATAATGATTATCTTTTAATTTATATAGATTATTCTTAGTTTCAAATAATAAATATAATATCCATGGTATTAAAGATACTAAAATAATAATTTTATTCATATATATCACCTCTTTTTTTATTAGTTTTTATTATATTAAATAGTATATATTAGTATCAATGTTTTTTTATTTTTACTTTACAATTAGTTTGCCATTATATTTATATCTATAATCGTTAATTAAATCTTGAATAAGAGTTCTATCATAGTGAGAATCATTAAGTATAGATATTTCTATATTAGATATATGATATGTATCTATTATACGATATAGTTTCTTTTGTAATTTAGATATAAGAGTAAAATTAATTCTTTCTTCAATATTTATATACAACGTATTATTTGAAAATATAAGTTCCATGTTATCACCGAGTAAATAATAACAAATAATACTTATTCTATCTATTGGTTCGACAAAATATGTAAAAAGTTTTATCTTTTTAAGAAGATATTGTTCTTTTTTGGTATAATTTATTTAAGGTGATTTAAATGAAGTTAGGATTAATGATATTTATAAATAAATTTGTAACTTGGGTATGTAAGTTATTTGGAAAGAATGGATCTGTTTATCCAGCTAATATAGTTTATTGGCATTTAAGACAAAGGAATATATTAGAAAAGATAAAATATCCAAAGTATGTTATTGCTGTTACTGGTAGTTCTGGTAAAGGTTCTACTACTAATTTAATTAATCATATATTAACTAATAAAGGTTTAGATGTATGTTATAACTCAAATGGTAGTAATGGTATACTTGCTGCTGTTACATTAATACTTAATAATTGTAATTTAAAGGGAGAATTCTTACATGATGTATTATTACTTGAATGTGATGAAAGACATTTAAAGATAATATTTGGTAAGAATAAGATGACTCATTTAGTTGTTACTAATGTTACTAGAGATCAACCTGCTAGAAATGGAGATTCTGATATTGTATTCAATGATATAGTAAAAGCTATTGGTAAAGATACTAAGTTAATTATTAATAATGATGATCCATTAGTTAATAGATTATCTTATATGTTTCCTGATAATGAGATAGTTACTTATGGAGTTAGTAAGACTGATGATAGTTATTTGAAATCAAGTATTGAAGCAGTTGACTATGCTTATTGTCCTAAGTGTCATAAGAAGTTAAAATATGAATATTATCATTATGGACATATTGGTAACTATAGTTGTCCTGATTGTGACTTTAGTCGAGGTAAAGTAGATTATGATGTTACTCTAGTAAACTTTAAAAAGCATAGTATTAAGATTAACGATAAAGACATATACTTAAATAAAGATGTATTATATGCAGTTTATTATACTGTAGGTGCATATGCTTTATGTAAGAGTATGGGTGTTAGCGATGAAGAATTAGATAAAGCTATTAATGGTGATAAACTTAGCACTAAACGTGGTAAAGTAATGAAACTAGATAATAGAGATTTAACGATGTTAGAAACTAAAAATGAAAACAATCTAAGTTATTGGCAATCAATTAGATTTATTAAAAATCAAACTGGTAAAAAGACAATAATACTTGGATTTGATAATGTATCTAGAAGATATCAATTTAATGATTTATCTTGGTTATGGGATGTAGAATTTGAATTATTAAATGATAAAAATATAGACAAGATATTTGTTATTGGTAGATTTAGATATGATGTTATGACTAGATTAGAATTTGCTGGTATAGATAAAGATAAAATAGTACTAATAGATGAACTTGATACTTTAATTAAGAGAGTTAAGAAAGAATCTGTTGGAGATATTTATACTATGGTATGTTTTGATATGACAGCCAATATTCATAAATTAATTGAGGATGATGAAAATGAAAAAATTTAAGATAGCTCATTTATATTATGATTTAATGAATCTATATGGAGAAAATGGTAATGTAAGATACTTAGTTAAACAATTAGAAAAACAAGGTATTGATGCTGAAGTACATTTTCTAAGTATGGAAGAAAAAATAGATTTTAAAAAGTATGATTTCTATTATATTGGTATGGGTAGTGAAGAAAATAAAATGATAGTATTAGATAATATCATGAAATATAAAGAAGATATTATTGAAGCAGTAAATAATAATAAGTATTTCTTAGTTACTGGTAATGCTATTGATTTATTTGGAGAACATATTATTACTTTAGATAATAAAACTATCCCTACTCTAGATGTATTTGATTATGAAATAAAAGAAGAAGACTTTAGAATAGTTGGAGAACAATATTACGAAATTGATCTTGACATAAAAGAAAATAAGATATTAGGATTTCAAAATAGAAATACAGTATTAGAAATAGATGATACAGAACATTTATTTAATGTAATTAAAGGTACTGGTAATAAACCTAATAGCGAGATTGAAGGTATTAAACATAATAAGTTCTATGGTACTTATTTATTAGGTCCTATATTAGTTAGAAATCCTTATCTTACTGATTATTTAGTTAAAGATATTTGTGATAGTTTAGATGTTAAGTTTAAAGCTGATACTGATGGTATGGCTTATAATGCTTATCATGAATATATTAAGAATTTTCATGGAGAACAATAAGTTCTCCTTTTATATTGTTTTTTTATAACAGGTATAAAAGATTTTTCTTTTACTTATACTCTACCCTTTAGTATGATAGCAATACACGTTTTGATTGGGGGTTACTTTATGAGTGGTGAAACAATTAAAGTAAGAGAAACAAAAAGATTAGCTATACTAGCACATAATGCTGTTACTAATGTATTAAATGAATTAAAGGAAGAAGATTATCCTTTTGTACATACTAGTATGGGTAGAGTTTTTACTGAAGATATAGTTAGTTCTTATTATAAGTATATAGATCATTTTAAGATGGTATATAGTGATATGCCAGATAGAAAGTTAACCGCTTTTGATAAAGCATTATTATTTGCAATGGCTTTAGAACATCATCCAGTGGTTAGTGTTGGTGGTTATAAAGGTAAAAAGCCTGCTAGATTAACAGATTTAAAGGAAAAAGCTATTGCTAATGCAGTAGTAGATTTCTTACATGCATCTAATTATTCTGTTAGAGATTCTTTAATGGAAGGTACTTTTGATGTGAGAGTATTTGAAGATGGTCATAAGAAGGAATTAAAACAATTAAAGGCATTACTTGCTAAAGAGTTTAAAACAGTTAATTTTGATTATAATGCTTGTTTAGCAATACTTGTTAAGTTATATGCTAGAGGTATTATTTATCAATCAGGTTTTGATACTGATTTAGAAGTTAAGATAGCAGAAAACTTAAGAGTTAAAGATAATGTAGATGCTCATGGTATACAAGTATCTGCTAATGAAGCTTACCAAGAATTTAGAAAAAGATGTAGAAGATAAAAAAAAGACCGAAGTATTTTACTGAAGTTGTCAACGAAAAGTGGACACTAAAAAACTTTATTTAAATCCCAGTTGAGTTCTATACTCAATTGGGGTTTTATATTGTAACGCAAAACTTGGTCGATAATTA
>SVAU01000030.1 GCA_015059245.1 Bacillota bacterium
AAAAAGAATAAAAAGGGGTTGGCTAGTGTGATACTAGCGACCAATTCGCCTAATTCCGAATTGGTGATTACTATACTAACCGAAGAGGGGTGTTTTGTCAATAAAAAATGCGAAAAAAGTTAAAAAAGTTTTGTTTTTTTTAGAAAAAAAGAATTATTTTAAAATAAGTGTTTTTATTTGTAAAAAATGTTGGTAAAAATAGGGGTTTTTATGTTATAATAGGCCAGGAAGGAAGTGAAGCCCATGACAGAGTTGAAAGATGTAAAAGGTGTAGGACCGAAATCCCTTTCTTTACTAAATAAGATTAATATTAATACAATTGAAGACTTAGTGACTCATTATCCATTTAGATATGAAATACTTGAAAGAAATGTATTATCTGAAGTTGAAGATGGTGAAAAAATTATAATAGATGGAAAAGTTGAAAGTGTTCCTATTTTAATGAGATTTAAAGCAGGACTAAATAAAATGAACTTTAGATTAGTTACCCCTTCTGGTGTTGTAGGGGTTTCTATCTTTAATAGAGCTTTTATGAAGAGTCAATTAACTGTAGGTACAGGTATTACAGTTATTGGTAAATTAGATAAACAAAAGAATGTAATTACTGCTTCTGATATAAAGATGGGAGTACTTACAAATAAAGTTAAGATTGAACCGGTATATCATTGTACAAGTGGTTTAACTAATAAGAATATGTCTACATATATAAATATGGCTATATTGATGCATGGTAAAGAGATACCTGATTATATACCAAGTAGTTATATAGAAAAGTATAATTTTTTAAATAAGAAGACAGCACTTAATGTTATACATAATCCTTCTACTAGTGAGAAGTTAAAAGAAGTTACTATTAGACTTAAATATGAAGAGTTATTTCAATTTATGTTTAAGATTAATTATTTAAAACAACAAAATAAGAAAGAAAAAAGTGGTTTAGAAAGAACTATTGATAGAGCTAAATTAGATAAGTTTATTAAGAGTATTCCTTTTGAACTTACTAATGATCAAAAGAATGCAGTTGAGGAAATTATAAAAGATTTAGAATCAACTGGTAGAATGAATAGATTACTACAAGGGGACGTTGGTAGTGGTAAGACTATAGTGTCTTTTATAGGAATGTTAGCTAATCATTTTAGTGGGTATCAAAGTGCTTTAATGGCACCAACTGAAATACTTGCTATGCAACATTATTTAAATTTAAAGAAGTTCTTAGAAAAAGAAGATATAAGAATAGAGTTATTAACTGGATCTACTCCTAAGAAAGAAAAAGCAGATATTTATAAAGGATTAAAAGATGGTAGTGTTCATATGGTTATTGGAACACATGCTTTAATTCAAGATGAAGTTGAGTATCATAACTTAGGTTTAGTAATTACAGATGAACAACATAGATTTGGAGTACATCAAAGAGCTAATTTACAAAATAAGGGAATTAAACCAGATGTTTTATATATGAGTGCAACTCCTATACCTAGAACATATGCATTAACTATATTTGGAGATATGGATATTTCTACTATTAAAGAAAGACCTAAAGGAAGACAAAAGATAGATACATATGTTAAGAAGAATAGTGAGATTAAAGAAGTACTTGAAATGATGTATAAAGAGTTAAAAGAAAATCATCAAGTATATGTAATCGCACCATTAATTGAAGAAAGTGAAAATTCAGATTTAACTACAGTTTGTAAGTTAAAAGATCAAATGAAGTTAGCTTTTGGAGAACATTATAAAATAGATATAGTACATGGTAAAATGAGTAGTGGTGCTAAAGATTTAATTATGGATCAATTTAAGAATAATGAAGTACAAATACTTATTTCAACTACTGTTGTAGAAGTTGGAGTAGATGTACCTAATGCTACTACAATGATAATATTTGATGCTGATAGATTTGGTCTTTCAACACTTCATCAGTTAAGAGGAAGAGTAGGAAGAGGTACTTCTAAGAGTCAATGTATCTTAATAAGTGATTCTGATGCAGAAAGACTTAAGATAATGGAAAAAGAAGATGATGGTTTCGTTATTAGTGAAGAAGATTTTAAATTAAGAGGACATGGAGATTTATTTGGTACTAAACAAAGTGGAGATATGACTTTTAAGATTGCTAATATAAGAAATGATTATAAGATATTATTACAAGCTAAGAAAGATTCTAAAGAATATTTATTAGATAAAGAAACTGATAATGATGAATTAAAGAAGACTTTAATAAGTGATATTATTAGTGGTTAATAAAAGATAAGTAAACGATTACTTATCTTTTTTTATTTTTGTAGTTTGTTATAATTTTAATATAGGTGGTGTGATATATGAAGACTTTTTATCCTAAAGTGGAGTTATCTATTATTAATTTATTTGGATCTATATTTAATAAGATTGGAATTAGTAAAGATAATAAATTAAGAGAATTAGATAAAGTATTAGATTATGATTATGATAATATAATTGTTATTTTATATAAGGGATTATGTAGTAGAGATATAGATAAGGGAGATTTATATTTAAATAAACATAGATTAAAGAATACTTATAGTGTTTATCCAGGAGATAATATAAATAGTAAGAAGATATTAGATAATTATTTTGATATTAAATATATTAATGATAATAGTAATTATAAATGTTATGGTATAAGTGGTAATGATGATATATATGAAAAAATTATTAGTATAAGTAAGGATGAAGGCAAGAAAGTAATTTTTACTTATTGTGATAGTTTTAATGATGTAGATAAGTTAAGTAGTGATATTAAAGGATTAGTTAATAGTTTAACTAATAGTATAGTAATAGTTAGTTCTTATTGTGGGAAAGATGTTAGTAAGAATTATATTTCTTTAGAAGAGAATAATGATTTTATTAATAATATTAGTAGTTTAAAATATATAAATAATAGATGTGTTACTTTTTGTTGTAATGATATAGATACTTTTAGTAGTTACTTTTATGAAGAGTTTAGAATAATGAGTTATGATGAATGTTTAAATAAAGGTATTGTTGTTAGTGATGATAAATATCAGTATATGTTAAGTTGTAAAGGTGATATATCATTTAAAAGTGATTTAGAGGCTATTTCAGGAGGATTAACTGAGTATGAAATAGTTTTTCCTTTGATGGTATTTGAGAAGAAAAAAGAGGAAGAAAGAGAGGTTATAAGAAGAGCTAATAGTGATGACTTTAATGAAGTATTAAAGTTAATGAATGAAGTATATTTAAAGAGATGGGAACAAAGAAAAGATATATTTGAAAAAACACAAGCAATAGGTAGAGGTGAATATTCTAAATATTCTGGAAAGTATAATGCTGATGGAATATATGTATTAGAATTAGATGGTAATATAGTGGGATATTTGATGTGGGAGATTAAACCTTTTAGTAATGATATTCATTATAATAGAAATAATATAATGGTATTTAGAGATGTTTATGTAATAGAAGAATATAGAAGATGTGGTATTGCGACTAGGCTTTATAATGAAGCTTTAAAGTATGCGAAAAAGTTAAAAATAAGTAGAGTAGAATTTAGAGTTTGGGAATTTGATGAAGAAACTTTAAAGTTTATAAATAGTTTACATGTCGAAAAGTTAAGAAGTTGTTATGAAATAAAGATATAGACAAAAATGGACAGTGTAAAGCAAAAATTATTTTGTGTAAGATGATTGACAATTTATATTATTTAATTTATGATTAAGATGCGTGATGGTAATTAAATCACGCCGATATCTCTCACGGTCTAATGTGAGAGTATATTCAACCGAACCCCCTGAAGGAGCCGAAAGGCTCCATTTTTGTTTATATTAAAGGGTTTAAGGCCTATTAAGTAATTTTAGGTACACTTTTAGGTACACAAATTTAAAAAAATCCAGAAATTTTT
>SVAU01000031.1 GCA_015059245.1 Bacillota bacterium
CCCCATTTTTATCATTTTTTCAAGTTAAAATAATCAAAATAATGTAAAAAGAAATGATAATTTTTGTCCCATTTTATAAGGGTTTGTGAGTGTTTTTTCTTATACTTCCATTACCCAATTTATATTGTATTCATTATTATTCATATTATCACTTCCTAAAAAGTATTTCTTCCTCAAAACATTATATCATAATATAACACTATTTTATTGTGTTTATAAAGTGAAAAATAATATTTTTGACAAATAAAAAAGTAGATTTTACATACTCAATATTATTTTGAAATAGATTTATAATATGTTATATTTATTTTAGGAGTGACACTATGAAAAACATAATACTAACAACATACATTATAGGTAATAAAAAAATAGATTTACCAAATATACCTAATAATGTAGAATTATTAAAATATACTAATGATAATGAAATAAAAAATGCAAAAGGTAAATATATTTCTTTTATCGATAGTGAAGACTCAATAAGTAATAATTACTTTGATGTAATATTAAATAATATAAAGGAAAATAAATTTGATATAGCATATATAAATAATGAAGTTAATTATAACTATAAAAGAAAACTAAAAACAAGACATACTAACGAAGGTATTCCTAACATAGTACCAATTTATAATCCATACATTTGGAACTATATCTATAAAAAAGAATTAATTCCTAAATTATTAGACTTCTCTATTAATTTAGATGATATAAAAACAAGAATATTTATACCAGATGTAATATACTTTCATAATCCTAATAGAATACCTACTAAAGTATTACATATGCCTACTACTAGAAGAACTATTCATTATAAAAATATAGTTTACTTAGAAGATTCTTGTAACATAGGATTTAATGGATATATAACTTGGTTAAATCAAATAATAAAAGCATTTCCTAAATTAGATATAACTCTAATATATACACAAATGAATCAAGGAACTCTTAATAGATTTAAAAAACACTTTAGATGTTTAGAATATAATCCAAACATAAACTATACTTGTGACAAATTAATAACAACATATTCAACATACTTCTATCCTACTAATATATATAGTTTAGAAGGTAATTACATATTTATTCACGGAAACATGTCTGACTATGAAAGATCTAGAAGATTCTATGATGATATATATGATAGATATATAGCAGTATCAAAAATAGCTCAAACTTGTGCTACAGGATATTTTCCTGTTGATAAAGTGGATTTTATCTATAATCCATATGTTCATGAAAGCGATAAAATAAGACCACATCTAAAATTAGTATCAGCTCTTAGAAATGCTCCAGAAAAAGGAATGGATAGAATTAAACAAGTAGCTAAAATACTAGACGAAGAAGATATTCCATATACATGGCAAATATTTACAGATGTATTAGAACCTAATCAAGGTGGTCTTATTTATAGACAAGGAATACCAAATGTTATTGAGTATATAGCAGATTCTGATTACCTAGTTCAATTAAGTTCATCGGAAGCACTAGCTTACTCCTTCGTAGAAGCATTAAGTTCAGGAACAAAACTAATAGCTACCGACTTACCTGCTCTAAAAGAATTAGATGTCGAAGAAGGAAAAAGTATCTTCACTCTACCATTTGATTATTTTAAAGAAGAAAACAAAGAATTATTAAAAGACAAAATACTAGAAGCTTATAATAAAAAAGACATTAAATTTAAATATAAATATGATAAATCAAGATATCAAGAATACAAAGATATTTTTAACAGTTAAAAAAGAGAATTATTTCTCTTTTTTTATTTTAAATAAAAAAGTAGTTAATAACTACTTTTAAATCTTATCACTAGAACCAAAAACATTAACCATTTTATGTTTTACTGTTTCTTTAATTAACTCTCTTGCTGGAGTTAAATACTTTCTAGGATCAAATGCATTAGGTTCTTCTACAAATACTTTTCTAATTCCTGCTGTCATAGCAAGTCTTAGATCAGTATCTACATTTATCTTAGATACTCCTAATTTACCTGCTTCCATTAATATTTCATCAGGTACTCCTTTAGCTCCAGGTATATCTCCACCATATTCGTTACACATTTCTACTAATTTAGGAATTACTGAAGAAGCTCCATGTAATACTATAGGTGTATTAGGAATTCGCATCTTTATTTCTTTTAAGATATCAAATCTTAATTTAGCTTCTCCCTTAAATTTATAAGCTCCATGACTAGTTCCAATAGCTATAGCTAATGAATCACAACCAGTTCTTTTTACAAATTCTTCTGCTTGTTCTGGGTCAGTGTACATAGCATCTTTACTATCTACATTAACCTCATCTTCTATACCAGCTAACTTACCTAATTCAGCTTCTACTACTACACCCTTACTATGAGCATAATCAACTACTTCTTTAGTCAATCTAACATTCTCTTCAAAATCATATTTTGAACCATCTATCATTACTGAAGTAAATCCAGCATCAATACACATCTTACATGTTTCAAAATTTGGTCCATGATCTAAATGAATTGCTATTGGTAATTCAGGATGTACTATTGTAGCAGCTTCAACCATCTTCATTAAATAATCTATACCAGCATATTTAATTGCACTAGAAGACGCTTGTAATATTACTGGTGACTTAGCTTCACTAGCAGCATCTACTATCGCCTGAATAATTTCCATATTATTCACATTAAATGCTCCTATAGCAAATCCTTCCTTCATTGATTTTTCAAACATTTCTTTTGTAGTAACTAATGACATAATATATCTCCCTCCCTATATTTATAATATCATATATTCATTATGTTAATTTAACAACTTTACTATCTCCACATCCATAATCAACAGTATCACCTACATACTCAAATTGTCTTCCTATATGAGGCTCTTTAATACCACCATGACTTAATGCATATAAGTAATCATCACAAGTATAATAAGGTACATAATCTTCTTTACTTAATGTTTTCTTACCTAATCCATCATAATATAAACCATTTCTTCCTGAGAATATAAATGCATCAAAATAAGCTTTTATAACTTCAGGTGTAAATTCAACAAATCCCTTAGTAAGTAACTCTTCTGCAATTCTTTTTCTATTTTCATCCATCATCATATAAGCACCCATAGTAGGTCCTTCATTAAGTGGTAATCCAGTTCTTTCTAAGAAAGCACCAGCATAAGTAAAAAACTGTCTATATGTACAATCTACTAAATAATGTTTAGTCTCTCCATTAGGTAAATCAAAACTTACTACATTAAAACAATGAAATAAACCTGAACTTAAGCTCTCAGAACATTGATAACTAATTTGATCTACACCTAACTCTTCACAAATACTCGAAACCTCCCATGAAGTATCTATACAATATTTTTCTAAAGAATCAGTCTTTAAATCATGATGCTGACTTAACCAACTTCTTGTTTTATGGACAATAACTTCCATCATTTGAATACATTCTTGTTCACTAGTGATAACTGAAGGTATTTCTTCTTTTCTATCCGGATCATAAATAGGTTCATTTTCTAATGGTAAATACTTATCTTCAAGTAATCTTTCTAAAGAAAATAATTCAACTAATCTTTTATCATTAAAATCTGCTTTAGGTATTACTCTTTTAAAATACTTATATAACTTATTCATAAGTTGTTCTATTTCTTCCATACCACCAGGTAAATCCCTTTTAGCTACAATAAACTTCTTAGCATCGTCTAGTAATTTACGATCTTCTCTACTCATCATATTATCACCATATAATAAGTTTAACATAAAAAAAGAGTAATTAAAACTTACTCTTTTACTTAAACATTTCTTAATACTT
>SVAU01000032.1 GCA_015059245.1 Bacillota bacterium
TTTTAGTTAGATATGATTAGTAGCAAGAAAATGTATGTTATATATTGCAATAGTAATACAATTAATGCTACATAACGAAGGAATTGATGGTATGGCAAAGAAATGGTATTTAGTAAATGATGATGGCACTATTGAAGATGAATTAGATACAGGAAATGTATTCTTAACACAGAAGCAGATAGACTATTTAAATGGTGCTAAAAAGATAAGAAGTCATTTTTTGAAAGTGAATGATGTTTATTTAAGTGAATTAGTAGAGGTGGCAGAACCAGTAATGATATTATTACAGCATATTACTTATTTTACTGGTGTTATATCTTTTAGGAATGGTAGAGTAATGCACACACAAGCTATGATACAGAAATTAAAAAGAAGAAGTAGAAGTGGTCATGCTATTATTAATAAACTAATTGAATTAGATGTTATTCATAGAAAAAGAGAAGGTAGGAAATATTATTATATATTTAATCCTTTTATAGCACATAGAGGACCGAGAATAGCAAAGGAACTTTATGAAGAATTTAGGTTAAGTAAATGGAATGGTGAAAACTACAAATGAGAGATGAAAAGATAAACTCTTTAAGACCTTTATATCAGATATATAGAAATTATAAAGAACTTGTTAAGTTTTATAATGAACATAAAGATATTAAGAGTGAAGAAGAAATAAGAGAGAGAAAAGAATATATATTAAAGAATGGTATTAAAGGTAGAAGCGAAATAGAAACATTATGCTGGATCTTGGGAGAGAATTTACTTGGAGAAAAAATTTCTGACTTATAAACAAAAGAAACTATATGATATTATTTTAGAATATATAAGCATAATAGGGGTAGCACCTACTATTAGAGAGTTATCTTTTGAACTAGATAGAAGTAGAAGTACCATACATGAAGAAATAGATATATTAATAGACAAAGGTTATTTAGTTAAGACTGGTAAAAAACGAGGTTTAAAGGTGATTAATAATGATGTTGATTAGTGATTATGTAAAAATAATACTAAAGAAGAATAAAATATCAAAAACTGAACTTTTAAAAAGAATAAATGAACTAGAAATTAAAGTTGAAGGTGAAATTAGGACTAGAAAGCAAAATCTTACCAATTATTTAAATGATTTTCATTCTTGGGGTTATGAATTTACTAGAAAAGTAGAAGTGGCATTAGGTCTTAATGATGGATTTTTAGTAAATATGCTAGGTAAACCTAGTACTAAACTAGCAAAGCAGAGATATAAGGAAATAATGGATAAATATAAGGTGGAAAAATGATAGAATTTGAGAAGTTTGAAAGATATTTATTAGAATTAAAAGAACTTGAAAGACTAGAAGGTAAAATTAATGATTCATTAAGAGAATTATCTCCTGATTTTGGTGGTTTTTCTATGTTAAGAGCTACTGAACTTATTTTAGAATTATTAAAAGATATTACTAATGATAATGCTGATTGGATTAGTTACTATATATATGAATTAGATTGGGGAAAAGAGTGGAAGGTAGGTACTATTACTGACACAATAACTGGTAAAGATATTAAATTAGAAACAATTAGAGATTTATATGATTTAATAGTGGAAGAAGGTAAGTAAAATGTTTTTTAGTAAAAAGATAAAAGAGTTAGAATCTAAATTAGAAATACAACTTAATAATAATAAACTTATGAATAAAAGAAATCAAAGTCTTGCAGAAGAAAATAGAAGATTGCAAAGTGAAATTAATAGTTTAAAATTACAATTACAAAAGAAAGGCAAAAAGAATAAATAATGTCTTATAAGGTAGGCGATAAAATAAACCTACCAAAGCAGGAACAAAGTAAGACAAAAAAATATGAAGATACTTTAGAAGATATATATAACTTTTTAAAGAAAAAGAAAGAAGATACATTCAGATTAGATTGGTTAAAGCAGGTAATAGGGATCATAGATGAATATATTGAGATAGATAGAGAAAAGGCTGTTTATTATTGCAAAGAAAAATATATTCCATTAGTTGAAAAAATCCTAGAAGATTGCAATACATCTAATATGAATGATTTTTTTAATTGTTATAAAAAACTATATGCAATAGCAGGTAGGCGAGATTTGGAATGTTTTATAGATTATATGGAATTTGAAAAATCAGAAAGAGTACTTGCTAAAAGAAGAAGGGTACTAGCACCATTTGTTTATGCTTTAAATAGATGTGTGTATGATACTAATTTAAGATATATTATTGCTTCATTCCCACCAAGTTTTGGTAAAAGTTTTTGTGCTAATTATTTTACTGCTTGGTTGTTCGGACAAAATATAAATAATTCAGCATTAAGAATTTCATATAGTGAAGAATTAGTATTAGGTTTTAGTAGAAGTATTAAAGATTTGATTAGTAGTCCTTTATATAGTGATATATTTCCACAATATACTTTATATGCTAATAAACCTTTTGTAAAAGAAAAAGAATCAGACTGGAAAATAAAAAATTCTACTGTTTTAACATCTCATTATTCAAGAACCAGAGATGGTGCTATTACTGGTGTTAGAGCAAAGAAACTTATATTTGATGATATGACAAAAGGTGCAGAAGAAGCTACCAATGCTAATTTACACAGGAACTACTATAATAAGTGGAAAACAGAATGGTTTCCTAGAAAAGATGGTAAGTTTCCTACATATATATTTTTAGGTACTATGTGGTCTCCTGAAGATATTTTAAATAGAGTAAAAGAAGATAGAGAAAGAGTATCTAATTTTATACCTAGTGATAAGTATCCATATCTATATGAAAGTGAAGATGGTAGTACTATAGTTATTAAAGTACCTTTATTAGATGAGAATGATGAAAGCACTTGTGAAGAAATATATACAACAGAAGAAGCAAGAGAAATAAGAGATACTACTGATGAATATTTATTTAGTTGTGTATATCAACAAGAACCTATTGCACCTACAGGATTAGAGTTTGCTTATGAACTTTTAAATACTTATGATGATTTACCTAAAACTGAAAATGGCGATATAGATTGTGAACAATATTGTTTTGGTGCATTAGATCCATCAAGAAGGGGTAAAGATAATGTTGCTATGCCAATATTTAAGAAAGGTAATGATGGTAAATATTATTTTATAGATTGTATTTTTAAAAGAGAAGCGATAAGTGAATTATATGATGATATAGTTGATAAAATTATAGAACATAAAGTGATAGATTTTGTTATCGAAAATAATACTGATACAAGTTTAAAAGAAGTATTAGATAGAAAACTAAAAGATAAAGGTTTTGATTATTGTATTATTAGAGAAAAATATAATGTTAAGAATAAGGAACAAAGAATTAAAGATATGAGAGGTCATATTAAGAATAATATATATTTCAAATCAAAAGACAAATTAAGACCTAAAACAGACTATTTTAATTTTATGAAAGATTTTGTTACATATTCTTTTGATTATCCGGCAAAACACGATGATGCACCAGATAGTCTTGCTTTATTCACTGCAGAAACAATCATAGGTAAGGGTATATTGCCAAAACCAATAGGAATAGATAGAAAAACTTTAGGAATATAAATATTTTATATTTCCTTTTTTTATGTTATAATATAACTGACAGATAAATAGTAATTTATTGAAATGTTAAAAGTTTTTGACAAATTTCCAAAGCTATTTGGTAGAAGTATAAATAGTTAATATTTTATAATTGTATGTGAAAGGAGTTAATGTATGACATTAGGTGAAAAAATTTTTGAATTAAGAAAAAAGTGTGGACTT
>SVAU01000016.1 GCA_015059245.1 Bacillota bacterium
GAGTGGACGCACCAATGGTGTATCTGTTGTAACGCCAGTTGCATCGCAGAGTAGCTATGTGCGGACGGGATAAACGCTGAAAGCATCTAAGCGTGAAGCCTCCTCCAAGATGAGTTTTCCCATATTTATTAGTAAGTGCCGTTGAAGACTACAACGTTGATAGGCTAGAGGTGGAAGCATGGCGACATGTTGAGCTGACTAGTACTAATAGCACGAGGATTTAATCCTAATTATTATTATTTTTGATATTTACAACGCATTATCTTGTTTTTAAAGGACAAAATCCTTATTGGTGACGATAGCTGAGTGGGCACACCTCTTCCCATCCCGAACAGAGAAGTTAAGCACTCATACGCCGACGATAGTCTCAAAGCGAAAATAGGTAGTTGCCAATTTTTTTTTTTGCTCTTTTTTTTCGCGGAGGTACCGGCCCAGAGGCAAACGGATCTCCCGATTTGGAATAAATTATACAAAACAGCATACTATATAGTATGTTATTTTTTTTATAAAAAAAGATTGAAATACGAACGAATGTATGATATTATATAAACATAAGAAAGGGTAAAAGGAATGAAAGGTAGAGTAAAATGGTGGAGTGAAGAACAAGGATATGGATTCATCGAATACAATGATAATCAAAATGTTTTTGCACATGTAGAGAGTGTAGATAAAAACAACTATAAAATCATTGAAGATCAAGAAATCGAATTCATTTTAGAAGAAAAAGCAGATGGATTATTCCTAAAACTTCTAAATCCTATAGAAAATTAGCTTATAAAAGCTAATTTTTTTTATTTGATACATAACTCCTGTTCATAACTAACATTACAAACATTCATTATATTTATATTAAATTAAGATATATAATAAAGATGTAGAGGTGATAAATATGATTATTTCAATTGTCGGATTATCAGGAAGTGGAAAAAGTATAATAGCCCAAACACTAGAAAACTATAGTACTCACATTATCCATATAGATATAGATAAAATAGGTCATCTTTCTCACCAAGATCCACAAGTAAAACAACAATTAATAGAAACTTTTGGCAATGAAATCTTAACAAACAAAGAAATTGATAGAAAAAAACTAGGTAGAATTGTATTTAGTTCTAAAGAAGCAATGTCAAAATTAGAAGATATAACATGGTCATTCATGGAAAAAGAAATAGATAAAATAATTAAAGAAAACAAAGATAAAATAATATTACTAGATTGGTTACTACTCCCTAGAACAAAATATTTTTATAAATCTGATTTTAGAATTCTAGTAAAAGCACCATTAGAAGTTCGAATGCAAAGAGCTATAAAAAGAGATAACATAACTCCCGAAAAATTCTTATTAAGAGAATCATCAGCTCCAGAAATAGATGAAACTAAATTCGAATACATTATAAACAACATTAATTTAAATCAAACTCAAGAAAGGATAAAAGATATATATGACAAAAGTATTATACACAGGTAGTTTCGATCCAATAACAAAAGGACATGAAAATATAATAAAACAAGCAAGTGAATTATTTGATGAAGTAATAGTAGCAATCTTGAAAAATCCTAAAAAACCAAATGGATTCTTCACTGTAGAAGAAAGACTAGAAATTCTAAAAAAAATATATGCTACATGTGAAAATATTAAAGTAATAATAGGAAGTGGGGCAGCAGTAGATGTTGCTACACTACATAAATGCAAAGCAATAGTACGAGGACTCCGCGGTTTAACTGACTTTGATTATGAAATCGGAATGGCCGGAATAAATAAAGAAATAAGTAATGGTGAAATAAACACAATCTGCTTATTCGCAGACAACAATTATCAAAACATCTCATCAAGTATGGTAAAAGAAGTTTTT
This sequence comes from Bacillota bacterium, assembly GCA_015059245.1. Next base: position 1,854 of record SVAU01000016.1, read on the forward strand.
ACTTTAGGAAAACCAATTTCTAGATATGTAAGTCCAGTAGTTGAAGAAGCAATGAACGAAAAATATGAAATAATAGAAACAGAACAAGGTCCGATACTATCATTAAGAAGAAAGGAAATATAAAATGATACTTAAAGTATTAGGAACAGTATCACCACATTGCCATAACGAAAAAAATTGTCCAGGATACTTTGTAACAACTGAGCATTCAAAAATACTACTAGACTGTGGAAATGGTATAACAAGAAACTTAAATTATCCTAACGATATCCAAGACTTAGTAATTATAATAAGTCATTTACATAGAGACCATTATAGCGACTTATTCTCACTAGCTTATGACTCATATGTATATCATAATTTAGGTTTACTACAAAATAGAATTAAAGTATATATTCCTATTCAAACATCAAATGATACCATAAATGATTACAATTTATTAACTAACTTAGGAGAAGAAAACTATTTAGAAATAATAACTTATCAACAAGAAGATATAATAACTACTAAAGACACAACCATATCTTTTTCGCCAAATCCCCATAGTATCCCGTCTTATTCAGTGAAAATAAAAGAAAAAAATAATACACTTGTATATAGTGGTGATACAGGATATATCGGTAATACTATTGAAAAATTCGCTCAAGGTGCCAATTTATTAATATGTGAATCAACCTTCTTACAGGGGCAAACAAGAAAAAAAGATTATCATTTATATGCTCATGAAGCCGCTCAAATAGCTAGACAATCTGAAGTCGATAAATTACTGCTTACACACTTCTGGCCAGACATTAAAAAAGAACTATACCTACAAGAAGCACTACCTATATTTGAAAATACTCAAGTAGCAGAAGAAAATTTAATATTAAAACTCCACTAATTTACCTAAAATATGCTATAATATTAAAAGGTGATAGTATGAAGTATATATTTATATTAAATAGTTTTACATTAAAAACTGAAGTAGAAAAGATAAAAAGAAGAATCGAAGAATACTGTACTAGAGAAAATATGGAATTCATTATTGAGATAAATAGTGAAGAAGTAAGTACAGAATCTATTGTTGCAAAATATAGAGATCAAAAAAACATCCTACTAGCAGTAGGTGGAGATGGTATGGTTAACAGAGTACTAAACGGAATAGCTGGTACTGATAACATATTAGGAATCATTCCTCTAGGTAGTGGTAATGACTTCTATAAGAGTGTAGAAAAAGATTTAAAAGAATACTACAATACTTGTGACTTAATAAAAATAAATGATAGACACTTCATAAATGTTGCATGCTTTGGTATAGATGCAGATGTTGCTAATAAAAAAGGAGAAGTTACATCAAAGTTAATACCAAAGAGTCAAAGATATAATGCATCACTTCTAAAAACATTTTCTCAATATAAATGTAGAAACTTAGAAATAGAAATTAATGGAGAAACACTAAGTGGAGAGTATACAACTGTTGCAGTATGTAATGGTGTATATTATGGTAATGGATATAAAATATCTCCAAATAGTAATCCAACCAATGGACTTCTAGATGTATACGTTGTTGATAAAGTGAACAAACTAAGAATGGTTAACTTAATTCTAAAAATGAAAGAAGGTAACCATTTAAATGAAAAAGAAGTACATCATTATCAAACAAATAAAATGATTATTAAATCACCAACAAGTTTTGTAGCAAACATTGATGGTGAAGAACTATTCGATAGAAGATTTGAAATAGAAGTATTAAAAAACGGTATAATGCTTTATTATGATAAAAGTCTAATTGATTCTATAACAAAATAAAAACTTGCTTATTAGCAAGTTCTTTTTTTTATGGCGTCCCCGGGCAGAGTCGAACTGCCGACCTATCGCTTAGGAGGCGATTGCTCTATCCTGCTGAGCTACGAGGACATAAATAAATTATACCACATTTACATTTTTTTTAATAAACTTTAATATCTGACGCCTCAAAATATGGTATACTAAATAATCGTAAAGGTGATAAAAATGGCGTATATTGAATTTAAAAATATTAGTAAAAAATATCAAATGGGAGAAGTAGAAATTAAAGCACTAAATAAAACAAATTTCGAAATCGATGAAGGTGAACTAGTAGTAATACTAGGTCCTTCAGGAGCAGGAAAAACCACATGTTTAAACATACTTGGTGGTATGGACTCAGCAACATCAGGTGAGTTTATAATTGATGGAGTAGATATTACAAAACTAAAAGATAAAGAATTAATAAAATATCGCCGTAACGATATTGGTTTTGTTTTCCAATTCTATAACTTAGTACAAAACTTAACAGCATTAGAAAATGTTGAACTAGCAAATCAACTATGCAAAGATCACTTAAACCCAGAAACAATCTTAAAAAAAGTAGGTTTAAAAGATCGTATGAATAACTTCCCAGCTCAATTATCTGGTGGAGAACAACAAAGAGTAGCAATAGCTAGAGCAATATCTAAAAATCCAAAACTACTTTTATGTGACGAACCAACAGGAGCACTAGATTATAAAACTGGAAAACAAATATTAAAATTACTTGAAGATACATGCCACAAAGAAAACATGACAGTAATTATAGTTACTCATAACACTGCAATAGCAGATATGGCAGATAAAGTAATAAAATTCAAAAATGGTACAGTAGAAGAAATATATATAAATCACAATCCACAACCTATAGAAACAATTGAATGGTAATATGAAAAATAGAATATTAACAAATAGTACACGTACCATAAAAAAATCATTTCCAAGATTTTTATCACTAATAATAATGAGCTTACTAGGAGTAATGGTCTTTGTAGGACTACTAGCAACCTCACCAGATATGTTAAATACAATAGATAATTACTATGATGAAAAAAATGTCTATGACATAAAAATACTATCATCAATGGGACTTATCGAAGATGACATAACAGCATTAAAAAATATAGAAAACATTAAAGAAGTAGAAGGAATCTATTCCACAGATATACTACTTTCATCAGATAATAGTGAATATGTAGTAAGTATTTCTTCAATACCAAAACAAATAAATATAATAGAACTAGTAGAAGGAAAACTACCGACAAAAGAAAATGAAATAGTAGTAGAAGAAAACTTCATAACTAAAACAAAATATAAAATAGGTGACACTATTACTATAGATTCAGATAATATAAAATCAAAAGAATTTAAAATAGTAGGAACCATAATAAGTCCTTTATACTTTAATCAAACAAACTTAAGTCAGACAAGAGGAACATCATCACTAGGTACAGGAGTAGTAAATTACTATTCATATATTTTAGATACTAACTTTGATGTTGATTACTACACCAATGTATACGTAACAATAAATAACGCTAAAGAAAAAATAACATCCAAAGATGATTATTTAAAACTTATTGATAATATTACAACAAAAATAGATAATATAAAAGAAACTCAAGAAGAAAATCGTTATCAAAAAATATATGATGAAGCATCAAATGAAATAGATGAAAAAGAACAAGAAGCTAACGAAGAATTAAAAGACGCAAAAAAAGAACTAGATTCAGCTAAGAAAAAATTAGATAGTAGTAAAAAAACACTAGATTCAACAAAGAAACAACTATCGACATTTAAATCAGAACTGGATAAAGCATATAAAAAATTAACTAGTGGAAAAAAAGAATACGAAAAAGCTCTTAAAGCAAATGGTCTTAAAGAAAAAGAAATATCATCTAACATAAAAGTACTAAAAGAAAATATTTATTCACTAGAACAACTTATACCAACACTAGATCCATCATCACAAGAATATATTACATATAAAATTCAACTAACTATCTTAAAAGAACAACTAACAGGGCTACAAACATTACAATCAACAAAGAACCAACTAGATAAAGGTTTCAAAGAATACGAAAAGAACAAAAAATTATATGATGATTCTTATTCAAAATATTCTAAAGGATTAAAACAATATAACAAAGGCCTAACAGAATATAATAAAGGTTATAACGAATATAAAGATGCTAAAAAAGAGGCAGAAGACAAAATAAAAGAAGCTCGAGAAGAACTAAATACAATTGAAAAACCAATATGGTATATATTTGATCGTAGTGATGACCAAACATATTCAACATACATTGGGCAAACAAAGAGTATAAAAAGCCTAGCAACAGTATTTCCGTTAGTATTCTATGCTGTAGCAATACTAGTTAGTTTAATATCAATGAATAGAATGGTAGAAGACGATAGAGGAGAAATAGGTACCCTAAAATCATTAGGTTTCACTAATAAAGAAATCATAACTAAATACTTATTATTCTCACTTATCGCAACACTTATTGGTGGAATAATAGGAATAGCACTTGGTTTAACAGTAATACCATATTTAATATTTGTTATATACAAAATACTATTTGTATTACCAAACTTCCATATTGGTTTAAATCCACTAATGTCTATAGGTGGAATAGTAATAGCAATTATATGTATATGTGGTGCAACCCTAATAACAGCATATAAAGTATTAAAAGGTAAACCAGCAGAACTAATGAGACCAAAAGCACCAGTAGCAGGTAAGAAAATTCTACTAGAAAAAATATCATTCATTTGGCATAAACTTAATTTCTCTAACAAGATAACTATTAGAAATATATTTAGATACAAAAAAAGAGTACTAGTTACAATAGTAGGTATCTGTGGATGTACAGCATTAATGCTATGTGGGTTCGGTATAAAAGATTCAATAGTCGATATTACAAACATGCAATTTATAGATACATTTAAATATGATGAAACAGTATATACAAATGATCTTGATATAAACGAAGTAGATCAAATATTCAATAACGATAAAATAAAAGAATATATCTTAGCAGAACAAATAACAGCAACAATAGATAAATCAAAAGTAACAATGATAGCTATAGATTCATCAGACTTTAACAAGATATTTAATGTAAAAGACTTAGAAACAAATAAACAAAAAAATCTAACAAAAGATTCAATAATGATTACAGACAAACTAGCAGAACTACAAGGATTAACTATTGGAGATACAATAACTATTCTAGATGGTGATGCTAAAGAATATAAATTAAAAATAACAGATATTGTAAAAAACTATATTGAACACTATATCTATATTGATAAATCACAATTAGAAGAATTCAATCCAAATACAGTCTTCCTAAATACAAATAACATTACAGAAAAAGAACAAGATGAATTATCAAAGGAACTACTAAAAAATGACTGTATAATAAACGTTATTCATACTGAAACATTAATGGATAGCACTTCAGATATGGTTAAATCACTAGACTTAATAATCGCAGTATTAGTAGTACTAGCAGCTGCTTTATCATTTGTAGTACTATATAATTTATCCAATATAAATATTACAGAAAGAAAAAGAGAAATAGCTACATTAAAAGTATTAGGTTTCTATAACAAAGAAGTAGATAACTACATAACAAGAGAAAACATGATTCTAACATTACTAGGTATAATTCCAGGATTTGTACTAGGTTACTTCTTAACATTTATAACAATAGGTACTGTAGAAATGGAAAATACTAGATTCATTAGAGATATAACTCTTCAAAGTTATCTATATTCAGCAATTATATCAATAGTATTCACATTAATAGTTAACTTTGTAACACACTTCAGTCTAAAGAAAATAGATATGATAGAGAGTTTAAAAAGTGTAGAATAATGTGTATAATATAATCAAAGGAGAATAATCATGACAAACCAAAACTTAAATTATTTAGATGATCGTTATGGTCATATGAATGCAAACAACTTATTACAATTAAAAAACGAATTAGAATCTTTAGATTTAAAGGATATATATAAAGAAGTAGAACTACATAACTATCCAATACAAGAGTATAAAAAACTATCTAAAGAAGCACTAATATCAGAAATAATTATTTGGAATGCCGACAATGATATTCCGGTAGAAGCAGAAGAATTAGAAGCTGTTCTAAATAACAATATAGATTTTTTAAATGAGGACATATAATATGTTCTCTTTTTTATTCAAATAATGTTATACTAAAAATAGGTGATAATAAATGATTAAAGAAAGAAAAGTAATTATAATAAGTATGATAATTAATATAATAGTATCAACAGCACAGGTCTTATCAGGTCTTATATGTAATAGTAAGTCAATGGTAGCAGATGGGCTACACTCATTAAGTGACTTTATAACAGATATTGTTGCTTTCTTTGGATCTAAATATAGTAAAAAAAGAGCAAATAAAAATCATCCTGATGGATACGGAAGATTCGAATATATAGTAGATGTTTTTATAGCAGCAGTCATCTTCAGTCTTGGGATATATACAATTATGAATAGTTTCAGTGCAGAACCAATCGAAACTAGTCCAATATGGATATTAGTTATAATAATATCCATCATATTAAAACTTATTAACTCAAAAATACTTATGAATAAAGGATTAGAATATAATAGTCCAATTCTAATAACATCAAGTAAAGAATCACAAGATGATGCAACTTCATCCTTAGGAGTAATAATTATAATAATATTATCTCAATTTTCCGAACAATTACCACTATTACAATATGCTGATATTATAGGTGGTGTAATTATTGGTCTATTAATTTTAAAAACTGCGTTATCTCTATTAAAAGAAAATATAGATTTACTATTGGGAAAAACAGAAGAAAATATAGAAGCAAAAAATAAAATTATTGATATTTTAAATCAATATGAAGAAATAGAATATAAAGACATGGAATTAGAGAGTCATGGTAGTTATCATGTTTTAGAACTAGATGTTTATGTTTTAAAAAATATCAAAGTATACAAATTACTAACAATAGAATCAGAAGTAAGAAGAAAAATAAAGAAACTAAATTATAGAATAAAATTTGTAGATATAAATTTGTCGCATAAACTAGAAACCACTAATCAATAGTGGTTTTTTTTATTAAATAATGTTAATATTAATAATAGAGAATAGAGGTGATATAATGCAAAAAAAAGTAAAGATTCCTCAAAACAAAAAAATAAATTTAGATAAAATATCTAAAGAAGAAAATAAAGATTTAGAAAGATATACTATTCAAATACAAAAAATAAAAGAAGAAAATATCCTTCCTAAAAGAGTAAAGAAAACTAAAAAGACCGCAATGCAAATACTTAAATCAATAACAAGCATTATATCAGTACTAGTATTCGTCCTTATATTAACTACCTTATCATTAAGTATTGTAGATAACTTAAAACCAAATCAAAAAGAAAAACCACAAGAAGAAATAAAACTAACTACTAACATAATAGGTAGTTGGCAAAGCGCTACAAATGGTTTATTTGTATTTAATGAAAATAATACATTTGAATGGTATAACTCTCATAATAATCTAGAAGATAATTATTATAAAGGAAACTATAACTATAAAACAGGTATTGAAGCTATAAAAGAAATGGGATTTACAGAAGAAGAATTTAAAAAAGAATATGGAGAAGAAATAAAATTAGAAAATGTCTATTCCATAAACTTAACACCTACATTAGTTCAAAAAAATAAAATAGATGTAACAACTGTAGAAATAGATGAAAATAAATCATGGTGGTATATCCTCATAATAAAAGAAGACTACACTGCAAATGGATACAATAAAACACTAGATATTAAGTATAATCTAATTAAAAAGTCAGAATAAACTGACTTTTTTTGTTACTTTTAATAATTTTTAAAAAATATATTACCAATAAATAATATATAATAGAATAGAGTTTTAGTGAAAAAATTATTTTTTCAAATATGTTAAAATATAAGAAGGTGATATATATGGCTCACATTTTAATTGTTGATGACGAAAGAGACATTGCAGAACTAATCAGTGATGTTTTAAAGGATGAAGGATTTACAACTACAATAAAAAACGATGGATATAGTGCAATTGAAGCAGTTAACCACAATTCATATGATTTAATTCTTTTAGATATAATGATGCCAAATATATCTGGAATAGAAACATGTAACAAAATAAGAGAAACAGTATCTTGCCCAATTATATTTGTAACAGCTAAGAATCAACTTGTAGATAAAATAGTAGGTTTTGAAATAGGTGCAGATGACTACATAACAAAACCATTCGTTATAGAAGAACTAGTAGCACGTGTAAAAGCCCACATAAGAAGAGATACTAGAGCAACAAAACAAACTAGTAGTATAATAAAAATAGGTGAAATTGAAATCAACAAAGAAAGTTATGAAGTAAAAAAGAACGATGAACCAGTAACACTATCTACAAAAGAATTTGAACTACTATCATATCTAATGACAAACGCCGGTGTAGTATTATCAAAAGAACAAATATATAACTCCGTATGGCAAACTGAATATGGAGATATAGGTACAGTTGCAGTAAACATAAAAAGTTTAAGAAAAAAATTAGATCCAGATGAAAAATACATAATAACAATTTGGGGACTTGGTTATAAATTCGTTAAGGTAGTAAAAAATGATTAACTCATTAAAAAATAAAATGTCTACAAGAAAAGGATTCATAATTACAGTAATATCACTAGTATTATTCAACTTCATCCTTGTAGCACTATACTACACAATTTATTTAAACAAAGAAGTAAATGAACATCATACTAAAGTAAGTGAACAACTTACAAAAGAAATAATAAATATAAAAGAAATAATAAACGAAAGCAATAATCAAGATCAAGAATTATTAAAATACGCAAAAGAAAAAAATATAACAATTACAATAAGTAATCAAGAAAATGAACTTATAAAAAAATATAATTCTAAAAAAAAAGACAAAACAAACACAAACATAGAAGTATCACAAATAATAGAAATACAAGATACTCACTATCTATTAAAATTATCCCAAAGAAAAGATATTCTAGGGGCTTATACAATAATAGATTTCTTACTATTTGAACTATTAATAATAGTAACATTATGTATCTTCGGACTAATAGGAGCAAACAAAAAAATATTAGAACCACTAAGTCAACTATCTAAAGACTTCTCTAAATATAAACTAGGTATACTACCTAAAAAAAGAAAAGTACGTAGTGGAATTGACTTCCTACAAAATGACTTTGTAGAACTAGTAGATAAACTTGAAGAAGAAAAACAAAAACAAAATACAATAATAGCAAGTATATCCCATGATATAAAAACACCATTAACAAGTATCTTAGGATATTCAGAACTAGCTACAAAAGAATCAACAAGTACAAAAAGTAAAGAAAGATACATAAATACAATTCATAATCAAGCATTAGTAATGAAAGAAATAATAGAAGAATTTGATGACTACTTAAGTTGTAATATCAAAGATGAAAAGAAAGTAGAAAAACTATCTATTTCACATTTAGTAGATTACTTAAATGCTTATTACAAAGAAGACCTAAAAGAAAAAAATATAGAATTTAAAATAAAAACAAATTGTCAAAATTTAATAATAGAAATAGACTTATCAAAGTTCAAAAGAGTATTCAGTAATATTATTACAAATAGTATAAGACACTATGATAAAGATAAAAAAATATTAAATATTAACATAAACGAAGAAAAAAATGGTAAAATTAAATTTGAAATAGCCGATAACGGCTCAGGATGTAAAGAAGATTTAGTAAAAATATTTGATCCACTATATACTACCGATAAAAGTAGAAAGATAAGTGGACTAGGTTTATCTATATGCAAAGAGATAATAGAATCTCATAATGGTACAATAAAAGCCATGAATAACAAACTAGGTGGATTTAGTATAATATTTACTATAGATTCATATAAGGAGGACTAATTATGAAAGAACCACTTTTTTACCGCATCATAAGACCAATAGTTACATTCCTAGTAAAACTAGTATTTAGACCTAACTATATTGGTTTAGAGAATATTCCTAAAAGTGGTAGAATTATATTAGCAGGAAATCATACTAATAACTTTGATAGTCCATTACTTTTAAGTTGTACTAAAAGAGTAATTCATTATCTTGCTAAAGAAGAGTTAACTAAAGGTATTTTAGGCCCTGGATTTAAAGCAATGGGGATTATTCCAGTAAATCGTTCCATTCATGATAAAGGTGCCTTAAATAACGCTATAAATACGTTAAAAGAAGAAAAAGTAATAGGTATATTCCCAGAAGGAACAATAAATAGAACAAAAGACATAATAATGCCTTTCAAAATAGGAGCAGTAAAAATGGCTCATGAAACAGATACACAAATTGTTCCATTTACAATAACTGGAGAATATAAAGTATTCAAAAAAAGTGTAACAATAGAGTTTTACAAACCAATAAAATTAAAAAGTGATGATCTAACTAAAGAAAATGAACGTCTAATGAAATTCATTAGTAAACAGTTAGAAGAAAAGAGGAAGTAATATGAGTATTTTAGATATGAAGTTTTGGAGTCTCATCGGACTTAAGAAAAAACCAAAAGCAAGATGGTCAAAATATTATAGTAAAAAAGAAATGAACATAGATGTACCAAATATATCTATCTATCAATTCCTAAAAAATAAATCAATAGAAGGTAATTTCAAAGATAATACTGCTTTAGAATACTTTGGTACTAAAATATCATTTACTGAATTCTTTAGAAGTATTGATAAATGTGCTAGAGCATTTAGAAGTCAAGGAGTAAGAAAAGGAGATGTAGTAACTATCCTATCTGCAAATACTCCAGAAGCAATAATTTCATTTTATGCATTAAATAAAATAGGAGCAGTAGCTAATATGGTTCATCCTCTATCAGCAGAAAATGAAATTAAAGAAGCTCTACAAAGATATTCAACTGCTATGTTAGTAGCAATGGATATAACTTATTCAAAAATAAAAAATATCTTAGATGAAACAGAAGTATATAAAACCATTATTATATCTGCAAGAGATTCAATGCCTCTATTTATGAAAATAGGTTATGAAGTAACTCAAGGATATAAAGTAGAAAAACCTAAAAAGTATAATAAAGATTACATGTATTGGAATGACTTTATTAAACAAGGTGAAAACTATACTAAAGATAAAGTAGCAGAAATAACAAAAAGAGATACTCCAGCTGTAATACTACATAGTGGAGGAACAACAGGTACACCTAAAGGTATTGTCCTATCTAATGGTAACTTTAACGCTGCTACTATCCAAGCACAAACAGTAATGAATATGGTAACAAGAGAAGATTCAGTATTAGCAATAATGCCTATCTTCCATGGATTTGGTTTATCAGTAAGTATCAATGACGTATTATCATTTGGTGCTAAAGTAGTATTAATTCCTACATTTAAAGCTAGTGAATTCGATAAATTATTAACTAAATATAAACCATCTGTATTAGTAGGTGTTCCAACATTATTCGAAGCATTAACTACTAATGAAAGAATGAAAGATGTTAACTTATCAAATATTAAATATGTAGTATCAGGTGGAGATACTTTAAGTAAAGCTCGTATCACTAAGATTAATGAATTCTTACATAACCACGGAGCTAATGCTAATCTACTACAAGGTTATGGTATGACAGAAGCAGTAGCTGCAGTATGTCTAGATCAACCAATAGCATCCCGTCCAGGTACTATTGGAATACCATTCCCAAGTAACTATATTAAAATAGTTAAACCAGGTACTGATGAAGAAGTAGGTATCGATGAAGATGGTGAACTATGTATTTGTGGACCAACAGTTATGTTAGGTTACTACAATAATGAAAAAGAAACAAACGAAGCACTACGTATCCACAAAGATGGTAACGTATGGTTACATAGTGGAGACATAGCTTCTATGGATAAAGATGGATACATAACATATAAACAAAGATTAAAACGTATGATAGTAACATCTGGTTACAACGTATATCCTTCTCAAATAGAAGAAGTAATTGAAAAACATGAAGCAGTAGTAGACTGCTCAGTTATCGGAGTACCACATCCATATAAAGTAGAAGTAGCTAAAGCTTATATAGCATTAAAAGCGGGATACAAAGATACTCCTAAATTAAGAGAAGAATTAACAGAATTATGTAAGAAGAATCTAGCAGCATATTCTATTCCAAAAGAATTTGAATTTAGAAAATCATTACCTAAAACAATGATAGGTAAAGTAGACTTTAGAAAACTACAACAAGAAAATGCAGAAGCTAGAGCGGAGGAACGTTATGGCAAAAAATAAAAGAAAAAATGAAACAGCATTCAAACTGTTATCACCAATATTAAGATTATTATTTAAATTTTACTATACACCAAAAATAGTTAATAAAGAATCTATTCCTAAAGAAGGACCAATCCTAGTAGTATGTAATCATAAACACGTATTTGATCAATGCTTTGCTATCATAGCAACAAAAAGACCATTACGTTACATGGCTAAAAAAGAATACTTCGATGGTAAATTTGCTTGGTTCTTTAAATTAGCAGGTTGCATTCCAGTAGATAGATCAATCCATGATGATAAAGCTAAAGCAGCTGCATTAGAAGTATTAAATCTTGATGGAGCAGTAGGTCTATTCCCAGAAGGAACACGTAATAAAACAAACGATGTATTCCTACTAGATTTTAAATTTGGTACTGTATCAATGGCTCAAAAAACAGGAGCAACTATCGTACCTTGTGCCTTAACAGGAGACTACAAGTTCTGGAGTAAAAACTTAATGTTTAGAGTAGGTAAACCATTTAAAGTAGGTAAAGAAATGGACTTAGCAGTAGCTAATGACAAACTTTATAAAGAAATGGAAAAACTAATGAAACAAAATTTAAAAGAAACAAATCGTACAGTAGAAGAAGAATTAAACAGTAGATGCCAAGATGCAAAGAAGAAAAATTAATTCTTCTTTTTCTATTTAAATAAAAATATGATAAACTATTAAAGAGGCGATTAAATATGAAAAAAAGTATACCTATAACAATATTAACTGGTTATTTAGGAAGTGGTAAGACTACATTATTAAATCATATCTTAAATAATCAAGAAGGATATAAAATAGCAGTAATAGTAAATGATATTGGTGAAGTAAATATCGACGCTGATCTAATCCAAAAAGGTGGAGTAGTAAGTGGTAAAGATGATTCACTAGTAGCATTACAAAATGGCTGTATATGTTGTACATTAAATACCGATCTTTTAGAACAATTACAAGATATTATAGAAACAGAAAAGTTTGATTATATATTAATAGAAGCAAGTGGTATATGTGAACCAATCCCTATAGCTCAAACTATATGTGCCCTAGAAGATGCATACGAAGAATATAAAATGCCAAAATTATGTTATCTAGATGGAATAGTATCAGTAGTAGATGCTAAAAGATTAAGTGATGAATTTAATAGCGGAGCAGAACTATTAAATGATACTCAAGACGACATAACAAAACTTATAATAGAACAAATAGAATTCTGTAATACAATCATTCTAAATAAGATAGATGAAGTAACTAAAGAAGAATTAGAAAGTGTACGTGATGTACTCACTGCATTACAACCTAATGCTAACGTAATAGAAACTAACTATGCTAAAGTTAATCTAAAAGATATATTAGAAACAAAATCATTTGATTTCGAGAAGATTGCTACATCAAGTGGTTGGTACAAAGAAATAGATGAATACGTACCAGTTGAAGATGAAGAAGAACATCATTGTTGTGGACATTGCCATGACGAAGATCATGAATGTCATCATGAACATGAAGAACATGAATGCCACTGTGGACACCATCATGAAGATGGCCACGAATGCCATTGTGGACACAACCACGAAAATGGACATGACCATGTAGAAGAATATGGTATCAATACATTCGTATACTATCGAAGAGAACCAATGGATAGAAAAAAATTCTATGAATACATTTCTAAACCATGGCCTAAAAAAATAATAAGAGCTAAAGGAATAACATACTTTAATGATGACAAAAACATGTCATATATGTTCGAACAAGCCGGTTCTTTAAAAGATCTAACAGAAGCAGGACCATGGCTAGCTTCTGAATCCCCTGAATTCCAAAAAGAAGTAAGAGAAGCTAATCCAGATATCGAAAGAGATTGGGATGAATTCTATGGCGACAAAATGGTAAAAATAGTATTTATCGGTAAAGGAATATCAAAAGAAGAAATATCTAAGGAACTAGATGAAATATAGAAAGGGTAATAAATATGCCTCATACATTAACTCAAAATGTTAATGCTGAATATATTGTAGATTTTTCAAAAGCATTAGCAGAAAATTGCATGATATCAGGTACATACGAAAGTGCCAAATTATTCATAAAAAAGCAAAGTGAAAATTCATATAATATTTCATTTGTTGCATATGAAACAAATGATACTAACCAAATAATAAATAACTCAACAAGAATAGTATCTCTAATAGATTTTGATAAAGTATCAAATACATTAGAACAAGTATATAAAGTATATAGTAATAAAATACCCAAAGAAAATACTTTAATAACTATTAAAGAAAATAGTATAGAAATAATATTTAATCTTTATGGTGAATGGAAAATAAATATTACAAATATAACTAAAGAAGAAATAGATAAACTAATAAAAAAGATATCATAAGATATCTTTTTTAAATTATAAAAATTTATTATAAGTTAACTAATGAATAATTATCTTTATTATGCTAAAATATATTACGTAGAAAAGAGTGAATATTTATGAATAAACCTTTAGTTTTATGTATATTAGATGGATGCGGTATTAGAGAAAATACAGATGGAAATGCTTTCGCTAATGCCAACAAACCAACATTAAATATGTTATTTGAAAAATACCCTAACTCTATTTTAGAAGCTAGTGGTAAAGCAGTAGGTCTACCAGAAGGCCAAATGGGTACTAGTGAAGTAGGTCACATGAATCTAGGTTCAGGTAGAGTAGCAATGCAACCATTAGAAAATATATCTTCTCAAATAGAAAATGGAGAAATACTTACTAACGAAAAAATATTAGAAGTAATAAATCATGTAAAAGAAAATAATTCTAACCTACATTTATTTGGATTATTATCAGATGGTGGAGTACATTCACATATAAATCATTTATTTGGTCTTCTTGATATGTGTAAGAAAAATGAACTAACAAACGTATACCTAGATATATGTCTAGATGGTAGAGATACATATGAAAAAAGTGCTCTAACTTACTTAGATCAACTTCAAGAAAAAATAGATTCTCTAGGTATTGGTAAAATAAATATAATTACTGGAAGATACTATGGTATGGATAGAGATAATAACTTTGATAGATTAAAACTAGCTTATGATGCCTTAGTATATGGAGAAGCAAAAGAATATAATAATTATAAAGAACTTATTGAAGAAAATTATAATAATGGAGTATTTGATGAATTCGTAGTACCAGGTATTATAAACAAAACTCCTCTTCAAGATAATGATGGTATCATTACATTTAACTTTAGAAAAGATAGAGTAAGAGAAATGTTTACATTATTATCAAATCCAACTGAATATGAAAGTATGGCTAATGAAAAAGGACTTGTTGTAAAACACTTTAATAACTTAAAAACATTAACTATGTATCCAGTAACTGAAACAGTAAAATCTCCACGTGCATTCGAAGACTTAGACTTAAAGAACATTTTAGTAGATTACTTACATAATAATGGTATAAGTCAATTAAGAATTGCAGAAACAGAAAAATATCCACACGTAACATTCTTCTTTGATGGTGGTAAAGAAGTAGAATATGATGATATGAAGAAAATACTTATACCATCACCTAAAGTTGCTACATACGATTTAAAACCAGAAATGAGTGTATATGAAGTAACAGATAGTTTCTTAAGTGAAGTAGAAAACTTTGATGTAACAATAATGAACTTAGCTAATGGAGATATGGTAGGTCATACTGGTGTTTACGAAGCTGCTAAACAAGCAGTAGAAGATATGGATATCTGTATTACTAAAATATATAATAAAGTACAAGAACTTAACGGTACATTAATTATAATAGCAGATCATGGTAACTGTGACATGATGTGGGATGAAAACAAACTACCAGTAACATCACATACAACAAACCCAGTACCATGTATCATAACTAAAGAAGGAATAGAACTAAATAATGGTAAACTAGCAGATATAGCACCAACTATGTTAGAACTACTAGGACTACCTATACCAGCAGAAATGACAGGTACAAGTTTAATCAAATAAAAAATATCTAGAATATCTAGATATTTTTTTATAATCCTAATAGCATACTAGCTACTTGAAAATATACAAGTAATGAACCAGCATCAACAATAGTAGTAATAATTGGATTAGCCATAACTGCTGGGTCTAAATGTAATTTATCAGCAAGTATTGGAAGTATAGCACCAATAATCTTAGCAAGTAATACAGTTAAGAATAAAGATAGACAAACTACAAATGCAACCATCTTAGTAGTACCATCAAACCATATTAATTTAAAGAAATTACATACAGCCAAAGTTAAACCACACATAATACCTACTAAAAATTCTTTGCCTATAACTCTTAAAGTATCTTTAAACTCAACCTCATCTAATGATAAAGCACGTATTATTGTAACACTAGATTGTCCACCAGCATTACCACCAGTACCCATAACCATTGGCATAAATACAGTAAGTATTGCACAAGTAGCTAATGCATCTTCAAAGTTAGATATAATACCACCAGTAAATGTAGCACTAACCATTAAGAATAATAACCAAGGCATTCTACTTTTAAATATATCCCATAAACTTAATTTTAAATATGGCTTTTCAGTAGGAACCATACCAGCCATCTTTTCGATATCTTCAGTAGCTTCTTCTTCCATAATATCTACGATATCATCGATAGTAATAACTCCAACTAATCTATCTTCCATATCAACAACAGGTAAAGTAGAGTAGTCATAATCTTGGAATAATTTAACAACATCTTCTTGATCCATTAAAGTATGAACACTATGTTCTGTTTCTGTCATAACATCATCAATCATTGTCTCAGGATCATTTATAAGTAAATCTTTTACAGTAACATGACCTAATAATTTTCTCTTACTATCAGTAACAAAACATGAATCATAAGAAACAAAATCATCCGCTTGTTTTCTTATTCTTTCAATAGATTCTTTAATAGTTAACCCCTTCTTTAAATGGATATATTCAACAGCCATTAAAGAACCAGCACTATTTTCAGGATACTTAAGTAATTTATTAATATCATTTCTAGTTTCTTTATCAACACTACCAAGTAGTGAAGTAACTACCATAGCAGGCATTTCCTCAAGTAAGTCAGCAGCATCATCTGTAAACATATCTTCAATAATTAAAGTAGCTTCTTTCTTACTTAACTTAGCAATTAAATCTCTTTGTATTTCTTCATCTAAATTAACAAATACATCTACAGCTTTATCTTTAGGTAATAATCTAAATGCCTTAACTAACAATTCATCAGGTAGTTCTTCTATTAAGGAGGCGATATCATACTCATTCATTTCTTGATATATTTTTTTTACTTCAGCTAATTTTCTTTCCATTAGCAATTCTTTTAATTCTTCAAATTTCATAATATCACTCCTTTTCATCTTCTTTTGTGTCTTACTTATACCATAATTGTCAAAAAAAATAAAGTTTAAGTATAAGTCATTTGACATCTTATTTTTATTAAGTTATCATTTTATTGATAGATATCTTTTTAGGGGGACAATTATGGGATTACTATTTAAGAAATATTCTACGTATATATTATCTATAATTATAATAGTATTTACAACTATTTCTTTTATCATGTCTTCATATTATTCAAGTCTTACTAATATAACAGTAGATTATTCTAAAATAGATTTAAACGAAATAGATAATCTTATGATAGTATCACATCCTACCGATGAGATTCTTTTTGGTGGTTCTCATCTCTTAGAAGATAATTATCTTGTAGTATGTATTACTTGTGGAACTGATAAAGAATTAACACATGACTTTATTGATGTATTACAAAAAACAAAAGATAAATATATTATCTTAGGATATCCAGAGTACTCAAACGATGAAAGAGAAAACTGGTCAAATTATAAAACTAATATAAAAGAAGATATAACTAAAATAATAAAATTAAAAGATTGGTCTACTATAGTAACACATAATCCTGAAGGAGAATATGGTAGTCTACAACATAAACTAACATCACAAATAGTAACAAGTATTTCACCTAAAAAGAAACTATATTACTTTGGTAAATACTACACAAAGAAATCTATAGTAAATGAACAAAATAAACTATCTCAAATAAATCAAAATAGATTAAATCAAAAAATAAAACTAATAGGTATGTATAAAACAGAAACCTATATTCAAACAGAATTCAATCACATGTATAAATATGAAGAATGGATAAAATATAAAGAATGGAGTAAGTAAGATGAAAAGATTAAACAAAAAAGACTTTATCTATCTAGCAATATCTATAATATCTTTCATATTATTAGTTCTACTAGTAACTGATAATACTTTTTTGTATGCTTCATCTACTAATCAAGAATACATAAATTATGCAAACTATCTTAGAAACTTATTTTATGATACAAAAGATATATTCCCAGACTTTGCATTATCAATTAATAATGGAATAAATATATATAACTTAGTAGAATATGGATTCCTAAGTCCTATAATATTAATATCTTATTTATTACCATTTATATCTATGTCTAATTACATAATAATATCAACAATAATACTAACTATAATAAGTACAATTCTATTATATAAATTCTTATATAATCATAAATATAGTAGCGAAGTATGTTTCATATCTTCATATCTCTATATTTTATCTACATCAATTACATACAATACACATAATAACTTAGTATTAATAAATTACATGCCATTCTTAATACTAAGCTTAATGGGTGTAGATAAAATATTTAAAGAAAACAAGAGTTACTTACTTATAATATCTTTATTTTTAAGTATTATGACTAACTTAAAATATTCTTTACTAAGTATCATAGTAATAATAATATATTCTATATACAAATACTTACAAAGAATGAATAAACCTACATTAAAAACAATTATATCTAGAACAATATCAATAGTAGGACCAATACTATTATCCTTACTATGTTCTAGTATTATACTTATCCCAACAATATTCCTTAACATAGATAAAATATCTACACAAGAAGTAATAGTTAACTTAAATGAACTATTACTACCTAACATAAATACAAATAATATACTATATTCATCTTTAGGTATCGGTCTAACTAGTATAGTATTACTATCTATAATAAATATATTCAATAATAAAAAATCAAATATATTCTTAGGTATAACACTATCTATGTTAATAATATTTAATATCTTCAAATACTCAATAGGTAACGTCTTAACAATATTCCTACCATTATATATCTTAGTAATATCTGAATTCTTAAAAAATCTATTTAACAAAAAATTAAACCCTAAACAAATAGTAATACCAATAATAATAATTACTATTCTAATATTCATATACAACTATAGAACTAATAGATATACATTAGACATACTTATTCTATTTATAGCAATATTACTATATTACTTAACAAATAAAAAAATACTATTCATAGTACCAGTAATATCATTTGTATTCTTAAATACATACACAATAAATATAGATAATAATCTACCATTAAAGAGAACTTACTATCAAGAACAAGAAATAATATCAGAACTAATATATAAAGTAAACTACTATGATCAAAGTTTCTATCGTATATCAAAAAGAGATAATAACTTATTAAACTCATTATTAGAGAATAATAAATACATAATATCTAAAAACACTCCATTAATTGGATATCAAAATACAATAGAACAAGATGGTATATATGTATATAAAAACGATAATACATTACCAATAGGATTCTCTACATCAAACATAATGAGTTATGAAGACTATGAATTATTAGATAAACAAACTAAAAAAGAAGCTCTATTTAACATAATAGTAGTAGACACTCCATCAAACAACAACTTTATATCTACACTAGAAAAAACTAACATAAAAATAGAAGACATATTTAAACATTCAAATATCAAAATAAATAAAAGTAATATAGTAAACATAACTACTAAAGAAACATTAAAACTAACATATAAACTTCCTAAAAACTATCATGATAAAATACTATTCATTAGTTTTAATGTTAATAACAACAAAGAAACAAAAAGTATTAAGATAAACAACATAACAAAAGAACTAAATATATCTAATACATACCAACCTCAAGAAACAATAGAATATGTTCTATCCAACCAAAAACAAGAAGAACTAAATATAAGTTTTGAACCAGGTACATATAACATATCTAATATAGAAATATATTCGTTAGATACAGCCAATATAGATAAATCAATTAAAAACTTTGATAAATTTATCATAAATCCAATAATCAAAAAAGGTGAAATCCTATCTGGGAAAATAAATGTTATAAAAGATGGATATTTCATGTTCACAATACCATATGATAAAGGCTTTAAAGTAAAACTAAATGATCAAGAAATAGAATACGAAAGAGTAGATGAAAAATACATAGGATTCCCAATCACAAGTGGAACACATAAAGTATCTCTAAGTTTCAACGCTCCAGGTAAAACATTTGGTATTATACTATCTATAATAGGATTCATATCTACTGGAATAGTAATATATTTAGAAAGACAAAGAAAATTTTAAAGATGTTTTTATAACATCTTTTTATGTGTAAAAAAAAGTAAATAAATTAACAAATAATGTACAGATATTTACATCTTATGTAATAATATAAATAGATAAGCAAGGTGATACCATGAATAAATATGATATTGTCTTTTGTGATATAGACGACACATTAAATCCGTCAAACGGAACAACTACAGAATACACAAGAGAAGTAATGAAAAAATTAAAAGATAAAGGAATAAAAGTAGTAGTTAATACAGGACGTAGTGCTAAATACGCAGTAGAAAAATCAATTGAAGCAGGCTTAAGTGAATACATAATAAGTTCTAATGGCGCAGAAGTATATAACTACCATGAAAGAAAAGAAATATTCTCAAAACCAATATCTAAAGAAGACATACTAGCTATATACGATTATTGTGTAACACATAACATGACAATTATTCTAAACTGTTTAGAAAAAAGATATATAAATATTAAAGATTACAAATACAATAATGAACCAGCTATATACTTCGAAGATATAAATGAAGTAATAGATAACAATAAAATAAATCAATTAGTAATACTTAGTTCAAACTTCGATAGAATGTTAGTATTACCTAATATGTTCAAAGAAAAATTTCCTTCTCTAAAAGTAGTTCATTCATCAATAGGACTTATTGAAGAAAAAAGAGTACCAGGTAAAGAATACTATCATGACTTAGTATTAGAAAATACAGCTAAATCAACTGGTATAGTAGAACTATTAGATTACTTAGGAATAGATAGTGAAAAAGCAATAGCTATCGGTAATGGTTACGACGATATATGCATGTGTGATGTAGTAGGTACATCAGTAGCAGTAGAAAACGCTAATCAAACATTAAAAGAAGTAGCAACCTACATAACTGATTCAGCAGAAAATGATGGTGTAGCCAAAATACTAGAAAAATTGTGCTTAGAAGATTAATTGTGGATAAGTAATAAAGATATCCACAAGTAGATAGGTGATAATATGAAATTTAAACAAAAAGTAGATACAATAATAGCAATATGTTTAATACTAATAGGTGTAGTATTATTAGTACTACCAGTATTTAACATAACTAATATAAAATATTTAAGTATAGGTATATTTGCTTTATACACAGTACTTAATCTAATACAATTTATACTTACAAGAAAAAGTAAAGATTATGAAGGATTACATAGTGCTATAGGTTCTCTTATAGTACTAATAGCTAGTATAGTAACAACACCAGAAGCATCTCCTAAAACACTAGCAATGTTACTTATGACTTGGATAATCTTTATGTCACTAGCAAAACTAAAGAAAATGGATTACTATCATGATAAAAATGATAGAATGTGGAAAATAAGAGGATTCAACTTAGGTCTATTTATAATAACTGGTGTCTTAACTTGTATTAACTTAGCACATGTATCAACAGTACAAGTACTAGTAATAGGTTTCTTCATGTTAGTACATGGTATTTTAGAATTATTCGATCCAATAGTAAAAACTTTAATAGCACATAGTTAATGTGCTATTTTTATGTTATAATACACTTGGTGATTTAAATGAAATTAGTTAGAGATTTCAACGAATATCAAATATTAGATATGTCAGAAGGAATGAAATTAGAAACTTGGAATGGTAAAGAACTATTAAGACCAGATCCACAAATTATATGGACAGATAAATTCCATCCAGAATACTGGGATAAAGTAGATGCTATCTATCATAGAAGTAACAAAGGTGGAGGACACTGGGATATCAAAAATAGTAAACTACCTGAAAGTTGGCAAGTACATTATCAAGATTTAACATTTAATATAAAACTAATGGGCTTCAAACATACAGGACTATTCCCAGAACAAGCCTATAACTGGAACTTAATTCGTAGAAAAATAAAAGAAGCAAATAGACCAGTAAAAGTACTTAACTTATTTGCTTATACAGGAGCAGCCTCAGTAGCAGCCCTATCTGCTGGAGCAGAAGTAGTACACGTAGATTCATCTCGTGGTATGATCGATTGGGCTAAAGAAAACGTTAAATCAAGTGGTCTAGAAGATAAACCAATTCGTTTCCTAGTAGATGACGTAGTAAAATTCGTAAAAAGAGAAATAAGAAGAGGAAATAAATACGATATAATCCTAATGGACCCACCATCATTTGGTAGAGGAGCTAACGGAGAAGTATGGGATATAGAAAAAGACTTATATCCACTAGTAGAACTATGTACTGAAATACTATCAGATGATCCTATTATGTTTATAATAAATTCATATACTACAGGACTATCAATGACAGTATTAGAAAACGTCCTAAGTCTTACAGTAAACAAAAAAGTATCAGGACATATATCTAGTGATGAACTAGGTATACCAATGAAAGATAGTGAACTAATCCTACCTTGTGGTATATATGCTAGATGGGAAAAAGACAAAGATATCAACTAAGATATCTTTTTTTCATGATATTGTGTTATAATTAGAATGGTGATACTATGGGAAAGTTAATTGATATTGATTTTGCTATTATCGAAACATTAAGAGTGCATCCGGATTTTACTCCAACAGTAAATGCATTATACATGGATAATATGACTCATCCAGAAGGCATCGACTTAAGAAACTTCACAAGTAGTAACGGGGCAAGAGCTAAGATGAAGGACATAACACAAACAGATATGTTACATTTCATTTTAGACGAAGCAGTTAAATGTTATAATGCAATGGCTTACTTCTACTATAATGATCCTAATATGAAAGCATTAAATACAGTAGATGAAAAAATGGCCAACTTACTTAATACATTCCCTTATTATGGAGTTGTATTAAAAGCAGTAGAAATAATAGCAAACCCAAAAATAAATAGTGCAATATTCTACAAGACAGACTCAAAAGAACTAATGGCTCTTGTAGACGCAGTAACAAATTGTCGTTATCAAAAAGGAGATAAACTAAGAGAGTTTATTGATAAATCAGGAGTAGGACTAACTGCTCTAGGAGGATTTGGAACTCAAGACCTATTTGCTAAAATAGATTCTGATATAAAGAAATACGAAGTAGCAAAAAATATTCAAGTAAATCCAAAAGCAACAAATCAATGTTTACTAGATGTAATGTCAGGTGCTCAACTAAAAAATAAACATAACGAATATGGTTTAAGTGGAACACTATATGCAACACAAGATATAGGTAAGAGAAGAGGTAACCAAGAAGATGCTGTTATCATTCTAGAACATCCTGAAAATCCAGAATTCAAACTTATTGCAGTATCTGATGGAATGGGTGGAGTTGAACTAGGAGATAAAGCAAGTTCATACTTAACACAACAACTAGCTAGATGGTTTAAATCATTACCAGCAGATTTATATAGTTTCCCTATGGAAGTACAACAATTATTGAATAAAAAGATTGCTCAAATAAGTAATGAAATATGCAAACAATATAATTCAGAATATAGAGGAATCGTATGTGGAGCTACAGTAGTAGCTAGTATAGTAACTCAAGAATATACTATTAATTCAACAGTAGGAGATTCAAGAATCTATACTATAAAAGATGATAAACTAGAACTTATAACTAGAGACGAATCAGCAGTATGGCCTCCATATAAAGAAGCAAGAGATATGACACCAGAAGAATTAGATGACTTAAGATTCGTAAGAAATAATAATGAAATCCTAAGATGTATCGGTCAAAGTATGGATGCAAGTCATATTCAATCTCTAATGATCCCTAATAGTAGTTACGATAAGATAATCTTATTATCAGATGGTGTAACTGACCTTCTATCTCAAGAAGATATAAGAGTTATATCAAGAAAATATCCTACTGAAAGAATTACTCATGAACTAGTAGAAGCAGCTATAACAAATATGGCAAGAAGAGCTCGTGGAGCTGATGAAAGACATTATAGCGGAGTAAATGCTGGTAAAGATAATGCAACAGCTGCTATGTATGCAAGGAGATAATTATGGAAGAAAAGATACTTATAAAAAATGATAATGGTGAAGAAAAAGAATTTACTGTATTATTCACATTTGAATCAAATGAAACAGGTAAAAAGTATGTAACATATACTGATTACACTAAAGATTATAAAGGTAATATAAATTGTTATTCTGGATACTATGAAGGAGAAAAACTACTTCCAGTAGAAACTGAAAAAGAACTTGCTTTCATAGATGATACATTAAAAACATTAACAGAAACAATAAATTACAAATATAAACAAATAGAAGAAAATTAAGAAGCAATTCTTAATTTTTTTATGTTTCTTCTATAGACGCTTTTTATATTTTGATAATGATATTTTATAATCTAAAAGCCCTTGATATGGTATAATATTATCGTGTAGGAGGGTAGGATATGATATACACAAAAGAAGTAGAAAATATGTGCAAAGTTGCTAAAGGTGTAGACCATGGCCCAGCTCCAATTCCTGAAGAAGGGAAATGGGTACAAGCTAAAGAGATAAAAGACATTTCAGGTCTTACTCATGGTATCGGATGGTGTGCTCCACAACAAGGCGCATGTAAACTAACACTAAATATTAAAGAAGGAATTATCGAAGAAGCTTTAGTAGAAACACTAGGTTGTTCAGGTATGACTCATAGTGCTGCTATGGCAGGAGAAATTCTAGTAGGAAAAACAATATTAGAAGCATTAAATACTGACTTAGTATGTGATGCTATCAATACAGCTATGAGAGAACTATTCTTACAAATAGTTTATGGTCGTAGTCAATCAGCATTCAGTGAAGGTGGATTATCTATCGGAGCTGGTCTAGAAGATTTAGGAAAAGGACATCGTAGTCAAGTTGGTACAATTTATAGTACTAAAGTAAAAGGACCTAGATATCTAGAATTAGCTGAAGGTTATATCGTAGAAGTTGGTCTTGATAAAGAAGATCAAATAATCGGTTACAAATATGTTAACTTAGGAAAAATGATGGAAAATATCAAAGCAGGTATTGATCCAATGGAAGCTATCGAGAAAGCTAGTGGAACTTATGGAAGATTCGACGAAGCTGTTAAAAAGATAGATCCTAGAAAAGAGTAAGGGAGGATTATATTATGGCATTATTTGAAAGTTTCGATAGAAGAATAGGTCAAATCCAACCTGTAATGGATAAATACGGAATCAAAGATTTTGAAGACGCAAGAAATATTTGTAAAGAAAAAGGTTTCGACCCTTATGAAATAGTAAAAGGAGTTCAACCAATTTGTTTTGAAAATGCTTGCTGGGCTTATACATTAGG
>SVAU01000017.1 GCA_015059245.1 Bacillota bacterium
AATTCAATTGTTAATGTTATAAAGGAAAATTATGGTTGGGTTATTGCTGTAATAACTGTAATTGGAATAGTAATATTAAATATTTTTAGATTTGTAGAATATATTAACGCATTATTTTATTTTAATTATTATGGAATAGACATTAATTTATATAAATATTATGATCAAAATTTTTTATATAGTTTATGTCTTTCAATTATATTTATTATTGCATTTGTATTTTTATTATATTGTTTCAAACAAATTGTTGATAATATAAAAAATAAGAAATATATTTGCAAACAAAATTTTATAAATATTTTGCTAATAATATTGTCGAATATGTATTTGGTTATTAGTACAGTGACTCAACAAATGAATCTATTATCTTATATTGTGAGTTTTATAATATTTATCATTACCGAAATTATATTATCAATTCTAGTATTTAAAAAATTACCAGTAGATAATAATCAAGTAATTAATAAAAAAGAAATAATAATAGAAACATTTAAGAAACTTTCATTTTTTATTATTTTATTAATAATTTCAATAGGTATAAGAACTTATAGTGTTTTAGCACTAAAAAATAATTATAGAGTAATAAAGAATGAAAAGATAATTGTATATTCTACTATTGATTATTATATAACGTTAGATTGTGAAACAAAAGATGATGAATTAACTATATATAAAGGAACACAAGAAAAAATAGATACGGAAAATGTATATAGTAAGCTTAATAAATACAATAAAATAATAATAAAGTAAAAAAAGCAGTCAAATCACCAGATAGACTGTTTTTTTCTGATATAATATTACAAGAGGTGGTAACATGTTAAGATTAGCAACACTTTTTAGTGGAATTGGTGCAATTGAAGAAGAGTTAGTTGAAATAGATAAAAGTTAGAGATAGAAAATAAAACTAAAAGAGTAGATGAGTATAAGAAGAAAAAAGAAAAAGAATATTTTGATCAAATAAAACAATTATTAGATTTAAAAAATACAAATAAAGAGTTAATGTTAGCAGTTATAGATAGAAGAAATATAACAAGTGATAGAAAGATAACAATTAAATATAAATATGAATTTATACTGGATGAAGTGTTCTATTATAAAGAAAAAGAAGGACCACGTAATTCATATGGTGTAAGAGGGAAAAATCATAGTACGACTGACAATAAAAATGATTAAATGATATTATCAGCATCAAAGGAGGTAAACATGAACTATAATTACGATTTAGAAACTTTCATTACAACTATAAATAATTTTGAAAAAGAATTAGAAAAAAATAAGGAAAGTAATGAAAAAATAATAAGAGCAATAAAAGATACAAAAGCTGCATTAGATTCTGTTAAAGATTTAAATCAAAATGAGTTTAATATATATTCACAAATTTTATTTGCATCGCTTGGTTGTTCTTATATATCTAAAAATAATTAATTTAATAACACAAGGAGCCATGAGTTATTTAAAAAGCGTGTGTTTAAATTAAATTTAAGAAAACATAGATAAAATAAGCCTTAAACGGGAATGAACAAATTAACTCGACTCTGCAGGTGCGGAGTTTGTGTATTTATTTTACAAAGCATTAATAAAATGCTTGCTTTTTATATGTTATAATATTTCTGGTGATATATATGAATGAATATATATGTAAGATAGCTACATTAGAAGAAATAATAAAGAGATGTGATTACTTAATAGATATACATCCTGGTAATAAGTTGTGGGAGAATGTTAAGTATAATACTATTAATGGTTTTAATAATGGTAGTAAGATAGTATATATAGGTATACTTAATGGAGAAATAATATGTGAAGCTACTGCTTATATAAAAGAAGAAGCATTTATAGGAGATATACAAAATACCGATTATTTAATAAGTAATGAAAGAGCATACTTATGTGGTTTTAGAACTAATAAAGAGTATCAAGGACAAGGTTACTTTTCTAAGTTATATAAGTTCTTAGAACAAGATCTAAAAACAAAAGGATATAAAGAACTTAGTTTAGGTGTAGAACCTAAAGCAGTTAGAAATGTTAATATGTATAAAAAACTAGGTTTTAATAATTTAATAAAGAGTGTAGTAGAATATATAGATTTCGATAAAATAGATGAAGGAGTAGAAGTAGATTTTTATTATAAGAAGATATAGAGATATATCTTTTTTATATGTTATAATTTTTGTAGGTGATATTGTATGGTAAAAATTATAAAAGTAGTGGCTGCATTAATAGAAAAAGAAGACAAAATTTTACTAGCTAAAAGACTAACTGGTGATACTAATGTTTTTGGGAAATGGGAATTTCCTGGAGGAAAAGTCGAACCTAATGAAGATGAATTAACTGCTATTGAAAGAGAAATAAAAGAAGAATTTGAATTAATTGTAAAAGCTAAGAGATTTATTGTTAATAATATTTGTGAATATCCAACTAAAACAGTTGATTTAAGATTATATAGTTGCGATTATGTATCGGGAGAGTTTAAATTACATGATCATTCAGAGTATAAATGGGTTAGTAGAGATGCTTTATTAACTTATGATTTAGCTCCTGCTGATATACCTTTAGCAGAATATTTAATGAATAATAAGTAGGTTAATATATGCAAGATAAGTTTTTAACTAATGGTTCTGATTTTGCTTTTATTAATGGGATTAAATCAAATCTAAAAACATGTAAGAAATTTTATTTTTCTGTTAGTTTTATAAAAAAAGCTGGATTAGTATTACTTGAAAAAAATATTGAGGAAGCTTTAGAAAGAGGAGCAGTTGGAAGAATTGTAACTTCTACATATCAAAACTTTACAGATATAGCTTCTTTGGAAAAATTTTACGAATGGCAAAAAAAGTATGAAAATTTTAGTTGTCATTTAGATTTTGAATGTTTTGGAGAAAGAGGTTTTCATTCCAAAGGTTATATTTTTGAATATGAAAATTCTGTAGAATTGATAGTTGGCTCGTCTAATATTACAAGGTTTGCTTTGTTAAATAATGTTGAGTGGAATGTGTCTTTATTATCTACTGAACGTTTAAATTCTTATTATGATGCGTTGGTTGAATTTAATGTATTATGGGAGATGACTTTATCGTTAGATAGTTCTTTAATTGAAAAATATCGTTTTCAATTAGATTATGCTATCGAAAAATGGGATATGGATTATATGAATGTTTCTTCTTCAATTGTTAATCCAAATTCGATGCAGAGAAAAGCGTTAAGAGAATTGCGAAGATATAGAGATTCGGGTGTAAAGAAAGCATTAATAATTAGTGCTACCGGTTCTGGTAAAACTTATTTAGCTGCTTTTGATGCTAGAAATTTTGGAGCAAAAAGACTATTATATATTGTTCATAGAGAGTCTATTTTAAGAGATGCTAGAGATTCATTTATTAAAATTTTTGGTGCTGAAAGAACGTACGGTTTTTTTACCGGAAATGAAAGTAATCAAGAGTGTGACTTTATATTTGCTACTAGCAATATGTTAGCTCGTCATTTAGATTTATTTGATAAAAATGAATTTGATTATATTATATATGATGAGGTTCACCATATAGTTGCTAATACAGGAAAAAGAATATTTGAATATTTTGAACCTGAGTTTATTTTAGGATTAACCGCTACTCCGGAGAGAATGGATAATCAAAATGTTTTTGAATTATTTGATCAAAATGTTCCATTTGAATTAAGATTAAGAGATGCTATTAATAATGATTTAGTTGTACCGTTTCATTATTATGGTATTAGAGATAAATTAGTTGATTATGGTTCTAAAGACAAGATGACTATAGCTAAGGCTATTGCTTCACAAAATAATATAGAATTTATTAAAGATCAAATTGAAAAACATCGTAAACCTGGTGAAAAACTTAAATGTATAGCTTTTTGTACTAATATACAACATTGTAAATTGATGGCTGAGGAACTGTATGAAGAAGGGTATCATACGATATCTTTAACAGGAGTAAATGATACTGGAGTAAGAATAAAAGCTTTTAAAGATTTACAAGATGATAATAATTTGCTTGAGATTATTTGTACTGTAGATATATTAAATGAGGGTGTTGATATTCCTCAAGTGAATATGGTTTTATTTTTACGACCAACTGAGTCACAAACAATTTTTATTCAACAGCTTGGTAGAGGGTTGAGAAAATATCCTGGTAAAGAATATGTTACAGTTTTAGATTTTATTGGAAATAATTATGATAGAGCAGTTCAAATTGCAATGGCTTTAGGTACTTTAGGTAAAACAACATATATGGAAAAAGCTTATCTAAAGGAAATGGTTAGAACCAATTTTAGATCTTTGGATATTCCGAATATATTAGTTGATATAGATGAATTATCTAGAGAAGAAATTGTTAATTATATTGATAAAACTAATTTTAATTCTAGAGTTTTTTTAGAAAAGGATTATAGAAATTTTAAGAGTTATATTAATAGTGGTACTTGTCCTACACATATGGATTTCTTAAATTCTGATGTTGCTCCTGATTTTATTAGAATTATTAAATCTAGTTTTAGCGGTTCTAAAAATATGTCATATTATAATTTTTTAAGAAAAATAAATGAAGAAGATATACCATTATTTAGTGATAACGAAATAAAAGTTATTAATAGTATTGAAGATTTATTACCTATAGCCAGATTGGACGAATATTTAATAATTCAACAAATAGTTAATGACAAAGTTTTTGATTTAAAAAGACTAGAAGGCTTAAACAATCATATTACAGATAAGTCTTTGGAAAATGCTTATAATAACTTGGTTAAATTAGGTATTATTGATGGTAATGTAGATCTTTTTAATATAACTAATTCTGAATTTAGAGGTTATTTAATTGATGTACTTAATTATGGTATTGTTAGATATAAAAGAGAATTCGGAGAATTTGATGGAATGTTTAAATTATATTGTAATTACTATAAAGAACAAGCATCAAGAATTATGTTAAAAAATGGATTATTACAAAAAGGAACCTATTATGAAAATGATATAGCTTATATTTTTGCTGGTATAAAAAAGGATGAAGAAGGTAAATTAAACTATAAAGATAAATTCTTAAGCAGCAACATTTTCCAATGGGAAAGTATTGCAGATGTATCCGAAAGTGAAAAGAAGAATTTAAGAAATTCTAAAAAGGTTCATTTATTTATAAGAAAGATGGAAAGTGAAGATACAGTTACTTTACCTTATACTTATTTTGGTCTAGGTGTGTTTACAAATGAAAGACCCGGATATACGGAAGAAGATGGTATTAAACATCCTACTTTAATTTATGATATAGTATTGGATAATGAAGTTCCAGAAGCTTATTATGTTGATTTTGAAATTAATCAATAAAAGAAATATATTTTATTTATATATTTCTTTTTTATTGATCAAATGATCGATTTGTGATCTAATTATTATAGAGGTGTTATTATGGGATCATGGGATATGACAAAATATTCTGTAGAGGTTTTAAATGATGATATAAAAAATAGTAGAATTACTATACCAAAATATCAAAGAGGAGCAGTGTGGAATAAGCAACAAAAGGAAAAACTTATCGACTCTATGAATAAGGGGTTTCCTTTTGGTTCTATTTTGTTATATGAAAATAATGGGACAAGACAGATTATAGATGGACTACAAAGAAGTACTACTATTATAGAATTCGTAAAAAATCCAGCATTGTTTTTTACAAGTGATAATATTGATGAAAAAATATTAAATGATATTGTTTCTTCTTTTGGTGTTGTTGGTGATAGATCTTCTATAATTGACGAATTAGAAGAATTGATAAAAAAGTGGGTTATAGATAATCATCATACTATGCAAGATGTTGAAAGAATGCAATATGGTGATTTGGCTGATGAAATAATATCACAGTGGCCTACTGCACTTACAAATAGAACACTCATAAAAGATATGATAAAAGAATTATTTTCTGATTTTCAAGATGTATGTAAGAGTATTGCTGGTATGGAAATACCTGCCTTGGTTTATCAAGGAGATGAATCTCTTTTACCAGAAATATTTGAAAGAATTAATTCTCAAGGAGCTAAGTTGACTAAACAACAAATTTATTCTGCTTCTTGGGCAAATGATTATGTAAAGTTGCGAGATCCAAAATTTGATGAAATAGTATCTAATAATAGAGATAGATATGATAATATGTTAGATGAAAGTATGGAATTAGATGATTATAATCCTACAGACTTGGTTAGAAATAAGGAAGTCAATATTTTTGAATTAGTTTTTGGTTTTGGTAAATTGATTAGTAGAAAATACCCGTATTTATTTAATTATGATGAAAAAGATAAAACTAAAGTTGAGAGTATTGGTTTTAACTTAATTAATGCTTGTTTATTGCAAAAAAGTGCTAATATGAAATCTTTAAATACTAATTTAAAGAGATTGGTTGGACTTGAAACAGAAAAAATTGAATTGTTTTTAACTAGGTTGATTGATGCCATTGATTATATAGATAAGCGCCTTGGTGCTGGTACTAAATTTAAGGGGAATACTAGATCAAATTCTAAGGTTTATCCTTTACATACTGAAATGCAGATTGTTTCTATAATTTCAACTGTTTTTATAGCGAGACATGTATCGTATAGTGTTGATGATAATGGAGACTTAATTAACAATAGTATCAATATTGATCCGTCTACATTTAATCAAAGATGGTCGAATATGAAAGATACATTCAATAATAATTTAATGAAGATTTATACTATAGATATTTTAGGACAAAAATGGAAGGGATCTGGGGATAAAAAATTGGATAATATTCTTACTGATTTCTATTATTATAATAGAAATGTAAGTTGGAAAGAATTTGAACAAATTTTAGATGTTTATTATGCAAATCTTAATAGTGAAAGAAATGAAAGAAAACAAGTTGCTTCACCTAAGGAACAAGAGAAGCTAATTCTTAATTTAATCTATTCATCTATTTTTACAGCTGCAGATCAAAATGATTATAGTTGTTTTGATATAGAGCATATAGCACCGAAAAATTTAATGAAAGAAAAGATATGTGCTTATGGTGAAGAATTCAGGTTACCAATAAGTTCTATTGCTAATTTGTGTTTATTACCTGAGTATGATAACAGAACTAAAAAGGACAAAACAATATATCAAGATACAGAATATATAGAGAAAATAAAGGATTTAACAAAAATTGAAGAAAAATATACTTTTACCATTCAAAGTGATTTAGCGTGGTTAGAACAAGAAGGATTATCAGAATCTCAATTTAAAGAAGCTTATATGAAATATTTAAATAACAGATTTGAAAAGATGAAAGAGAAAATCCGAAATAATTTATTCCATAGTTAGTATTTATTTAAAGACTACTTATTTTTGTAGTCTTTTTCTTTATGTTATAATTCAATTAGGTGATTGTTATGAAGACAATAGATAATACAATTAAGTATTATGAATTATTAATGAAGTATGATGATTTATCTAATTATAAAAGATATGAATTACCTGAAGGTTTTCATTATGAATTTTATAAACCTGGGGATGAAGAAGAATGAGTAAAAATTCATATTGAAAGTGGTGAGTTCACATCTTATGAAAAAGGTTTAAAACATTTTCATGATTTCTATGATTACTTTATAGATGAATTAGATAAAAGATGTGTATTTATAGTAGATAGTAATACTGGAGAAAAAGTAGGTACTGCTACTATATCTTTACTAGAAGAAAAAGAATATGGATATGAAGCTGCTGTTGATTGGGTAGCAATAAAGAAAAGTTATCAAGGTAGAAAGTTAGCTAAACCATTAATAACTAAATTTATGGATATAGCTAAAGATAATGGACATACTAGTTTAATATTACATACTCAAACTAATAGTTGGTTAGCAGCTAAATTATACTTAGATTATGGATTTGAAATACTTAATAAAGATGAAGTAGTGGGATGGTCTATATTAAGAAGTATAATAGATCATGATAAATTAAAAGACTATAATATATTAAGTAACGATGAAATACTTGATATGAGAAATGTAGAAATAGAAAGACAACTTGTTAATATGTATGGTACTGAAGAATTTAATTATTCTGTATGGTATAAGAATGGCTTACATAATGTATATACACATGTTAATGGTATTCCTTATGAATATGAATATTTTATAGAAGATGGAGTACTTAGATTAGAAGAAGTAGAAAATAAGAAATATAAGAGATAGAAATATCTCTTTTTTGTGTTATACTTATCTTAATAGTAGAGGTGTGTAGTTTATGAAAAAAATAATTAAGAAGTTTATTATGTTATGTATGATTGTGTTTCTTACAACTGGTTGTTTGAAATATAATGTAACTATGGAAGTTAAAAGTAATAAACAAGTCAATTTAGAAATGATATATGCTTTTGGGGTGGATGCATCTGAATATGAGGAATCTCAAAAAGAACAAGAAGAAACTGAATGTGGTGAAGACGAGTTTTGTTCTGAAGATGAAGGAGACATGTCCATGGATGTAAAAAAAGAAGATTATGAAGAGTTATTAAAATATGGATATAAAGTAGAAGAGTATGAAGAGAAAAAAGATGACATGGTTTATTCTGGTATTAAAATAACTAAATCTTTTGATAGTATTGATGATATTACAGATGAAAAAAATACAGTAGAATTTGATTTTGTAAAATTTTTGAATGATGAAGACGGATATAAAAATAATCCAGTTATATTTTCTAAAAATGGTGATGGTTTTGTTGCTAAGATAGTATTTGATTATAGTAGTGAAGATACTTCATCTGAAGATATGTTAAATTCAGAAGAATATAAAGAAATTTTAGAGACTATGGATTTAAAATATACTATAACATTACCTCAAGAAGCTAAGAGTCATAATGCAACTAAAGTTAGTAAAGATGGAAAAACATTAACTTGGGAATTAGAATATGGTAAGAAGAATGAAGTAAATTTTGAATTCTCTTTAGGTACTAATCCAATGTGGTATTTTATTATTATTGGTGGTATTGTTTGTGCGGTAGCATTAGTTGGTGGAGTTGTTGTTTCTATGAATAATAATAAGAAATATGCAACTATGTTAGATCAACAAATGAAAGGAATTGTTCCTGATGATAATGTGGTTCCACCAATGTTTGATAATCAACCAGTAGCACAACCACAAGTTATGCCTCAACAACCAGTGGAACAACCAGTACAACAACCAGTTATGGAGCAACCAATGCAACCACAACAAATGTCTCAACAACAAATGGCACAACCACAAATGATGCCACAACAACCGATGGTTGATAATCAATCATTTGGTGCTCAAAATAATAACTTTCCAAATTAGATAAGGTGATAGTATGGGTCTTAGATTTAGAAAAAGTATTAATTTAGGTGGTGGACTTAGATTAAACTTTAATAAGAAATCAGCAGGTTTAAGTTTTGGTACTAAAGGTGCTAGATTTAGTGTTAATAGTGATGGAAGAAAAACTACTAGTTTTGGTATTCCAGGTACTGGTTTATATTGGACTAAGTCTGGAGAAGGTAAATTAACTGTTTGGAATATTATTACATTAGTGTTACTAGCTCCATTTGTAATAATATATTGGTTATTACAATTATTGTTATTACCATTTAAAAAGTTATTTAAAGCATTAAAGAAAAATATATTCTTTAAAATATTTATGACTATATTTATTATAGTAGCAATACTTGCATTTAGTTTATTGTTTATTGATAAGATAAAGATTACTAGTGGTAATGAAATAAGATATATATCTTTAAATGAAGATGATTCTTGGATAGATAATGATTCTATTACTTGTTATGATGAAAGTTATACTTACTTAAAAGATAAAGGTGTTACTATAAAAGATATTAAAGTTAAAAAAGTATTATTCTTATGGTATCATACTTTAACATTTGAAGAAGGTAATGTATGTGAATATGAATTCTTTATAGATGAAAAAGATTTCTTATATATGATTACTAAAGGTGAAGTAATAGAGAATGAAGATAAAGTAGATTTAACTAAGATGATTAAAGGTAAGACAGCTATTACAGGTAATACTAAATATACTTGGGTAGATGATTATAAATATATTTTGTTAAAAGTAGATGGAAAAGAAAAAGAAATCTATGTAACTGAAAGAGATGGATTATTAGTTATTCAAATTGGTAATACCGATGAAGGTCCTAAGTATATTGCATATAAATAGGTGATATTAATCACCTTTTTGTATGGTATAATTTTTGTAGGTGATTAAATGAAAAATGTTGCAATAGTAACTTGTATAGGTAAGAGTAATTTTGGTAATAGATTACAAAATTATGCATTACAAAAAGTAATAGAAGATTTAGGATATAATGTAGAAACATTAGAAAATATATCTTATTTAAATAATATAGATAATTATGAAGAAAATTATAAAGAGTATTTAGAATATAAAGTAGAGAAAGATAAACGTGATTATTCTAATAGATTTAGAATAGCTTACTTTGAAGAATTTGATAAGAATGTTAAATTTAGAGAAGGTATGGTTACTATACATGATTTACCTAATACTAATTATGATTATTATGTAGTAGGTAGTGATCAAGTATGGAATCCTCATCATGGTAAGTTAAAAGATTTAGATTTGTTAGTAGGTATTCCTGATAGTAAGAGAATATCTTATGCTGCTTCTATTGGTATAGATGAATTACCTGAATCAGTAAAAGATAAAGCTAAAGCAGAATGGTTAAAATTTAAAGCAATATCAGTAAGAGAAGATAAAGGTAAAGATATAATAGAAGAATTAACTGGTAGAAGTGATGTTCAAGTTAATTTAGATCCTACTATGTTATTGACTAGCGAAGAATGGGGTAAGTTATCCAAAAGACCAAAACAATTAAAGACAGATAAATACATACTTAATTATTTCTTAGGAGAATTATCAGAACAACGTAAGAATGAAATAGAGAGAATAGCTAAAGAAAATGATTGTGAAATAATTAATATTCTAGATAAGAATGGTGAGTTTTATGAAACAGGACCTAGTGAATTCTTATATTTAGAACAAAATGCATTCTTAATATGTACTGATTCATTCCATTCATCAGTATTTAGTATTCTATTTAATAGACCATTTATTGTATTTAATAGAGAAGATATTAACAAGAGTATGAATTCTAGAATAGATACATTAATTAATACATTTAAATTAACTAGTAGAAATTATGAAGGTAAGATAACTGAAGATAATTTAAATCATGATTATAGTGAAGCATTTAAAATACTTGATAATAAGAGAATGGAAGCTAAAGAATATTTACGTAATTCATTAAGAGACTAGTGTCTCTTTTTCTTATTTTGTGGTATATTATAATATAGAGATAAATGATAAAGAGGTGGTTGTGTATGGCAAATCAAGATATAGAACACTTAGAAAATGAAATAGATGCAGTTGCTACACAAATAGAAAATAGTATAGATAATGAAATAGAAATACTTGAAGTCCCTGTAGAAGAAATGGTAGTAATAAAACCTGATCATTTAGAAATAATAAATAGTTTTGATGATACTAAATTAAAAAATATTATAGTTTATAGATTAAATAATTTTAAAGAAAGAATAAAAGATTCTACTAATGAATTTTTATCAGTATTAATTGGTTCTGATTTACAAATTATATTCTTAGCAATAAATAGTGGAAGAAATGTTTACACTAAGGATATGAGTACTGATAGTGGATTTGTTAATATAATTGGAATATTAGATGCTTATGTTAAGTTATTAGATGAAAGTAGTAAGAATCCGGCAGTAATGTTATATAATCCAGAAACACAACAAGCTGAATTTATAGGTAATGTAGAAACTAGAACACCTTATTTAGCTAAAGAGATAATAGATTCTGCAAAAGGACAAGCTAATGCGAAGAAATAAAAGAGACATATGTCTCTTTTTTTGTGTAAATAGAAATATAAAATAAATTGTCTTACTTATTTAGGTATGATAATCTTATAATAGGAGATGGTCTTATGAATAATGGTGTACCACAAGGAATAGGTGTAGGAGTAGGTAATATTGATGTACTTAAAGGTACAGATATAGGTGTATTAAGAGATAAAGGTTCTTATGATAAATCTACTTATAAAAAAACTACTAAACCAGATGGAACTGTAGTAGAAGAAGTTAAAATGAATCAACGTAATAAAAATGTTGGAGTTGTAGATTTAGAAACTCAAGGTGTTAATATTGGAGATAGAGCAGTTGATGTAGGAATAAGTGAAAAAGCCACTGAAGATGCTGTAGGTTTTGTAGATAGTATTTGGGGAACTAGACAAGCTGCTGGTATGATACAAAATAGAAGAGCTGAAGAAGTGAAATTAGAACAATTTAAAGCACAAAGAGAACTGCAATTACAAGAAGATTCAGTGCAAAGAAGATTATTACAAGAACAAATGTTACAACAACAAAATGGTGTAGGTAGGAGTTTATAATGAGAGAGGATTTTGTAAATGCTTTTAGACAATTAAGTCTAGATGATAAAAGAAACCAATTAAATAATGAAATGGCTACTACATTTAGAGTACTTAATATATTAAAACAAAATATTGGTATGCCACTTAATGATGACCAAATAAGAAATTATCACATAGCAGATGATGCTGGTTTAAGTGAAAGTCAGATGTTAGATTATATCTATTTTGATTTCTATAGAATACAAAGAAGTTTATTAGATGTAGCTGATATTTTATTAAAAAATAATAATTAATTATAGTTATGAAAAGTACATTTTATATGTACTTTTTTAAATTTGTAAAATATATAGTTTTATGTTAGAATATCAATCGTTTTGGGGGAATGGTTATGTGGTTTATTACAAAGAAAATACTTGATTATGTATGTAATGAAGATATACCAAAAGAAAAAAGAATAAAAGTTATAAAAAATTATAAAGTTAGAATTATAGATGAACTAATTAAATTAAACCCTGAAGATTTAATTAAGTTATTATTTAATTCTAAAGTATTAAGAGAATTAAAGCTAATTATATGTGAAGAAATAGATAAGTTATCAACAGAATATGGAGATAGTAGTAAGAAAACTATTAAAGTATTAATTGAAGAATTTAAGAAACTAAATATATATAAAGATAAATATTTATTATCAGATACTTGTCCTAATGTATTTAAAAAAGAAATAATTGATACTTTATATCCTAAAGGCTATGAAGTAGTTAAGAAAGGTAAAATATCTAAGAAGTTAAAGAAAGTCATTATTAAAGTATCTTTAAGTAATTATGAATTAGAAAAACTATTAAAGAGTGATATATCAATAGAATTAAAAGAATATATTATTGATGAATGTATTAATAGTTATTATGAGATAAGATCTGTATTAGATGATGATAATATTGATCAAAAATTAAAGAATAGACTTATAGATAATAAGATTAATAAAGATAATTTATTTAATGTTTTAGAGTATGCTAATACTTCAACTATAGAATATGTATTAGAATGTAAGTCTAAAGAATTTGAAGAATATTTAAATACTTTAACACCTAGTAATGTATTAAGAGTTATTAATAGTAGTAGTACACCTAAAAGGATTGTAGATTATATATTAAAGTATAAAAGAGAAATAATAGAAACTGCTGTTGATAAGTGTTGGAGAAATGATTTAGAAGAAACTATTTCTAGAGAAAAGAATGTTGAAATATTAAAGTTAGTATTTGAAAGAAGACATAAAGCTGTATTTAGAGTTATTAACAAGTTATTTGATTTTCAATTAATATCGTTTCTTGCTTTAGAACATTTACCTCAAGAATATAAAGATTATATTATTAATGAGAGAAAGTGGACCTTAAATAGTTATATTAAAAGAATGAGTCCATGGGATTGTGTTAAACATACTAAGAGAGATAGTTTTGTACCAGACGAAATTAAAGAAAGAATATTTGAAACTAGAAAAAAAGATATACTAAACTATTATGTTAAAGAAGATGATGATGAAATAGTTAGTAGTATTAGAACTAGTGGATTATATCTTCCTATTAAGAAAATGTTAATTACAGAAAGAATTAATATAAATAATATTTTTAAATTATTAAGTTATTATTATATAGATAAAGAAACTATAGATTTAATTATAGAATTAAAGAAAGATATATTAGTACAAATATTTTTAGCGCATGATAATAATAAACTATTTAAAGGTAAGTTTGATGTATTAAAAGATGAAGTAATAGAAAGACTACTAAATGCTAATGAAGATTTATTAAGAGATAGAGTTAATGGATTAGAAGAAGATGAATTATATAGTTATTTAAATCATGGTAAGGTATTAAATGTAGTTAAAAAGTTAATACTAGAAAGATTAGGTATTGAAAGAGATAATGCTAATAATGTATTAACATTAATTAATATGTATGATACTAATTTAGTATTAGATAATTATGAAAATATTAAGGATTTAATATGTGGTTTAGGTATAGATTTTAATTCATTCTTACAATATGGTAGTGGTAGTAAGAAACATTCTAATTGGTTAAAGAATTTAATAGACATTATAAATAATGATGAGATAGGTGAATTTGCTTTTTGTAAAGATTACTTATTTATTAATTATTATAAGAATGATAGTGAAAATAGTGTTTACATGATATCTAGTTTCTTAGAATATATAGATAAT
Source organism: Bacillota bacterium (assembly GCA_015059245.1). The sequence goes on from SVAU01000017.1 coordinate 14,630, forward strand.
TTTAGTAAGTATAAAGAATTATTTATGAACTTAGTTGATGGTAAAGTTAAGTTGACTAAAGAAGATAAAGATAATTTAAGATTCTTATTTAATGTTAGTGGTATTAGTAAAGATGATGCTCCTAAATCTATATATGATCTTAAGAAGTTTAAATTAGAATTATATAAAAGTTATATTAATCAAATAAAGAGTCCATCTGTTAGTATTTATACATTACAAAATATATTTAATAATATATTATTTTGTGATGCTAAAGATATACTTGATAATATAGGTGGTACTGGTGCTTTAAGAACATTAAGAAAAGATAATATAGATAGTCCATCTGTAGTAGTTTATATAAATGAATTAATGTTATGTTCTTCTATTATAGAGATGGTTAATTATACTAATAATGAAGAAGGACTTAAGAATGTATTAACTTATATATTTAGTGATATTGATTTATTAACTAAGATACAAAATATATTTTCTAGTTTTGATGATAAAGTAAGAAGAGTATATGAATTAGATTCTATGAATAATTTAACTACTATAAGTGAAGCTAGAAGATTAGGTATGTTAGATACTGAGTTATCAAATAAGTATGGTGGAGAAGTATTTAATTTTACTGATAAGAATTATTGTTTATATGGACATGTATTAAGTAGTAAAGAGAATATTGTAGATATGATAGATGGTATATCTACGGGTAATAGTAATTTTATTTCTGTAAGTCCTGTTAGTTATAGAGGTCAAAAGTATTATTATGATAGAAATGATGTTATATTTGCTTATGATTTGTTACCAGTAGGTAGTTTTATATGTAGTTCTGTTGCTAATATGGGTACTAATTATTCAGTAAGTGCTAATAGTAGTGAAGTTGGTAATATAAGAAGATCTCAAAGAGGTATTTTAGAAACTAGTGCTGTAGTAGAAAGAAACGCTGAAGCATTGTTATATAGAGAAGGTTTAAAACCATGTGGATTAATATTACCTGGTGGAAGAACTCCTTCTAAGAAAGAAATGGAAATACATGAGAGATATGGACTACCATTTATTATTACTCAAGAATTACATCAATCAATAGATGATCCTAAGTATATGTTTGTTAATGATTTAACATTAGATACAGTAAGTACAGATTTAAGTGAATTAGAACGTATTGTTGATATGTTAAGACCTAATGTAACTCATATAAAGGAAGATGATGAATATACAGGTAAAGAGATAGGTGTATTTGCTGATTGTCATTCTATGTATGAACCTACTTTGGCTATACTTGAAGATATGAGTAGAAGAGGTATTAGTGATATATATTCTTTAGGAGATAATGTAGGATTAGGACCAAACCCAGTAGAAGTATTTGATTTACTAGAAGAATTTAAAGTTAAATCAGTAGCAGGTAATGCTGAATATTATAATACTATTGGAGTTGATGCATTCCCTTATCTAACTGATGGTAGATTAGATAGTCAAGTTTGGACTGAAAGAAAATTAGGCCCTGAAAGAATAAAGGAATTAAGAATGTATCCTGCATCAAGAGATATTGTACTAGGCAATAAAAAAGTAGCTTTATGTCATTTTGCTAATGATGTAAGATGGGATTTTAGAGATAGAAGTGTACATACATATGCTGCAACTGGTGCAAGTAATGTAGATCAATTAAGATATACAAATAGTGAAGAATATTTAAAAAAGATTACTAATTGTATAGTAAGTAATAAAGGTAGTATATCTTTAGTAAAAGGATATATGGCTTCTCGTGATGAACCTATATTTGGAGGTAAATTAGTTACTGATTATGACTATGTATTACAAGGACATTATCATTTTGAATTAGAGGATATGTTAGATGATACAAAGGTACATACATTAAGAGCAGTAGGTATGGGTTATGAAGGACATGATTCAGATAATGAAGCTTGTTATTATATTTTAAGAGAAAGAAAAGATGGGGATATAGATATTGAAAAGGTATATGTTCCATTTAATAGAAATGCATTATTATCAAGTATTCATACTTGTGATTTACCTTCTAAAGATAGAGTATTAAGTTACGTAAGAAAATCTAGATAAGAGTATCTAGATTTTTTTGTTATAATAATTATGTGATGTTTATGAAGGATAAGTTATATGAAATATTAATGGTAGATGATGTTGTGGATTCTATTAATAGTAATATAGATGTATTACTTGAAATGATACCTGAGATAGAAGATATGATAGGTTTTCAACATAATCATCCACATCATCATTTAGATGTATGGAAACATACGTTGTTGGCTTTAAGTTTATCTAAGTTAGATTTTGATACTAGAATAGTATTGTTGTTACACGATATTGGTAAACCTTTTAGTTATCAAGATGATGAAGTAAGACATTTTCATGGACATGCAGATGTATCTAGTAATATGAGTGTAGGTATATTTAATAGATTAGGTTTTAATAGTGAAGAAGTAGATGAGTTAACATATTTGATTAGAGAACATGATACTGAAATTACTAAAGAAGATATAGATACTAATATAGATTTATGTATTAAGAGATTTGGTATTCAATTTTGTGATGCATTAGCTCATAATCCTACTAAGTTAAAGAAGAGAATAGAGTACTTAGTTAAATTAAGTAAGGAATTAGGTGTAGATAAAGATACACATTATGTAAAACGATTAGAAAAATATTGATAAATTAAAAATTTTTCTGTATAATACAAATATATCTTATAAGGAGTGATGGAGGGACTAGCCCTGTGAAGTCACACCAACCTATTAGATTAGGTGGTAAAGCTAGCACGATGAGATAACTTTAGTACTCAAAGTTATCTTGGGTATTTTTTTTATGAGATAACTGAAGGAGGAAGAAAGATGAAATATTATAGTAATGAAATCGTTTTTAGAGGACATCCTGATAAAGTTTGTGATCAAATAAGTGATGCTTTATTAGATGAATGCTTAAGACAAGATAAAAATAGTAGATGTGGTATCGAAGTAATGGGTGGTAAAGGAAAAGTATTCGTTACTGGTGAAGTTACTACTAATGCTAAATTAGACGTAGAAAAAATTGCTAAAAGAGTACTTGGTGATATTGGATACGATACTGATTTAGAAATCGTTGATAACTTAGGAAAACAAAGTGTAGATATTGCACTTGGTACTAATGATGAAGTTGGTGGAGCTGGAGATAACGGAATGATGTTCGGTTATGCTTGTAAAGATACTGATAAGTATTTACCAACTGCAATGGTTATCTTACAAGAACTTAGTCAAGCTTATGATGAATTAAGAAAGAAAGATAATAGATTCTTACCAGATGGTAAAGCACAAATTACTGGTAAATATGAAAATGATAAATTAGTAAGTATTAAAGCATTTACAATTTGCTATCAAAATACTGAAGAAGAACGTGAAGAAACTGATAAGATATTAGTTGATATCGTTGAAGATATTATTGCTAAATACGGAGTTAAAGTAGAAGAATATTTAATTAATCCTACTGGTAGATTCTGTATTGGTGGATTTACAGGTGATGCTGGTTTAACTGGTAGAAAAATAGTTGTTGATAGTTATCAATCATTTGCTAATGTAGGTGGTGGAGCATTCTCTGGAAAAGATCCTACTAAAGTAGATAGAAGTGGTGCTTACAAAGCTAGAGAAATAGCTAAAGATATCGTTAAGAATGGAGACTATAATTGGTGTTCAGTACAACTATCTTACGCTATAGGAAAAGAAGAACCATTAGCTATTTATATTAGTACTGATAAAGGTGATGTTGAACCTAGTAGAGAACTATTTGAAGAATGTAAACCTAGAAACATTATTAAAGATTTAGGATTAAAAGAAACTTGCTACGAAGATAGAGCTAAGTTTGGACATTTTAGAGATTAATAAAAAGTAGAGGAAACTCTACTTTTTTTTGTTATAATGATACTAGGAGTTGATAGAATGATAGAAGTAAAAAATGTTACTAAAGAATTTGAAAAACAAGTAAGTAAAAAAGAAACAATAAAATTCTTAGCAGATCATGATATATCATTTACAGCTAATGAAGGAGAAGTAGTTGGTATTATAGGACCTAATGGTGCTGGTAAAACTACATTACTTAGAATGATAGCTGGTATTATGAATCCTACTAGTGGTGAAGTAATAGTAGATGGTATGAGTCATAAAGATAATGGAATAGAAATAAGAAAAAGATTAGCTTTTTTAACTGGGAATACTAAGTTATATAAAGATATATCTCCATATGAATTATTAGATATGTGTGGACAATATTATGGTATTAAAAAAGAAGAATTAAATACTAGAATAGAAGAAATAATAAAGAGATTTAATATGGAAGAATTTAAACATCAAAAGATAGGTACTTTATCAACAGGTCAATATCAAAGAACTGGTATTTCTAGATGTTTAATTCATGATCCTAAGTATTATATTTTAGATGAACCTACTAGTGGTTTAGATGTAATATCTAGTAAAGTAATTATAGATTTTGTTAAAGAAGAAAAGAAGAAAAAGAAATGTATATTATATTCAACACATTATATGGAAGAAGCAGAAAATATATGTGACAAAATAGTAATGATAAATAAAGGTAAAATAATAGCAGTAGGTACTCCTGATGAAATACGTAAACAAACAAAGACTACTAATTTAAGAGATAGTTTCTTTGTATTAATAGGAGGTACTTATGAACAAGAATAATATATTAATAACAATAAAAAAAGAATTAAGATCTATATTTAGAGATAAGAAAACTATTTGTTATATATTTGGTTTTCCTTTTATAATAGCATTTATGATTTTCTTAATGGGATATATGGAAGATGCTATATTAGAAGAATCTGATGGAGAGATAAAATATTCTATTGGAGTTAATTATGAAGTTAATGAAATAGAAAAAGAATTAATGAAAGAAAATTCACTAGCTTATGTTGAATATGATAGTGTAGATAAGATGAAGGAAGCTTATCATAATGGAGAAATAGAAGCATATTTAGATTATGATAAAGATAAGAAGATATATTATATTTATACTGATGAAAATATGATGGATTCACAAGTTTCTTCATATGTCATGTATTATTTAGATAGTTATAATTCTTATTTAGGTAATATGTATTTAGTTAATCAAGGTATTAATGTAGAAGATGTTTATAATAATTTTACTTATGAATTAAAGACTACCAGTGGTGAAGAAATATCTGAAAGTGATATGATTATAGAGTTAGTTATGAATATGTCATTTACTTATATAATTATGGTAATTGCTTTAGCATCTGTTAATATGGCTACTACAGCAATAGCTTCTGAAAAAGAAAATGGTACATTAGAAACTATATTAACATTACCTATTACTACAAAGGAATTAATTATAGGTAAATACTTAGCTACATTCTTAATAGGATTTATAGCATCATTAGTAGGTTTTATTATTACATTAGGTAGCTTTGGTATTGCAACTAATATGTTTACTGTATATGAAGAATTTAGTATGGGATTTAGTGTTGTATTATTTGGTGTTGTAATATGTTTTGTAGCTTCTTTATTAATAGCAGCACTTGCTATATTATTAACATCATCTGCTAAGTCATATAAAGAATCACAAGCTTCTGGAAGTATATTACAAACTATATGTGTATTACCATTATTCTTGTCTATGATTAGTTTTGATACACCTAGATTGTTATATGTAGTACCAATACTTAGTCATACTACTGTATTAATGGAATTATATTCTGGTACATGTAATTATATTAATTTATTATTAACTGTTGGTTCTACATTAGTTTATATAATTATTATATTATATGTGCTTATTAAGAAATTTAAATCTGAAAAGGTATTATTTAGTTAATATATGTAAAAGTAGAGGGAACTCTACTTTTCTTGTGGATAACTTGTGGTATACTTATATTAAGAATATGGAGGAATATTATGGCTAATTTGGAAAGAATTAATGTAAGAGATGAAAATGGTAATAGAATTTTTATTTCTATGTTAGGAATGTTTGAAATACCAGATCTAGAAAAGAAATATATTATGTATGGTATTGTTAATGAAGATGAAAGTAAAGAAACTGGTGGAGTGTTACTAGGTGAAGTAGTAGGTGAAGGAGAAGATATGCAAATACTAGGTATCTTACCTGAAGAAAAAGATATGGTAGTTGCTTATTATAATGAGATATCTACACAGTTAGGAGAAGATGATGATGAATAATGAAGGTAGAGAAACTGTAATAGTTCCTGAAAAGAAAGAGAAAATAGAACGTATTAAAAGAAAATATCAAAATATGGAAATGGCTGATGATACAGCTAAGAAGATTAAGAATTTAGAAGTTGTTAATAATATCTTAGTTGCTGCTACTGGTGTAGTTGGTATTTTAACTGTAGTTAATTATTTTGTACCAGATCCAGTACCTGGAATTGATGAAGCTGTTATGACAGGTGCTACTGCATTATTAGGTAGTGCTTCTACAATAGTTAAGAATAAGATTAATGATTTAGCTGCAACTGGTACTACTGAAGTTAAAATGGAAGAAGTTACTAAGTTAAGTGATCAATTATCTAACGTAGCAAGAAAAGTTGCTGAAAAGAAAAATGGACAAGTAAAAGCACAATAGTTTTTGTGTTTTTTCTTTTTAGAAAAATAGGTGGTTTTATGTTTAAAAATAAAATACTTTTAATAACAGGTGGTACTGGTTCATTTGGTAATGCAGTACTTAAAAGATTTTTAGATACTGATATAAAAGAGATAAGAATATTTTCTAGAGATGAAAAGAAACAAGATGATTTGAGAAAGAAATATAACAATGATAAGTTAAAGTTTTATATTGGTGATGTAAGAGATTTACGTAGTGTAGAGAACGCTATGAGAGGTGTAGATTATGTATTTCATGCTGCAGCTTTAAAACAGGTACATACATGTGAATTTTATCCTATGGAAGCAGTTAAAACTAATATACTTGGTACTGAAAATGTATTGGATGCTGCTATAAATAATAATGTTAAGAAAGTAATTGTACTTAGTACTGATAAAGCAGCATATCCAGTAAATGCTATGGGTATGAGTAAAGCATTGATGGAGAAGGTTGCTATTGCTAAAGCGAGAGAACAAGATAATACAATTATATGTAGAACTAGATATGGTAATGTTTTAGGTAGTAGAGGATCTGTTGTACCATTATTTATTAAACAAATAGAAGAGGGTAAAAGTATTACTATTACTAATCCTGATATGAGAAGATTTATGATGAGTTTAGATGAAGCAGTAGAACTTGTGTTATATGCGTTTTTACACGGTAAACAAGGAGATTTATTTGTACAAAAAGCACCATCTGTAACGATAGATATATTAGCTAAAGCAGTTAAAAGTCTTAAGAAAAGTAAAGTACCTATTACATATATTGGTTCTAGACATGGTGAAAAGATAAATGAAGTATTAATTACTAAAGAAGAAATGATTAATGTAGAAGATTTAGGTGAATACTATAGAGTACCTATGGATAGTAGAACACTTAATTATAATGAATGTAATAAAGAAAGATTAAATAAAGAGATAGATATATGTGAATATAATTCTAGTAATACTAGAAAATTAACTTTAAAAGAAACTAAAGAAATGTTAAGTAAATTAGATTGTTTTAATTCTAATAATTAGGTATACTTTTATTAGAATATAGGTGATGTTATGAAATTTGAACAATATATGAAAATGATAGAAGATACTCATGGTTCTCATTTAAAAGGAGAATTAAATGAAATAGAATATATTAGTTCTTATAATGAATTAATTGATATAGTAGTAGATTCTGATACTTTAGATGAAGAAGAGAAAAGACAACTTATAGGAGTGATTAGAACTAAGATAGGTCAAATTCCTGTAGTAGAGAATATGAAAAGAGAAGCTAAGAATCAAGAGATACAAGCAAAGGAAGAAGCATTTATAGAAGCCAAGAAAAGATTCAAAGGTTTAAGTATATTTCAAAGAGTTAAATTAAATTTAAAAGGACAAGGACCTGATCAATTACATAGTACACTTGGTACTGTAGAAGAAATAAATAGTTTATATAGAAGATAAGAAGGGTTACGTATGGAAGAATATAATGAGTTGGTAGAATCTTTTAGTAAATTAAATTCTAATACTAAAAGAGATGAAATTATGTATGAAGTACAAGAATTATTTGAATTATTTCATATATTAACTGGTGGTAGTGATACTTTATTAACAAGTGAAATGGATGAATATGAAACTGGTCTTGGTGAAGAAGAATTCTTAAATTCTATATATGCTTATTTAATATCTACTAAAGAAAATATAGGTAAATATTTGGATAAATAAAAGTCACTTTTATAGTGGCTTTTTTTGATATAATAATTAGTAGGTGATAGGTATGATAAAAGCAAATTATGAGGATTGTATTACTAATTTGGCTTGTAGTATAAGAAAGTATTTTGAAGTAGAATATAAACATAATACTATAAAAGAAGTAGATGAAGTATTAGAAAGAGTAAAACCTAAGAATGTAGTAGTAATACTATATGATGGTATGGGATTTAATATACTTAATAGAAACTTAGATAAAGATAGTTTCTTAGTAAAAAATTGTGTAAGAGATTATTCTTCTGTAGTACCATGTACTACTACTGCTAGTACAACTTCTATGTTATCTGGGATGAATCCATGTGAACATGGATGGTTAGGTTGGGATTTATATATTAAACCTGAAGATTTAATAGTAACTATGTTTACTAATAAATTAAAAGATACTAGTATTGATGCTAGAGATTATAATGTAGTAAGAAAGTATTATGATTATAATACTATTACTGATGATATTAATAATGCAGGTAAGTATAGTTCTAAGATATTATTTCCTTTTGGTGAAGGAGCTTATAGTAATATAAAAGATATGAATAATAGAATACTTAGTGAATGTAAGAGACCTGGTAAAAAATATATTTATGCTTATTATGAAGATCCTGATTATATAATGCATGAAATGGGTACTGATCATATAAAAGTTAATAAAGTTATTAACAAGATAAATAAAGCTACTGAAGAATTATGTTCTAAGTTAGGTAAAGATACTGTTGTAATAGTTACAGCTGATCATGGTCATTTAAATAGTAGTAGTTTATTACTAAGCGATTATGAAGATTTTTATAATACTTTAGATGGTGATGTATGGGTTGAAGGTAGAATGTGTGCTTTTAAAGTTAAAGAAGGTATGCATGATACTTTTAAAGAATTGTTTAATAAGTATTTTGGTAATGATTTTATCTTGAAGAGTAAGAAAGAAATAATAGATGAAAAGATATTTGGAGAAGGGGAAGAACATAAATTATTTAGAGATTCTTTAGGTGACTATTTTGGGTTAGCTATAAGTGATAAATTCTTTAAATATAGTATTTATTCTACTGATTTAAAATCTATGCATGCGGGATTTACTGAAGATGAAATGAGAATTCCTTTAATAATTATTTCTAAGTAGGTAATATGATATAATATTTTTAATAATAGTGAGAGTGATTGTATGAGTAATGGTATTAATTTAGAAAATCTAAATGATTTACAAAAGTCTTTATTGACTCAAATATCTTATTTGAATATAAATGATGAAGGTAGAGAAAAGATATTAAATGGTGGGATAAGTGTTTCAGAGTTATCTACATATTTAGCTAATCCTGATGATATGTTTGTAGGAGATAATCTTTTTGATAATAATGTTACTCATTCAGTTGTTGATAAAGTAGTTGGAGATAAAGGGATTATTACTCATAAAGAGTTAGTTGATTGTTTAATTGAAAATGGTTTAAGCGAAATATTTATTACTAATATTAGTAATAAAAAGGGTACATTAACTAATGGATTTCAAGCGTTAACTTTTGTTGATTCTTATGGTAATACAGGTATTTCATATAGAGGTAGTGATTTTAATTTAACTCAGGGTGGAATTAATGATTGGTTAGAAGCTGATGTATTAGAGTATTTTACTGGTTCATCATCACAAGTAAGAGAAGCTTTAAAATACTTTGAAGATAATAAGAATAGTAATGGTAATAATTTTTTATATGGACATTCATTAGGAGGCAATTTAACTTCGCATACATATTTGCATAATCATGATGAAATAAGAGAAGCATTTACTGTTAATGGTAATCCTATTAATCAAAAATTATTAGATACTCCAGAAAAGGTTGAAGCTTTTAATGATCCTGAAAAATATCATTGTAATGTTATTGGTGGAGATATAGTAGGTCATTTTAAAAGTTGTTCTTCATATAGAAATAATGTTAAATATATTCATAATAATGGAGAGTACACTAATACTCCTGTTTCTGCACACATGATTCAAGCAGCAGAATTTGATGAAAATGGTAATTTTGTTGTGATAGATGAAAAAGAAATGGTAAAAGAGATGGGACTTGGTTATGCACTTTTAATGACTTTTAGTCAAGGAGTTAGGGAAATACTTAATACTATGGAACGAAATATTGCTAAAGACGAGTATAGAAAAATGTTTGAATTATATAAAGTTTCTTTATTAGAACATTTAGATACATTAGAAAAGAAATTTGGTAATACAGCTCCTACTTTAAATGATAGTGATAACTTAGTATTAATTGATGAATTTCATGCGGCTGCACTTAATAATGAGAAAGAATTTATAGAAACTATATCTAAATATTTAGGAAATAATATTGTCGGTCAAGATATGATTCAAGGTAGTATTAAGAAATGAATAAAAATATGATGGATTTATATAAAAAATTGGATGTTAATACTCAAAGAGAAGAATTAAGTTCTTTATTAATAAAGATAGATATGTTATTAAATGGGGCTATTCAACATGAAGAGTTAAAAGATATTACAGGTGTTAAGAACTATAATTGTAGTGATGAACAAAATATTAATATGACTGAAAGTGAAATGTTAACATTTATTTATGAAGATTTATGGAATATAAAGAATAAAATATTGTTAATATTATCAGAACATAATAAATAGTCAAAAAAAAGACATAACTTTTATTGTGAAGTTGTAAGATAAAAGTAGACAGATAAAAACTGTTTACTTTTTTTGTTACAATAATTTAAAGGAGATGATAATAATGCCAAGAATACGAAAAGAAAAAAATAGAAATTGGTCAAAAGAAGAAA
>SVAU01000018.1 GCA_015059245.1 Bacillota bacterium
AATACGGAATCAAAGATTTTGAAGACGCAAGAAATATTTGTAAAGAAAAAGGTTTCGACCCTTATGAAATAGTAAAAGGAGTTCAACCAATTTGTTTTGAAAATGCTTGCTGGGCTTATACATTAGGTGCAGCTATAGCTATTAAAAGTGGTAGAACTAAAGCAGCAGATGCTGCAAAAGCAATCGGAGAAGGATTACAAGCATTTTGTATTCCAGGTTCAGTAGCTGATGATCGTAAAGTAGGTTTAGGACATGGTAACTTAGCTTCTATGTTATTAACTGAAGAAACTAAATGTTTTGCATTCTTAGCAGGACATGAATCATTTGCAGCAGCTGAAGGAGCAATCGGTATTGCAAAAAGTGCAAACAAAGTTAGAAAAGAACCACTAAGAGTAATCTTAAATGGTCTTGGAAAAGATGCAGCACAAGTAATTTCAAGAATTAATGGATTTACATATGTTCAAACTGAATTTGATTTCTTTACTGGTAAAGTAAACGTAGTAAAAGAAATTCCATATTCAGATGGTGAAAGAAGTAAAGTTAGATGTTATGGAGCTAACGATGTTAGAGAAGGTGTAGCAATAATGCATCTTGAAGGTGTTGATGTATCAATTACTGGTAACTCAACAAACCCAACTCGTTTCCAACATCCAGTAGCTGGAACATACAAAAAAGAATGTATTGAACTAGGTAAAAAATACTTCTCAGTAGCATCAGGTGGAGGAACAGGAAGAACTCTTCACCCAGACAATATGGCAGCTGGTCCTGCTTCATATGGTATGACAGATACTATGGGAAGAATGCATAGTGATGCACAATTCGCTGGTTCATCTTCGGTACCTGCTCACGTAGAAATGATGGGACTTATCGGTATGGGTAACAACCCAATGGTAGGAGCAACAGTATCTATCGCAGTAGCAGTAGAAGAATCTTGTAAATAAGAGGATTAACTCCTCTTTTTCTTATGCATAATAATATTTCTTAAACATATACTTAAAATGAAAGAGAGGAAATAATTATTATGGAAATATTAAAAGTATCCAGTAAATCAAATCCAAGTAAAGTAGCAGGTGCTATTGCTAATATCTTTAGAGAAAAAGGTGGAGTAGAACTACAAACAGTAGGAGCAGGAGCACTTAACCAAGCAGTAAAAGCCGTATCAATAGCTAGAGGTTACATCTCACCAAGTGGAATAAACCTAGTTTGCATACCAGCATTTACTGATATCGAAATAGACGGAAAAGAAAAAACTGCTATAAAACTAATAATAGAAGCCAAATAAGGCTTCTTTTTTTGACAAAATCACTAAAATAAATATAATATTCATCTAGAAATCACCAAGAAACGTCTATAAAGGAGATTATATGAAAAGATATTATTTAGCATATGGAAGTAATCTTAATATCGATGAAATGAAACAACGATGTCCATTTGCTATTCCAGTAGGAGCAGCAGTTATAAAAGATTACCGACTAGTATACAAAGGAACAAAAAAAATAAGTTATCTTACTATCGAACCATGCGAAGGTAGTATAGTGCCAGTTGGAGTATATGAAATAACACCAATGGATGAACTAAACTTAGACTACTATGAAGGAACACCAACACTATACACAAAACAAACAATAACAGTATCATTATATGGTCAAGATATAGAAGCTATAGTATATATAATGAATCCTAACTATTCATATAATCTACCATCAGAATCATATGTACGTAGATGTTTACAAGGTTACCAAAACTTTCACTTTAATCATGAAATCCTAAATAATGCATTACAAAATACAATAGACAATATAGCTAAAGAACTAGTAAAAGAAATAATATAAAAAATAAATATTACATGTTATAATTAACTTATAATAAAGGGATGATAACATGCTAGAAGATATTAAATTTGAATTACATAGATTACTTTATTCAAACGAAGAAATAGATGAATTACTATTAAAAAAGAATCTTTATCTTTTACTAAAAGAAAGTATAAAAGAAAGAAACTACGAAATAACAATAGGTTCTTATGAATTCAATATAACACCTCAAGACTTATCAGTAAAATATGTAACAGATAATACTACAGTAGAAGTATCTAATGAAGATGTATATTATGAAACAACAAGAGATACTGAAACTAGATTCTTTTGTATTAGCCAAGTAAAAAAGAGTGAATTCTTAATGGATGTACCTTTAATAAGAGTAACTGGATCAGTAACTAATATTGCTGATATATGTGAAGAACACTACTTATTTGAACTATATACAGATGATGAAAATGATAGTATTAGAAACTATTTAAATCTACCTAGTGATACAAAGATAAGTGAACTAAACTTAGATCCACAAAGAGCTACAATGGTTCATAGAAAAGTAAAAAGAGATGATCCTAGAACAGATGTAATAGATTTACTTACTCCAAACAAAGTAATACCAGTATTTCTAGATACAATAGTAGAAAAGTATAAAGCATTACCTGATAGAAAAGAATACAATCCAAATAACTATACAGAACTACTACCTACATTAGAAGATAAAAAGAAAACTATAAGATTCATTTATGGTGCTATAGTAGATTTTTATTCAGAGTACTTAAATAATTAAAAAGTGTATTTTACACTTTTTTTTAATACAAAAAAATAATATAATTAAATACGAAAGAAGGGTAATAATGAATTTTATAGATTCAATAAAAGAAAAAGCACGTAATAACGTGAAGAAAATAGTTCTTCCAGAAAGTATGGATGTTCGTGTATTAGAAGCAGCATCAATATGTTCTAAAGAGGAAATAGCAAAAATAATATTAATAGGAAAGAAAGACGAAGTAGAAGCACTAGCTAAAGAAAATAATATAGATATTTCTTTAACTACAATAGTAGATCCTTTTACTAATGAATTAACTGATAAATTAGTTAATGATTTATACGAACTAAGAAAAGAAAAAGGTATGACTTTAGAATCAGCAAGAGAATTCCTAACAACAGATTACATGTATTATGCATGTATGTTAGTTCATGAAGACTTAGCTGATGGAGTAGTATCAGGAGCTTGTCATTCAACTGCTAATACAATGAGACCAGCATTACAAATTATTAAGACAGCACCAGATGCTAAACTAGTATCTACATGTTTCTTAATGATTGTACCTAACTGTGAATATGGTCTAAATGGTACATTCGTATTTGGAGATTGTGCAATAGAACAAAATCCAGATCCAGAAAAATTAGCAGCTATAGCAGCATCTTCTAGTAAAACATTTGAAACTTTTACAGGAGAAAAAGCAATAACTGCAATGTTATCTCACTCAACAATGGGTAGTGCAAAACATGAACACATTGATAAAGTTGTAGAAGCAGTTAAAATAGCTAAAGAACAATATCCAGAATACTTAATAGATGGTGAAATGCAATTAGATGCAGCAATAGTACCAAGTGTAGCTGCAAGTAAAGCACCAGAATCAAAAGTAGCAGGACACGCTAATACATTAATCTTCCCAGATCTAGACGCTGGTAATATTGGTTATAAACTAGTACAAAGACTTGCTAAAGCAGAAGCATACGGTCCAATAACTCAAGGTATTAAAAAACCAGTTAATGACCTATCAAGAGGATGTAGTACTGAAGACATAATCGGTGTAGTAGCAATAACTGCTGTTCAAGCACAAAAATAAAAGAACTCAATTTGAGTTCTTTTTTTAACTTAATAAATATAAAGTAATTGCAGTAAGTATAATAGCAATACCTATAATAAATGCTATAACTTGTACTGTACTAATCATACCAGCATTATCTTCATCTTGTTGTTGGCCATAATTATCAACTGGTCTAATTCTTTGTAACTTCTTAACGCTATCTTCAACTTTGTCAGGACTTAAATTATCTTGATCAAGTTCATCAACTTGTTCCATTTCTTCTAACTTAGTAATAGCTTCTCTTTGTTTTTCATTTAAAGGTACATGTACATCACCATATTGTAATTCATATACATACGCTCTAAAATCTAATAACATCTTTCTTAATTCAGGAACTAAATAATCTTCATAAATAATTAAATCTCCTAAATAACCATAATATAAATTAACACTATTTCTTTGTTCTTCAGTTAATTGTTCTGGTGAATTTAATAAATCATAGAACTCTTGAGTTTGAATTAATAAAGCTTCTATTTTTTCTTCATCTTTTTCAAATACTTCATTATTACTATCTACAGTTTCATCTACACCAGCTTCACTACCTACCAAAGAAGTTTCAGTAGTAGTTCTAGATATAGTATCAGTACCAACTACATTTTGATCATGTTGATTAACTAATAAATCACCAAATTCATTTTGATCAAAGGTAACAATTCTATGATTACCAGGATCATCTTTATCAGCGATAATTGCTATATCATGTTCTTCACTAGCAACTACATCTGTACTCTTATCATGTTTATATGGTTCATTAACTCTTTCTAACTTATTAGCAAATTCTTCAGAAGTAGAATCTTTATCCATTAAATTCTCTGCAGTATTAAGTCTTACATCATATAACTTTCTATATACAGCTTCTATTAATTGATCAGGAGTAACTGCGTCACCATATTGTAACTTTAATAAATCATATATATCAAATACATTAACATTTCTATCATTAGGAAATAAATGATCTTTTCCAGTACTATCAACAATATTAATATATTCACGTTTAATGCCTTGATCGTTCTTCTTAACTATACTAATATTTCTCATTAAAGGATTTTCTTGTTTTATAGTTTCTATTTTCTTTTGAGATTCATCTTCATCTTTTTCTTTACCTTTTGTAACAGTATTAGTATTACCAAGTAAAGTAGCATGTAATCTAATGATCTTAAATACATCTTCTGGAGATAAACTTCCTAATGATGCAGCAAAGTTATTATTATCTGCTAGTAAATCATTAATATTAAATCCACTAATATCAACTTCTTCACCATTATATTTAAGCATATTTTCTTCTAAAGTAATCCCATCAAAAGAAGTAGGACTTTGTTCATATAAAACTGCTAATGTATTAGCATTAACACTTAATGTATCCATATCATCACCCTATAATAATAGTATCAAAGAAATACCTTATTTTCAAATAATAATTCTTGTTGTATAATATGAACGTGATGTTTATGAAAAAAGAACTAAATGAGCAATTTGTTATAGATTTATCAAAGAAAAAGAATGAACCTGAATGGATGTTAGAATTCCGTCTTAAATCATTTAAGAAATTTCAAGAATTAGATAATCCTGATTTTGGTCCAACTATAGATATAGATTTTGATAATATTACTTATTATAAATCAGATGATAAAAAACTAACTAATGATTGGGACAAAGTAAGTTGTAACATTCGTAATAGTTTCGAAGACTTAGGTGTCATCGATGCAGAAAATAAATACTTAGGTGGAGTAACAAACCAATTCGAAAGTGAAGTAGTTTATCATAATCAATCTATTAAAGATGAAGGCATAATATTTACTTCTACAGATGATGCTTTACAAAAATATCCAGAACTATTTAAAGAGTATTTTAATTCTTTAGTAAACTATGCTGAAAATAAATACACTGCATTAAATGGAGCAGTATGGTCAGGAGGATCATTTATCTATATTCCAAAAGGAGTAAAAGTAGATAGACCTCTACAAAGTTATTTCCGTATAGAAACAGAATCACTAGGTCAATTCGAAAGAACTATTATTATAGTTGATGAAGGAGCAGACCTAAGTTATATAGAAGGATGTACTGCTAAAGAATATAGTTCTACATCTCTACATGCAGGTGTAGTAGAAATATTCATAAAGAAGAATGCTCGTTGTAGATATTCTACTATTCAAAACTGGTCTACAGACGTATATAACTTAGTTACTAAAAGAGCTATTGTAGATGAAGATGGTTTAATGGAATGGGTAGATGGTAACATTGGTAGTAAAGTAACAATGAAATACCCATCATGTATATTAAGAGGAGAAGGTGCAACAGGTAACTCAATATCTATTGCATATGCTAAAGAAGGTCAACAACTAGATGCAGGAGCAAAAATGATTCATCTAGCACCTAATACTAAGAGTAATATAGTTAGTAAATCAATCGCTGAAAAAGGTGGAGTAAGTAACTATAGAGGTACAACTAGAATAACTAAGAATGCTAAAAATAGTAAAGCATCAATCAAGTGTGATACTATTCTACTAGATGATATATCTAAGAGTGATACATTCCCTAAAAATATATTAGGTAATAGTAGTAGTGTTTTAGAACACGAAGCAACTATATCAAAAGTATCAGCAGAAAAGATGTTCTACTTAACTAGTAAAGGATTAAGTGAAGACACTGCTAAAGAATTACTTATCATGGGATTTATTAGTGACTTTAAAAAAGAACTACCTATGGAATACGCAGTTGAACTAAATAGATTATTAAAAGAATAATCTATTTTTTTATTATATATACACGATATACACTATATGTTATAATAAAAATATAAAGATAGGAGAAATGGTATGGAATTTAACTTTAAAGGAAAAATCGCATTAGTTACTGGAGGAGGAAGCGGTCTAGGAAGAGAATGTGCATTATTATTCGCTAAAGGCGGAGCAAATGTATTAGTAGCAGATTTAATTCCTGAAAGATGCGAAACTGTAGCTAAAGAAGTAGAAGCTCTAGGAGTAGAAGCAATTGCTTATGCTTTAGACGTTACAGATTATAAACAAGTAGCGGACATGTATAAAGTTGCAGTAGACAGATGGGGTACAGTAGACTTCGTAGTAAATAGTGCAGGTGTATGTTTAACAGAAGAATTAACAGCACAATCATTAAAAGATATCGATTTATCTATTGATGTAAATATTAAAGGAACAATCTACTCTTGTAGAGAAGCGCTAGCTATAATGAGACCTAAAAAATATGGAAAGATAGTTAATATGTCTTCTATAGCAGCAAAAGCTTGCTTAGGTGGATTCAGTGTATATAGTGCAACTAAATCTGCAGTATTAGCAGCAACTGCTTGCTTAGGAAGAGAAGCAGCATTAGACAATGTAACAGTTAACTGTATTTGTCCAGGTATAATTAAAACTAGTATGTGGGAAGAAATCCTTGATCAACTAGCTGGAGATGACCAAGCTAAGAGAGATGAAGTATGGGCACAATGGACTGCTGGAACACCAAATGGAAAACCACAAGATCCAATTGATATAGCTAATATGGTTGCATTCTTATGTACAGAAGAAGCTAGATACATCACTTCACAAAACATTGGTGTAGATGGTGGATATACATTCTAAAAGTATCGCAAGATACTTTTTTTATTACTCAACTTTTAGTTCCTATAAAAAGCAATATATTTATGATAAAATTATATTAGATAGGAGAGTTAAATATGGCAATTCTAGAAATAAAAAATCTAACTAAGTACTATGGAAAAATAAAAGGTGTAGAAAATTTATCTCTATCATTAGAAGAAGGAGAAATCTTTGGTTTTATCGGACCTAATGGTGCGGGAAAATCTACAACTATTCGTTCTATAATGAATCTAATAAATAAAACAAAAGGAACCGTTTTAATAGATGGAAAAGAATTTGATAGAAACGATACAACAACAAAAGAAAAAATAGGTTATCTACCAAGTGAAATATTCCTATATGATGATTTGACAGTTAAACAAATGTTAGATTATCATGAATCATTTTATAAGAAAGATACATTAAAAAGAAGAAAAGAATTAGTTAAATTATTTGAATTAGATGAAACAAAAATGATAGAAGATTTATCTTTAGGTAACCAAAAGAAACTAGGAATAGTATTATCTCTAATACATGAACCTAAAATTCTTATCCTAGATGAACCAACTAGTGGACTAGATCCAATTATGCAAAATACATTCCATAACATACTAAAAGAAGAAAAGAAAAAAGGAACTACTATTTTTTATTCAACTCATATCTTAAGCGATATATCTAAAGTATGCGATAGAGTAGGTATTATAAAAGATGGAAGTTTAATAAAAGTAGAAACAATGAAAGAATTATCTAAAAAGAATCTTACTTTTGTTAAACTAATATCAAAAGACATAGAAGATATTATTAAAGACTTAAAACTAGAAGTAATAGAACAAACCAATAATGAAATAAAATTTGCTAATAAACTATCTCCTAATGATTTAATAAAAAAATTATCTAAATATGATATAGAAAAAATATTAATAGAAGAAGCAACATTAGAAGAAATGTTCTTACACTATTATAAGTAGGGAGGATTATTATGTTTAAAAGAGAATTAAAATTAAACTTTAAAAGTTTCCTTATTTGGACATTAATATTGATAGTTATGTTCTTAGCAGTCTACTTAGTTTATCCTTATATAATGACTAGTGAAAACGTAGATATGATAAATGAAATGATGAAAGTATTCCCACCAGAAGTATTAAAAGCATTTAATATGGATATATCAGAAATAGATTCAGCTTATGGTTGGTTAAAAACAGAAGGTTTTATATTCATACTATTAATAACAGGAATATTTAGTGGTATCTTAGGTTCTAATATAGTATTAAAAGAAGAAAGTGATAAAACAATTGAATACTTACATAATCTTCCAGTAACTAGAACAAAAATAATTACTAGTAAAATATTATGTGCACTAACTTATATAATAAGTATGGTACTTATAATAGGCATTTTTAATTATATAGGTTTATCAATAAGTGGAGATTTTAATCAAAAACAATATATCTTATTAAGTATCTCTCCAATATTACCATCATTAGTAATATTTAGTATTTGTCTATTTATATCTACATTTACTCATAAAACTAAAAAGACAATAGGTATTAGTTTAGGTATAGTATTTGCTAGCTATTTCTTACAAATATTAGCAGAACTTAGTAAAGAAGTAGAATTTTTAAAATATATAACACCATTTACTTTAGCAGATACTCGTAACATAATATCTAATAATAGTTTAAATCCAATATGTATAATAGTATCCTTATTATTAACAGTATCACTACTATTATTAAGTATATATAAATATAATAAGAAAGAATTAGTATAAAGGAGTAATAATATGAATATATTTAATAAAATAAAAAACTTTATAAATAGAAATAAAAAAGATGAAAAAGATATCATCATCGAAGAATTAACAAAGAAAGAAGAAAAGAAAGATAGATTATTATTAACTACTATGTGGATATTTTTAGTTATTATGTTAATATTCTTTCTAACAATATGTATACTAGTAGTTACATATATGCCTGAAGGAGCACTACAATTAATAGTAATAATAGGTGCTGTAGTAGTATTACTTCTTGGTGCATTCCATTGCTTGAAATTAGAAGTAGAAGCAGGTTACTACGAATGTAGTAAATGTCATCATAAACATAAACCAGAATATAGTAAAGTATTATGGTCAATGCATTTTGGAACAACTAGATACTTAAAATGCCCTGAATGCAGTAATAGATCTTGGAGTAAAAAAGTATTGAGTAAATAAAAAAATATGTTATACTCTAGGTGTAGTATCTCAATTCGCCCATTCGCGTGTGCTACCGTAGAATTGATGATTATTAATATAATCTGAATGGTGACGTGTGTTGAAAATCTCCGTCATGAATGGCAAAAACTAAGACGCAATAAATTTGTGGTAGTTTTTTGCTGTTTATGGAAGGAGGTTTTTTTAATACCACAAAACTAAAGAAAGAAGGATAATTATGAAAATAACATTAGTAACTGGCAATTGGGCAAAACTAGCTCAAGCAAAAAAAATATTAGAACCACTAGGTCATGAAGTAGATAATATAAAAATGGATACTCCAGAAATACAAGCAGATAAAGTAGAAGATGTAGCTGCTTATTCAGCCAAGTGGGCAAGTGAACAATTAAAATGTTCAGTAGTAAAAAACGATACAGGAATAATGATAGATGCTCTAGGTGGATTCCCAGCGGCATATACACATTATGTTGGAGATACAATAGGTATTGATGGTATCTTAAAATTAATGAAAGGTATAGAGAATAGAAAAGCAAGATTCATCCAAGCTTTAGCGTTTTGTGAATATGGTAAAGAACCAGTAGTATTTAAATCTATTACTGAAGGAACTATATCAAAAAGAAAATCAGGTAAATACGGATGGAGCTATGACTTTATATTTATACCAGAAGGTGAACAAAAAACTCTAGGTAATTTTCCAAACGAAAAAAGACTTAAGTTATGGAATGACACTGGATATCAACAACTTATAAATTATTTAGAGAAGAATAAGTAATTTAATAATTAAAAGTTATCAAAAAAATAAATATATTTATAAATATATTTATTTATAAATTTTAAAACTACTAAAAAAAATTAAAACGGCTATAAACTAATTTTTTATAGTCGTTTTTTATATCCATTCTTAAAGTATGCTCTAGACAAAATAATTTTTTAAAATAAAAATTAATACCAAAATCAAAAAAGGCTCATTTGCACTAATATTCTTAAGTTGTTAGTATGCCTTTGAAAGGAGGAATACTATGCTTAATCAAGTAGTACTAGTAGGTAGATTAACTGATAATGTAGAAGTAACAACAACAGAGAATGGTAAAAAAGTATCTTCATTAGTATTAGCAGTTCAACGAACATATAAAAATGCCGAAGGTGTATATGAAGCAGACTTTATTAGATGTACTTTATGGAATGCAGTAGCATCATCTACAAGTGAATATTGTCATAAAGGAGACATTGTCGGTATAAAAGGAAGAATCCAAGTAAATAGTTATGAAGATAAAGATGGAACAACGAAATATTCAACAGAAGTAATAGCTGAAAAAGTAACATTCTTATCTAGTAAAAAAATAGAAGAAGCAGATGAATAATCTGCTTTTTATGTTATAATCAATAAAGGAGGGTTATTATGAGTGAACACAATAAAAATACAATAAATATGTATAGTTCTGGAGGAGCACTAGAATATATACAAAACAATCAAACAAATCCAGAAACAGAAAAATGGGAAAGACTACTAAGTTATATAGAATCACAATTACACAGCGATAAGCAAAAAACAATACTTGAATTTGGTAGTGGTTGTGGAGAACTAGCAGTTTTGCTTCAAGCAGCAGGTTATAACATTATTGCGACAGATGCTGTTGACACATTCTTAGAAGAACAAAATAGAATAGGAATAAACAAGGTAATAAAATATAATTTCTTATCAGATGATTTTGATACTGTATTTGATTTTAAAGCAGACTTAATTGTATCATGGAGAAATCCTCATTTAGATATGGATGATATGAAAAAACTATTTGAAGTAGCTTATAACGGTTTAAATGATAATGGATTATTAATTATTAATTTTCAAAATGCTAATGTACATCCAAATGCTAATGTACTAAGTAATGGAACAAAATACGAATATAAAATATTAGAAGATAAAAAAACTAAAGAAAAAAGATTCTATGCTTACTTTAGTAAAGAAGATATAGAAACATTAAGAAAAGGTTATTTTGATGTTGAAGAATACCACACAGAAGGTGGAAAAGAACAAAAAAATTGGCATGTATTAACATTAAGAAAGACATCTAAGAAATAAAAATACGAAGCAGATGAATAATCTGCTTTTTATGTTATAATATAAATAAGAGTAGAAAAGATACATATGAAAGGAATGATAATATGTACTCAAATGAAGAAATCCAAATAACAGAATTAACTGAAACAACAGGAACAGAAGAACTAATAAATGTTTGTTACACATTATATGGGTATCAAAGAAAAGGTATAAATGCTTATTATGTTATAGACGGAGTAAAAATATCTAGTAGCGAAGTAAGATCACCAGAAGATATTGAAAGAATGTTTTATAAAGTTTATGGCTGCGGTTATAAAGAAAAAGTACAAAGAACAATATCTAAGAAAAAAGTAGAGTGGGTAAAATATGGATTCGAACACTTACCACTAGACAAACATGCTAAATGGCTAGAATATGTAGATGAAATGTGTAAGGCATTACCTCATTACCAATTTGGTAATCCAATAACAGATGGAATTCAAGTAATAGAAGCAATAAATGCAACAGATGATAGAGAACTATTAACAGAAATAGTAAAAGGAATAACAGGTTCTAACATGGTATTATTTAAAGCAGCAGTAACATTCTCTAATAAAGGCGAACTAATACAACAAATAAATGAGGAATTAAAAACTCCTCCATCAGGACCAAAATTATAGCACAAAAAAAGAAGTAGACATCTACTTCTTTTTAGTTTCACTACGATAACCAATTTTTTCTATTTGTTTCTTAGCTTCTTCAGCATTGAATGATAACATGAAAGATTTACCAGCACCTATATTCATAAGACGTAATAATTTATCAGCATAAGCAGGTGGCAGTGAACTAACATCTATCCCTAATTTTTCTTGTACATACTGAGCAAAAGGAATAAAGTATCCTACACATTTTTGTTTAGCATAAAATCTTTCTTTCATTTGTTCTCTTAATCCAGCAATAGGAAGAGGAGCCAAACCATTAATATAGGTACAATATACACTATAAAATGGTGATGATTCTGTTTCAAAAGATGTATCATATGTATGTTCTACAACTTCTTCGCTAGTTTTATAGTCATAGAATCTTTCTTTACCATCTTCATCCACTTTACTATAAACTAATTTTTTCTTAGGACTAATAATAATTCTGTGTTCAACAGTACCAAAAGTTTCATATTGTTCCCACATCTCAGTTTCAACCTCATGATCATATACTGGGAAAGCTACATATAAGTTATCATAATTAATTTTTGCCATATCTCATATCTCCTTTGCAAAAATTCATGATTGCAAAGCCATTAAAAAACAAGACCCCACATATCATGTGAAAGTCTTGTCCAAATATTCATTATTCTTATAATCCGAATGTTAAACATCTTCTAGACGAATTATAACCTTTAAGGACTACTCCCTTTCAGTACATATAATACTACCATGTTTTTAACAAAAAGTCAAAAACATCTATATAAAAAAATATGTTATACTATAGAAGAATAGAGGTATAAATATGAATAATAAGATAGATAGTGAATTGCCTAAACTAAAAAGTACATCAAATAGTAAACAAATAAATCAAGATAAAGATATCTTGATTGAAAAAATGAATAAAAAGAGTTTGATTCAATCTACCATAGCATTAATATTAATAATTATAGCCTATATAATAGCAATAGCTTCAATCATTATAACTAAACAAATAGATAGTTTAATTGGATGGATAGCCTTTTTTCTAATCGGAATTTATCCATTAATTATAATAGCAATACTATGTCTTATAGGATTTATTCTATCAGCTATAGCTTATAAGAATAACGAAAAAAATAAGATAGTAACTTTAAATCTATGGTTATTATGCATACCAGTAATCTATATAATCATAAATTTATTTATTTAGGTGATAATCATGAAAATAAATATATATAACTTTAAAGACAATCCTGAGTTATCTTATCTAAAAATGTTAGAATGTCAAAACATAATAGATGAAAATCTAACTAAAAATGGTGGTCCATTAAGACAAGAAGATTTATTATTACAATTACATGATTGGCACTATCTACTTACCGCAACCATTGATGACATTCCAGTAGGATTATCACTAGTAAGAAAATCTCATGAAGATAAACATAATACAGGTGCAAATAATTATTTCTATATTTCTCTTATAGCAGTATTACCAGTAGTACAAAGAAATGGAATAGGTACAGAACTTCTAAAAGAAACATTATCTTTACCTGTATCATTACCCATAGTAGCATCATGTCGTAAAGACAATGAAGTATCAAAACACTTTTTATCTAATAGTATGACTAACTATAACGATACTAGAAGATATCATAGATTTATTGATAGTAAAAAAAAGACAGAAATAATAAAAAGATAGAGTAATCTATCTTTTTTTAAAACTTCATTTCATCTAATTTATATAATGGATTAAACTTTTTAAGTTCCTTAATTCTTCCATCTTGATGAGTCTTCTTTCTATTAGATTCCATTTTTTCTCTTTCATCCTGTAATAGAATAAAATGTTTTAAGACTCTATTTCTAGTACCTTCATCAGCAGGCAATGTAATAGCACCAATTCTCATAGCTAGTAGAGGAGCAATTTGTGCAGCTCTATCTTCCATATTATCACTTTGAATAATAGAATCATTACATACATCTTCATATAAATCTGCAAATACTAAACCTAAAGCATATTGTTTATAGAAGAATTGAGTTTTACTATCCATTCCCATCTTATCAAGTTCACCTACAGGATCAGTCCCTTGAAAAAAATACATCCAAGTCATATTAAGTGCTTCAACATCTTCACAACCATTACTAATATAGTAATCATATATATGACAAATAACACCTCTAAGTAAATCATTTAAAGTTTTTATACTTTCATAATAAGCTTTAGTAGCAAACTTATTTAAAGCAATATCATCTTTATTTTCTTGTGCTACTTTCAAATTCTTACTATATTTTTCATGATTTAACATAGCATCAAAATGATCTTTAACTAAAGCCATACCAAAGTTAATATTATTTACAAATAAATCAACTATATCTTTAATATCAGTAGCTCTTAAATAATTAGTAACAGTACTACTATCATAATGATGTACTATATATCTACCACATAAGAAACTAACTATTCTATCTAAATCAATTTCATGTTGTGTACCCATATCACAAATAAAAGTGTATAAAGCATCAATTACTTCTTCTTCTAAAACATCATCTGAATTTTCGAAAAAGAATTGTTCATCACTTAATTCATGACCTTCAGTATCAAAGTACATAGCATCAATATCTTCATCACTCATCTCTCGAGCAAAAGAACAATATTTCTCATAACAATCAAGTAAATTTTCTAATAAGTATTTATTAAAATCCATAATAACACCCCTAAATTAAAATATATTATATAAAATAATAATTATAAAATAAAGAAAAACATATACTTTATTAGGTGATAATTATAAAAAAATATTTTAAATACATAGGTCTAATAGGTATATGTTTATTAAGTTTTTATTATACAGAGCAAGTAGCACTATATATAAAAAATAAAAACCCTATAATGCAAACAATAAAAGAATTATCTAGTTCCCATAATAGAGAATCTATAAATTGTAGCATTATAGAAGATATCTATATAATCCCAGGATACAATGGTAAATATGTTAACGTAGATAAATCTTTTTATAATATGGTAACAACACAATATAATGAAGAACTATTAGTATTTAACCAAATAAAACCTAACATAAGTTTAGAAGATAATAAAGATAAAATAATTATAAGAGGCAATCATAATAAACAAGCAGTATCTCTTTTATTTGAAGACATAAACTCTTTAAGTAAACATATGTTAAATAATAATTACTTAGTAAATGTATTAATAGAAGAAGAAACATATACAGATAAATATGAACTAATAAATAATTCTAAACAAGAATACATATATAAAAGAATAAATAGAAAACTAGATAATAATCTTTGTTACACAAATAACGATACCATACCTAAACTATGTAAAGATAAATATGTATTTACACATTCCTTAGTATTAAATCATTCTAACTTAAGTAAACTATTAAATACTATAAGTAGTGGAGATATAATTCTAATAAAAGATTCTATATCTATAGAAGAATTAAATCTTATAATAAATCAAATAAATTATAAAGATTTATCTATAATACCTATATCTAAATTAATCTCAGAAACAAGTACATAATATGTACTTTTTCTTTACTTATTCTTTTCTTATTCTAATTGCTAAATGACATATTTTTTGTTATAATTACCTAGACACAAGCCTTTTTAGAAAATTTAATTTATAGAAAAGAGATGTTTTTTATGTGTAATATAAAAATATTTAGTCTTGGTGGACTAGATGAAATGGGTAAAAACTGTTATGTTGTTGAAATAGATAACGACATATATGTTTTTGATTGTGGATTAAAATATGCTAATGAAAACCTTTATGGAATAGACTATATAATTCCTGATTTTGAATACTTAATAGATAATCAAGATAGAATCAAGGGATTATTCTTAACACATGGTCATTACGAAAATATGGGTGCTACTGAAGACTTACTTCAAGATCTACCTAATATAAAAGTATATGCTACTAAATTTACTAAGTTCATGTTAACAAATGATGGAGTAGATGAAAAGAGAATTGTCGAAATAGCTCCACATAAGAAGATGAACTTTGGAAATAATATTAGTATTTTCCCTATAAGTGTTAATCATTCAGCGCCAGATTCAGTTATGTATGTAATAAATACTCCAGATGGAGCTATTGTATATACAGGTGACTTTATAATCGATTCTAAAATGATGGATAAATATGCAATGGACTTAGGTAAAATTGCATACATAGGTAAACAAGGAGTATTAGCATTACTATGTGAATCAGTATTCTCAGAACGTATTGGACATACTTCACCATCACATAGATTAGTAAACGTATTTAAAGATGCTATCAAACATCATGAAAACAGAATGATGTTTGCAGTATTACCAACTCATATATATACTATTCAAGAAATATTCGACGCTGCTGCAAATACACATCGTAAAATAGTAATAATGGGTAAAAACTTACAAAATATAATAAGTTTTTCTAAAAAAGAAGGTTATTTAAATTTTGATGATAATATGTTAGGTGACTTATCTAACATAGATGATAAAGATGCTATATTGCTTATTCAAGATAATAAAGAAAATCCATATTTCTCAATTAGTAAAATAATTAATGGATATGATAAATTTATTAAACTAAAAAGTACAGATACAGTAGTATTTGCTGAACCTAAATATGATAGTAGTGAAAAAACACTAGTTAAAGTACAAAATGACTTAGCATCACATGGATGTGACATTGTAACAATGCCAAAAGATAAAACAATATTACATCATGCATCATCAGAAGACTTAATGATTATGATAGATTTATTAAAACCAAAATACTACATGCCAGTAAAAGGTGAATATAGATACATGGTAAATAACGCTAATATAGCAACAGAACTAAAAATACCAAGTGAAAATATTCTACTAAAACAAAATGGAGATATAGTTGAAATAATAAATGGTGAACTAAACAAAGAGTGTTTTGATCATATAAAAGTAAATGATATCTTAATAGATGGTAATAGTACTGAAGACGTAGGAGAACTAGTTATTAAAGACCGTGAAATGTTATCTGAAAATGGTATTGTGTTAATTAGTGCTACTGTTTCTAAAAAAGAAAAAGTATTACTAGTTGGTCCAGAAGTAACTACAAGAGGATTTATCTATGTTAAAGATTCTTCAGAAATGATAGAAGAAATCAAAAAAATATCAGAAGTAATCATTGAAAGAAATATTGTTGATAACTATGTTGAATACAATAAAATAAAAAATGAAATAAGAGAAGAACTAGGTAAATACTTATATCAAGAAACTGAATGCAAACCAATGATAATTGCAGTAGTTCAAGAAGTATAAAAAAAGAGGATTATTAATCCTCTTTTAATATGTCAAAAACTTCATCTACAGACATACTAGCTTCCTTAATTTCAAAATTAGGAAGTAGATGTAAGTGTAAATGTTTAACTACTTGACTATCACCATAATTAATACCTAAAGTAATAGCTTTAGCATCTAACTTAGTCATTAACTTATCAGTCATAACTCTTGCTACATCAAACATATGACTAATTAATTCATTACTAGCTTCTTTAAAATCAGTTACATGTTCCTTTGGTATTACTAAAGAATGACCATCTACCTTAGGATTAACATCCATAATAACTATAACTTTATCATCTTCATAAAGTCTTTTACTTGGTATTTCACCATTTAATATTTTACAAAAAATACAATTTTCCATTTCAATCACCTAACACTATCTTACCATAAAACCATAATTGAATTATATAAAAATATATAATATAATGTTAATAGTAAAATAAGGAGTATGTATATGAAAAGAATAAAAAGATTTATATTAACATTCATAGCTTTATTTATTATATTTCCGTGTCTTACTAATGCAGCAACTGAATTATCTGCATCAACACAAAATCCAATAGTAGGAGATATATTATATGTACAATTAGAAGCAAACTATGGTACAGAATTAAGAATAAGAGACTTACATCTTTATATAGATTATGATCCAACATATTTTCAACTATCTACAATAAAATGGGTAAAAACAAAAAGAGAAATGGGTACAACTAGAGAAGAAAGTGGAAAAGTATATGTAGATAAAACAGCAGGAAACTGGACTAGTGGACCTGTATTACAATTAGAATTAAAAGTATTAAAAGCCGGTTCAACTAGAATTAATATGTATGAAACACAAAAAGCATACTATACAAATGGTAGTCCTATAGCTCAAACAATGGCAGGTATAGTAATAAATTCAGTAGAACCAAACTCAAATACATACTTAGCAAAACTATACGTAAAAGGTTATAACATGCAACCAGCATTTAAAAAATCATTACAAACATATAACCTTACTGTACCAACAGACGTATCAGAAATTGAAATAGTAGCAAATAAATATGATGTAACACAAACAGTGACTGGTATTGGAAAAAAGCAACTAAAATATGGTCAAAATAGATTTAGAATAGTAGTTACAGCTCAAAACCAAGATAGTAGAACATACGAAATAATGATAACAAGAACTGATAATAGAACAGGAGACTTATCACTTAAAACATTACAAGTAACAGGTACAAATATAAAAGCCGAAGCTAATAAAACCGTATATAATGCTACAGTAAGTAGAAGTGTAGATAAAATACTTATTGCAGCCAGAACAAACGACCCTATGGCTACACTAACTGGTACAGGTCAAAAAGAACTACAAATAGGTCTTAATACATTTGAAATACTAGTAGAATCTGCTAATGGATTAGAACAAATATATACAATAAATATAACTAGATCAACAGAAGAAATACAAGGACCAGTAATAAGTAGTAAACTAAAACTACTAACAGTAAATGGTTTAGTATTAAACGTATCAGAAGAAAATCAACTATTCTTATATGGTATAAGTAACGATATAAATACACTAAATATAAATCCAGTAACAGAAAGTACAACTGCTACAGTTCAAATAACTGGTAATGAAAACTTAAAAGTAGGTACAAATAAAATAGATATAAAAGTAACACAAATACTAGAAGAAGCAATACCACCTACAGAAGAAGATGAAGGTAAAGAAGCAGTAGTAGAAGAAACTACATATACATTAATAGTATATAAAAATCCTAATAATGCTTCAGAAATAGATTCATTAGATAAAATAGATGGTACTAATAATTATGTATTTACAACAATAGAACAAAATAATCATTTAATAACTAAAGATAAAATAGAAAAACTAGTAAAGAATAAAAAACACTTATACTACAATGTAGTTAATATGTATAATGGATTACTATATCAAGTAAAACTACCTACTGATATGGAAATAAAAGACTATAATCTAAAACTAAATAAACAAAGTTCTGGAGATATAACATATGAAACAAACTTACCAACTAATACTGAATTAACTATCTATCTAGAAGAAAAATATGAATCGGGTAGTAGTGTACAAGTATATTCATATAATGAAGGTGGGAAATATAATCTTATTACTGCTGGATTAGAAGTAAAAGATGGATATATTACATTCTTAACTAATGGAGATACAAATTATATAATTACTACTAGAGACTTAATAAAAATAGATAGTAATGCTGATAGAATAATATCTCTTGTTAAAGCAGTATTAATAGGATTAGCTATTGGAATTATAGCTATAATAGTTATACCAAGACTGACTAAGAAAAAAACAACTACAGATTATCAAGAACCATTATATTAATAATGGTTTTTTTTATATTTATGTGCTATTATTATTGCATACTTGAAACGGAAGTGATGTTATGACCATAGAAGATGTCATTAAAGAGATTAAAAAGTATAATCCCGAAGAAGAAGAATTAGTAAGAAAAGCTTATGAAGTAGCAGCAAAAGCACATGCTCATCAAACTAGAGAAAGTGGAGAACCTTACATAATCCATCCACTTAATGTATGTATGAACTTAACTAAGTTTAAAGCAGATGGAGCATCTCTTTGTGCTGGTCTTTTACATGACGTAGTAGAAGATACAGATTATACATTGGAAGACATAAAAGAAATGTTTAATGAAGACATAGCATTCCTAGTAGATGGAGTAACAAAAATTAGTAACTTACACTACAATACAAAAGATGAAGCAACAAACGCTAATATAAGACGTCTTATTAATAGTTTAAATGACGATGTAAGAATAATTATAATAAAACTATGTGATAGACTTCATAATATGAGAACACTTGAATTTAAGGCTCCAGAAAAGCGTATAAGAAGTGCTAATGAAACATTAAACATATTTGTACCACTAGCATACTTCATAGGAGCATTTAAATTAAAGTGTGAACTAGAAGACATATGTCTTTCATATTTAGATAATGAAGCATACAACACATTAAAAGAAAAAGTAGACTACATAGATAAAGATTATGAAAACTGTATAAAACTAGCTACTGAAGAAGTAACTAATACATTAAAAGAAAATGGTATAAAATTCACATTCCGTACTAAAATACTAAACGTATACCATCTATATCAAAAACTAAACAAAGGATATAAACTAAACGATATCCATGACCTAGTAAACTTCAAACTAATACTAGATGATAAAGAAGATCCATATAGAGTACTAGGACTAATACATAGACTATATACACCTATGAATAATAAGTTTAAAGACTATATAGCATGTCCTAAAACTAATATGTATAGATCATTACATACTACAGTATTTGGACCAGACAACCATCTATTACAATTCCAAATAAAAACAACATCTATGGATGATATAAATACTATAGGACTAGCTGCATATTGGAAATACTTCAAAGAAGAAGGAAAAACAAAAATGCAACATGAATTAAAGTTAAATTATCAATTCTTCAATACATTAAGAGACCTTAATGCAGGAATAGATAGTGATCAAGACTTCATAGATAGAGTAAAACAAGAAATATTCTCTAATAATATATATGTATATACTTTAAGAGGAGATGTAATTGAATTACCTAATGGAGCTACCGTAATAGATTTTGCATATAAAATACATACAGATATAGGTAACCATTTATATAAAGCATATATAAATGGTAAAGAAGTAAAAATAACACATAAACTAAGTAATAAAGATAGAATAATGTTATTACAAAAAGATACAGCAAAACCTAACATCACATGGTTAGATCATGTAGTAACATCATCTGCTAAAAGAAAAATAAAGGACGCTTTAAAATAAAAGCGTCTTTTCTATACCAAAATTTGACTTAACTGTATCTTTTTGTTATCCTACTCCCCTTAAAAAGAGGAGGGGTAACATGGAAAATTTAACATTTCTAGAAGAAGTACTAGGTAGTGTATACATATCTAAACAGCAAGATGGTGTAATATTTAACTATAGTTTCTTACTTAAAGAAAAGAAAACATTACTTAATAAAATACATACATTCTTAATGTATGAAGAAGAAGGAATAATATCATTAGAAGATTGGCATATAGATCTATTACAACTACAATCAGATAGAATAATATTTGATAGTAATAACAATGTAATAGAATATCCAAATTACTATTCCAAAGAACAACTATCTATAATAAACTTACTAAAGAAAACAACATATAATCCAGATACTCTTACTCAAGAAGAAATACTATTATTAATTAAATTCTTTAAAAATAGAAAAATAGTTGAAGATATCTTATCATCTTCAGGTAATGGTTTAAAACTAAATAAAAGATCTTTATCTAGAGTAATGACTTTATTTGAAGGATATACTCCTACAACAGGTAAAAACATTACTACATATGAATCTCTATGTACTAAGTTATCTCTAACTAAGAAAGATACACATACATTAAAAAAGGTTGCTTAAAGCAACTTTTTTTTATGTAAAAAAAGGAAATCATCCCTTTACGGAGAATATATAAAGTAGAGGGAGTGAATTTCTATGAATGAAATAGAACAATATACAGAAAAAATATTTGAAGAAATAAAACATATTGATGATGAAGGGAATGAATACTGGGAAGCAAGAGAATTAATGCCAATACTAGGATATAATAAGTGGGAAAACTTTAATAATGTAATTAGAAAAGCTCTTATAGCATATAAAAATAGCAATAATGATGAATCATATTGGCTTCCTGAAGTTAGGAAGCCAATAATAACTGGTAAAGGAAAAAAAGAATACATTATAGATTATAAATTATCTAGATACATATGCTATCTTATAGTACAAAATGCTAATCCTAAGAAGAAAATGGTTGCATTAGGTCAAACGTACTTTGCCATTCAAACAAGAAAAATGGAACTAACAGAAAAAGAGTATTCAACACTAACAGAAGATGAAAAAAGATTCTATCAAAGAGAGTTAACTAAAAAAGGTAATTATTCTTTGAATCAAACCGCTAAGAATGCAGGAGTTAAAAACTTTGATAAATTTCATAATTCCGGATATAAAGGATTATATAACGGAGAAACCGCTGATGATATAGCCAAAAGAAAAGGTCTTAGATATAGAGAAGATATATTAGATAATATGGGAAGTGAAGAATTGGCAGCAAATCTTTTTAGAATAACTCAAACCGACTCAAAGTTAACAAGAGATAACATAAAAGGTGAAAATAACGCCAATAAAACACATTATATTATTGGTAAAAATGTAAGAGAAGCAATACAAAAAAATGGAGGAACAATGCCGGAAAACCTTCCTACACCAAATAAGTCTATAAAAGAGTTGGCAAGAAAAGAATGTAATAAATTAAACTAATCATCTTGCAATAATAATTATAAGTTTTATAATGAAGGTAGAGAGGAGTTTATATGATGAAAAAGAAAATATTATTCTTATTACTTTTATTATCGTTTATATTAGTAGGATGTAATAAGAAAGAAGAAACAAACAATAAAGAACCACAAAAAGTAGAAGAAAAACAACCAGAAGCACCAGCAACTAATACTGAAGAATTAATAACTAAATCAGAAAAAATAGAAATAACTTCAGTATCAAAAAACACTATTGAATTCAAAGAAACAAACAAAGTAAAAGCAGGAGATAAAGTAGCAGTATGGTTATATTCTAAACCTAAATTCTTGGGATACTTTGATGTAATAGAAGAAAATGGTGTAAAAAAAATACAAGGTTTAGAAGAAGCTTTAAAGAAAGTAGAAGTAGAAGCAGGAGATCACAATATTGCTATAACTACTGAAAAAGGAGAATCTATTGGACATGTAGAAATCTATATAGATGAAACTAAAGAAGTATTCGAAGAAAAACCTCCAGTATTTACTTATAAAGAAGTAGTAGAAACAAAAGAAATAGCATTTAAAACTACTAAGAAAACAAATGCTAATTTAAAGAAAGGTACTACTAAAACTATTCAAAAAGGTTCTAAAGGTACTAAAGAATTAACATATAAAGTAAAATATGATGAATCAGGTAAAGAAGTATCAAGAGAAATAATTAGTGAAAAAGTAACTAAAGAAGCAGTAGATGCAATAATAGAAACAGGTACTAGTGAATTTAACTTAAAAACAGATAAAATTACTGGAGCATTCATTGGATTTGCTTGTCTAACAAATAATACATTTAATTACGAAGGACAAATATCTTGTAATGACTTCGATGAAACAATACCAAACTTTAGTGCAACTAAAATTGGTAGTGTTGTCATTGTAACTAATATAGGTGGAACTAAATTATCTACTCCAGTAAGAGTAACAAAACAATCAAATGGTCTTTATAAAGGAAAATACCAAGGAAAAGATTGGTACTTTGATCCTAGAGGTGGAGATAGTGCCCCTGAAGAACTTACAGAAGCTAAGTGCAAAGAACTAAATATAACATGTGGTACATGGTAATAAAGTAGACGAAAGTCTACTTTTTATATTGTTTGCATAAATTAGATTAGAGGTGAATAATATGTCTAATTCTAATTTCAAAGAAATAGTAACAAAAACAGTAGTAGGTAAAGGAAGAAAAACATTTAAAACAAATCATTCTCTTACACCAGAAAATACTCCTAATACAGTTTTAGGTTGTTGGGTAATTAATCATACATTTACTGGTACTAATAGAAAAAATGAAGTAACAGTAAATGGTTCATTTGATGTTAACGTCTGGTACTCATATGACAATGATTCAAAAACAGCAGTTACTACAAGAAACTTTACCTACCAAGAAACACTAAAATTAAGAGTAAAAGATTACGACTCACTAACTAATGAAAATGAAATAATAGTAAGAAGTCTAAAACAACCTACAGTACAAGATGTTAACATCAAAGATAACGAAGTACACTTATCTATAGAAAAAGAACTAGGAGTAGAAATAGTAGGAGAATCCAAAGTAAAAATAGCTATCTTAGAAGATGAACTACCATGGGATGATATCGAAGAAGAACCAGACATCAACGAAGATTACATAAAAGAAGAATAATCAATTATTATTCTTTTTTTATGTTACAATATATCTTAGAAAGAGGTATGTTATGGAAAATAAAATAATAAAACTAGCTAGAAAAGCAATTGAATTAGAACCAGTAGAACAAGAAATAACACAAGCATCCGCCCATTATGTAGCATTAGAACAATATGTTCTGGATAATCCAGCAGATGAATTAACACCTATATTTCATGAGGTAACAAATATTACAGGAGCATCTAATGTTATAATTGCTAGAATACATATGGAACTAGCATTTAAAGATTTTAGTAATAATGGTATTACTGAAAAAGAAATGACATATTTTAATAAGATACAACAAGACTACACAAGAATGAAAAATGTATTAGTAGAATTAGCTAATCAATCAGAAAGATTACATATGTAATGTTGTTAACCAAAAAAGGTTGACAGTTATTGTTTAATTTGTTATATTAATATGGCTAAACAAAGGAGGGAAATAATATGGCAGTTAAATTAAGATTAAAAAGAGGCGGTTCAAAACAAAGACCTTTCTACAGAATAGTAGCAGCAGACTCTCGTTTTCCAAGAGATGGTAGATTTATCGATTCAATCGGTACTTACAACCCAATCCCAGCGGAATACGAAGTAAGCATTGATGAAGAAAAAGCAATGTATTGGTTAAGTAATGGTGCTCAACCAACTGATACTGTTAGAAGCCTATTAAGCGAAAAAGGTATCATGGCTAAATACGCTGAATCTAAAAAAGAAGGTAAATAATTATGGAATTAAAAGAATTTACTGAATATTTAGTTAAAAGCATAGCTAAAGAACCTGATATGGTAAGTGTACAAGAATT
>SVAU01000033.1 GCA_015059245.1 Bacillota bacterium
CATAACCCGGTGTTGTATTTACTTGTTTTACTGTATATGTACCATATACTAAATTTGTACTAGTAAATCCCTGTTCATCAGTTTTAATTGTTTTAACTAAATTTCCTTTGCTATCGTATATAGCAAAGGAAATGTTTGGCTCTGGTGTTAATGTACCACTTTCCCCTTTTGCATAGAACTTATTAATTTCAACATTTCTATTAATAATTTCTTCATATACCTTAACTACACGATATAAATAGTCTGACTGAATAGAAAAATAATATTTTGTTTCATCTAGCTCATACCCCTTTGATGGAGTGATTTCTTTTAAATAATAATCTCCAAGTTCTGGTAGTGTTTCACTTCTAGCTTTACCATCTTTATCAGTAGTTATAGTAGTTATTAATGTATTGCTACTATTGTATATACCATATACAGCACCTTCAAGTGTTGCCTCAACTCCCTGTGCTTTATTTTCTTTTGTATTACTATCTAATTTATTTATAGTTACATCTCCACCGATAGTCTTTATTTTAAGAGTAGATATAACTGGATCTAGTGAGCCAGCATCAATTAATTTTTGGCTTGAACCACTATAATAAATTAATGTAGAACGTGTAAGATAATTCTTCTTTATTAATTGTATTTCTCCTTCACCATCTTTATTTGGTGCAGTAACAGTAATTGTATTACCATTTATTTTTACATTATCTAAATCAGAATTATAAATATCAAATTGTGAGATTACATTATTAGTATCTGTTAATACAACTGTTTCTCCAACATTTAATTCAATAACAGTATCATCAAGTGATGGTAATGAAGTATGCTGTTCTATTAATCTTTCAATTTCTTGTTTTTCTTTACTTATGTCATATTCAGGTCCATCTGCTCTTAGTTCAGTAACCCACCAAACAGCTCGTCCTGATATTTTTTCCCACATAAGTTCTTGACCTGCAAAATAATAATTGATATGGTCATGTCCCGGATAATCATAAGCATAGTATGCAACTAATCTTAAATACCTCATTACTTCACTACTATAACCTGTTACACCAAAATCTGTTGTTGATGAATAAACATCAGTAGTTATTTTTACTGCCGGCTCTATACAATAAGCATTTACACCATTTAGTGTATATCTTTGTGCATAGAATAAATGTATTCTTGTTGGTCCATCATATGCTGCATATATACCCTCGTATTGATGTTTAGCAAAAGCACTATCATTTTCTCCGGCATACACAAATGTAGCACCTATTAGTGAAAATATTAGTATTCCCAACATAATCACTGCTAGTTTTAATTTACTTTTTTTCATTTTTCCTCCTAAAAAAAGAACAACATTTGTTGTCCTAATAATCTGTAATTATTTTTAATGTATTAGATGAATCACAATTATAACCTGTGATCCTATCTGATAACAAAGCTTTTATTTCACTTCCAACCCTCTGACATTCTTCTTCACTAGAATATGTATATTCTTTAAATACATACTCAGTAAAATATCCAAGTGATTTATTTGAATTTGATTTAACCTCAACATAAAAAACATTTGAAATTATTTTTTTATAACTAAAATATATTTTTAATGAATCATCCATACACTTATTGTAGTCAGTACAATCTATTCTACCTTTATGTGTTGGATAATCTAAATGAGAGGTATTAACAGAATTGTCTTCTTGTTTAATTACCTCTTCTTCTTTATTTTCTTCAATTATATCTTCAATAACTTCTTCTTCCTTTGGTAATTGTGGAGAAATATTCTCCTCCTCTTTAACAGTTTCATTTTTACTGTTATCTTCTTCAATAATCTTGTTATTTTCTGTTGATGTATCATTTTTATTTTCTTTTGGTACATCAGAAATATGTTGATTATTTTCTTTTACCTGTGGACTAGAAATTATTTCTTGTTTAGTAGTGGTTTTTTCTTCGGCATCAATAACATTTTCTGTTACTGAATTCATTTCTTGTTCTTCTTCGTCAATGGTTTTATTAGCTTCGGTTTCAATAACTACCTTATCTTTACCTCCATTAACTGAATCTATCTCATATTCTTCCTCAATAGGCTTATATGATGCACCACTAAAAGCATCATTTAATCCCGCGAATCCAATTATCAAAGCTATTACAAACAATATCACACATGCACTAATTATAAAGCGTGCTATCAAAAATGCCTTTCTCATAATCATCTCTCCTTTTCAGCACTAATCTATCATACTTAGAATATTTTGTCATATCTACAAATAATCCTTAATATTCTTTTTCAGTTAGTAATAATAGTTAGTATTAATTTAGGGGGTAGATTGTAAGAAGGGGGATTTTATGTTAGTTACTCCTATCACCGTTCCTGCGACCTCTCTTTCTTCTTGTGTTTTAGATACTTGTCATACCACTCAACTGCTTTGATAACATACTCCTCTCGTTCTCTATCATTTTTTAAATTACTTGGGAGTACATTACTTAATCTATTCATACTTACTTTTAATTTAGGAGTCTGATTAGGTTTTTCTTGTTCCAGTAGTAACTCCATACTATCTACATTAAAAGTACCTTTCTCACTCATATCTCTTAACCTAATAGCTTGTGCTAATGACGGTGTTACCATATTAAAATCTATATAGTCTAATAATTGTTGTTGTTCTTCTTCTTTTAAATATGATAATTCTATTGCCGGATTAAATGCTATACTAGGTTTATCTTTATCTTTAATAATTGTGTTATCTACATATTCTAATAATTTAGGTATTAAATAAGTTAATCTTATATACCTATAAACATTATCTCTACTATCGCCATGTTCTTTACCAATTATTGTAGCAGTATCCAACCTTGTCGCAACTTGCGACGAAGTTAAATCTGTTCTTTTTCCTTTATGATTTAAAGCATTTAATTTTAATTTGTATGCAAATGCTTTTTCACTAGGTAATATCTTTTCTCTTTGTAAATTACTATCTACCATTATAATAGTAGCTTCTTCATCAGTTAAATCTCTTACTATACATGGTACTGTTTCTATACCAAGTAATTCACTTGCTTTCTTTCTCCTATGACCTGAAATCATTTCATATCTACCATCTTCTTTTTTTCTTACTATGGTAGGTACTAATAC
>SVAU01000019.1 GCA_015059245.1 Bacillota bacterium
ATCACGGGTTCGAATCCCGTACGGACCGCCATTTTTTTGGCTCCATAGCTCAGTCGGTAGAGCAGAGGACTGAAAATCCTTGTGTCGCTGGTTCAATTCCCGCTGGAGCCACCATTTTATAAATAACTCGAAACTCTAGTTCGAGTTTTTATTTTGCATAAAAATATGTTATAGTAATACAACTAACCGGTTTGGAGAATGGAATGGGTATTTTATAGGCAAAAGCTATGAAATTATTAATGTTTTTGAATCAGAAAAAGTTAAAATGTTCAAATAATATAAAAAAATAGTAAAAAGTATTAGACAAAATAAGAAAATGATAGTACAATAGTGATTGTCTTGTGGAAAAGACATCGAAATCTAAGTAAAAATAAATTTTTTTAAAAAATTAAAAAAACTTGTTGACAATTAAAACACAAGTTGGTATACTTAGTCTTGTCAAACGAAGTTTGGGCGACTAGCTCAGTTGGTTAGAGCACCTGCCTTACAAGCAGGGGGTCATAGGTTCGAGTCCTATGTCGCCCACCATTTTTTTTGCCGACATAGCGTAACTGGCAGCGCAACTGACTTGTAATCAGTAGGTTGGGGGTTCGACTCCCTCTGTCGGCACCATTAATTGTGGGAGGATAGCGAAGTGGTCAAACGCGGCAGACTGTAAATCTGTTCCTTCGGGTTCCATGGTTCAAATCCATGTCCTCCCACCATTTCTGTATTGCCTTGTAGCCAAGTGGTAAGGCATCAGACTTTGACTCTGACATTTCGATGGTTCGAACCCATCCAAGGCAGCCATTCGTTTTGTTCCGCTAGCTCAGTCGGTAGAGCATTTGACTTTTAATCAAAGGGTCTGGAGTTCGAATCTCCAGCGGGACACCATTCTGATTATTACGAGGTTAACCTCGTTTTTTTAATAAATTTATGCAAAAAGTACTTGCATTTTGTATAAATAAAGTATATAATGAACTTACGTTTATGGAAAACGAGCGATTTTGCGCTCATAGCTCAATTGGATAGAGCGTTTGACTACGGATCAAAAGGTTAGGGGTTCGACTCCCTTTGGGCGCACCATTTTAATCGAGAAGTAGCACAGCTTGGTAGTGCACTAGTTTTGGGAACTAGGGGTCGCAGGTTCGAATCCTGTCTTCTCGACCATTTAAAAATTAACAACTCATAGAGTTGTTTTTTTGTTACTAAAATATATGATATAATAGTATATATAAAGAGGGTGTATTTATGAATAATACAATGACTATTAGTGATGGTATAAAAAAGAGTGTAGTTAAAGATTATGAAACTAAACTATTTAAGATGTATGATAGAATACTTAAAGATAAAGAAAAACTATTTAAAGATAAAGATTTTCAATTAGTATTATTTAAACAAAGATATGATACTAAATTAAATAAATGGGTTAATGATAAAGATGAAAATTTTGATAAAGTAGAGTTTGATGATGGATATAAATGTATTGTTACTTTTGCTTTATATAAGAATGGTCAAAACTATATAGTTAATAATAAGAAGATAATGAATAATTATTATATTACTGATATTACTAGAAGAACTAATTTAGATAAGAAATGGATTATTAAGTACTATGTATTAAATCCAGATACTATTAAAGATTTAGAATATTATTATGTTTTAACTAGTACAATGTAGTGTATACTAAACAACTCTTTGAGTTGTTTTTTTTATACCTTATTGTGTATAATAGATTATACATCTTAGATGTACAATTATATAAAAGAATTCAGGGATGAATATGTTAGAAAGAATTAATAATATTAATGATTTAAAACAATTAGATATAAAAGATAAAAAGATACTTGCTAAAGATATTAGAGAATACTTATTAGAAGTAGTTTCTAAGAATGGGGGACATTT
The DNA here is from genome assembly GCA_015059245.1 of Bacillota bacterium. The sequence goes on from SVAU01000019.1 coordinate 1,885, forward strand.
AGCTTCTAATTTGGGTGTTGTTGAACTTACTATAGCTTTAGAAAGTGTTTTTGATGTTAATAAGGATAAAATAATATGGGATGTAGGACATCAAAGTTATGTTCATAAAATACTTAATGGTCGTAAGGAAGAATTAAAAAGTATTAGAAAAATAGATGGTATTGCTGGTTTTCCTAAATATCAAGAGTCAGAAACTGATTGTTTTAATACTGGGCATTCTAGTACTTCAATATCTGCTGCTATGGGTATGGCTTGTGCAAGAGATTTAAAGAATGAAGATAATTCTGTTATTGCTGTAATAGGTGATGGATCTTTAACTGGTGGTATGGCACTAGAAGCTTTAAATCATGCAGGTAGTTCTAAAAAGAATATAATAGTAATACTTAATGATAATGAAATGAGTATTTCTAAGAATGTTGGTGGAATTAATCAATTACTTACTAAATTAAGAGTTAAGAAGAACTATACTAGATCTAATGATAGATGGAAGAGAAAGATAAAGAAGATTCCTGTTATAGGTAAACATCTAGTTAATATGGTAAGTACTTTAAAAAAGATTATTAAACAAATTATTATACCTGGTATGTATTTTGAAGAAATTGGTTTTAAGTATGTTGGACCTATTGATGGACATAATATAGAAGATTTAGAGTATATATTTAAGGAAGTTAAGAAGATTGATGAACCTATTTTAATACATGTATTAACTAAGAAAGGTAAGGGGTATAAACCTGCTGAAGATAATCCGGATAAATTTCATGGAGCTAGTCCATTTAATATAGAAACAGGAAAATCTATAAAGAAAAAGAGTAAAGACTATTCCGCTGCATTTGGAGAAAAATTAGTTAGTATGGCAGCTAAAAATGATAAAATAGTTGCTATTACAGCAGCTATGAAGGATGGTACTGGTTTAACTAAGTTTGGTGAAGCATTTCCTGATAGATTGTTTGACGTAGGAATAGCAGAACAGCATGCATTAACTTTTGCAGCTGGATTAGCTAAGGAAGGTATGGTACCATTTGTATCTATTTATTCTTCATTTTATCAAAGAGCTTATGATCAAGTTATACATGATATTTGTATGCAAAATTTACCAGTTATTATGTGTGTAGATAGAGCTGGTATAGTAGGTAATGATGGAGAAACACATCAAGGGTTATATGATTTATCTTTCTTTAAATTAATACCTAATATTGTTATTATGGCACCTAGAGATTTTAAGGAACTAAATGCTATGATGGAATATGCTGTTCAATTAAAATGTCCTGTTGTAATTAGATATCCAAGAGGTAGTGAAGAAGCAATAGATATTCCATGTAAGGAACTTAAATTAGGCAAATGTGAGAAGGTTAAAACAGGTAAAGATATAACTATAGTATCTATAGGCAAAATGGTTCCTAAAGCATTAGAAATAGCTAATAAGTTAAAGGAATATAAGATAGATGTAGAAGTTATTAACAGTAGATTTTTAAAACCATTTGATAATTATGGTGTTCTTAAAAGTATTGAGAAAACTAAGAATGTTATTGTAATAGAAGATGGGACTTGTATAGGTGGTTTAAGTAGTACTGTTAAAGAATTGTTAGTAGATAATAAAATGAAAGATATTAAGTTTAAATCTTATAGTTATCCTGATAAGTTTATTGAACATGGTAGTGTTAGTGAATTAGAAGATAGATATGGGTTTAATAACGATGAAATAGTTCAATATATTAGAGATAGTGTAAAATAAAAGACCTTTTGGTCTTTTTAAATTTGACAAAATAAGTTGAATACGTATAATAAAACTACTTTTAAAGGGGGATTTACTTATGAATAAACAATTTATGTATATCAATGGAACTATTGTTATATCTGATGAAAATGGTATGAAACCTGCTATACCTTATGTAGATAATATAGAAGATGTGTTAGTTCTAGAAAATGAAATAGAATTTTTAGAAAAATGTTTAAAGGAAGATCAAGAAAAGTTAGAGGCTAAAAAAAATGATAGAGCTTATAGAACTAAGGATAGTAAACAAATATCTATAGTTGGATCTATTATAGGAGTAGGTGCTGCTTTTGGAGTTGGTCAACTTGTTGGTTTAAGTCATGAGGAAGTGACAAATACAATTATGGGGCCTATGAGTGAGTATTTAGCTTATTCTATTCCTATGAGTGTTGGATGTGTAGGTTTTGTTCAAATGTTATCTTTATTAGGTTTATCTTATAGACCTTCTAAGAAAGACATTAGGGGTATTGAAGAACGTATTAAGTATGAGAAAGATATGATAGATTTATTTAAAGATGAATTAGAATATTTAAATTCTAATGCTACTAGTAATAGAAAAGATCAAGTAGAAGATATGGTATCTTATGAAGTTCATTATAAATCTTCTTTAGATTATTTAAATCAATCTTTAAAACTAAGATATGCTTATGGATATAATCCTGATAAAATGATTAAATTATGTGAAGAAGGTACATTATTTGCAGCTCTTATTGAAGAAGGATTTTCTGATGATGTAGTAATGGACTTTACTGGATTTATAGAAAGAAAAATAGAAGATAGCAAAAAAACTAAATTAGGTAAGAAGTAGTAATACTTCTTTTATTTTGGTAAAATAAATTTGGTTGATGTATATGAAGAAATTATTAATAAAATTAATTGAGTTATATCAAGCAACTCCATTAGCTTGTCATTCACATTGTAGATTTACTCCTACTTGTTCACAATATATGAAAGAAGCTATTATAAGATTTGGTTCTATAAAAGGAGTATGGCTTGGAATTAAGAGGTTATTTAGATGTAATCCTTTTGGTAAATATGGATATGATCCTGTACCAGAAAAAACTATAAAAAAGAAGAATAAATGATATAATATAGGTGGTGATATATATGAAGAATAAAATAATAGATTCAATTAGATTTACTATAGGGGTTGTAACTTTAATACTTGTTTTTATCTTTAAAAGTAATTTAAGTACAGTAGGATTAGTAGCAGGTGTAGGAGTTGCATTATATGGTGTTTGTTCTTTGTTAATGGGAGAAAGACTTGGATATGTGTTTAGTGGATTAGGTAGTTCTTTGTTTATATCTATAATTATATATAAAATGAAAATATTACCTCAATTTGAATCAATAACATTCTTTATGTGTTTATCTTTATCTTTGATAGTTATTATTTCTATTATATTTGATGAAATAACTGATAAAGAGATGAAAAAGAAACATAGTTTAGAAGTGGAAAGTACTGTAATAGATTTAGTTAAGAATCCAAATACTAATAAAGAGTTTTATCAACCTATTTATGAATATGTAATAGATGATGTGGTTATGGAAGTTGGAGCTCCTGGATACTATGAAAAAAGAATTCCTAAATTAGGAGATAAGTTAATAATATATGTTAATCCTGAGGATCATTTAGATGTATACTTTGAAAAAGGGAAAAGAGATAAAATATATAATATTGCTGTTGGGTTATTCCTATTAATAGCATCAATAGTTATTATAATATCTTTATTTGTGTAATTATGAATGAAGCATTAGTTATAAAAGATACATTGGATAATTTATATAATGAAGTATTAAATGGTAAACAAGATATCTTTAGTGAATCAGATAAAATAATGATAGATATATTAAAATTAAAAGATTTATCTATTGTAGATAAGGATGAACAAGAATTTGTAGATGGTTTAATACATAGTTTTGTTGATAAAATTAATTTAATGTATGAGATATTAGATGTAAAAAAAGATAATTTATTAACTTTAGAACATTTAAGTGATGAATTTCATAGATTAGAAATAAAAAGATTTAATATAGAGAATAGTTATGTAATGGGAATGATAAGAATAGAAGATATTAATTCTTTTGGAGATGAGTTATTTAAATTTAGAAATATGCTATATGCTATACCAATTAGTGATAACAACTTACTTCAAATTGCACAGATGAAAAGTAAAATACAGCACTTTAATACGGAAATATTAGAAGATGAAGATATTTTAAGAGTAGCTTATGCAAATTCTAATTAGATATATAGAAAAGTTATAACAGAATAATTTTTCTTTTTTTTTACCATAATAATGATATAATAGGTACGTTCCCTTTTTTAGAAAGTAGTGAAATATTTTATGAAAAAGAAATATTTAGCAGTTATCTTACTACTAATAATATGTAGTATTGCTAAAGTAAATGCTTTAACAATTGATAATTGCGAGGTATTAGCTTCATATAAACTATATTCTAGTTTGGATGAAGAAAATTATATTTGTAAGGGTAAAGAGTATGGTAGTAGCAATGATGCTATATATTATTCAGGTAGTGGTAGTAAAATATCTTTGAATAATTTTAATGCTTACTATTTTACTAATTGGGAAGAATATGAAATAACAATTGATATAAAGGGTGATAACAATATATCAATGTTACGATTAAGTGATTCTAAGTTTAGTGTAACAGGTAGTGGATCTTTAAAATTTAAACAAAATTCTTTTGTAAAAAAAGTTATAAATGGAGAACCTGTTTATCAATATGTATATAAAGATAAAACAGTAGTAAATAGTGACAAAAAAATATATGAGGGAATAACAATAGAATTTGAAGAAAACTATGAACACTTAAAAGAAATAAATAATTTACCAGATGAATATAATTTAGAAGATTATGTATTAGTACAAGTTGTCGATTATACTAAAATGACTTCAGTAACTGTTACTGAAGAGTGGATTAAACAACATATTACTACAGATCTAAACGTTGCTTTAGAAGATGGTTTTGGAACAGTTAAATATGTTAAACCAGAAGCAACAAAAGCACCAGAAACAACAGGGAAAAAACAAAATAATAATCAGTTAGAAACTGATAATGTAATTCTAATTTCTGATAAAACAGTAAATAAAAAATATGAATTAAAAGAAGAAAATCTTACAAAACATGAAGTTGCTAATAAAGTATCTGAATCAATTGATAAAGATCTAGTTAGTCTTTATGATGTAACTGTATATAATGGTAAAAAACAAGTTCCTATGAAAGATGGGAAATATACAATTAAGATAAAATTAGATAATAATATAGATAACTATGAAAACTACCAAATTATCTATGTTAATGATGACGGAGAAATAGAAGAGTATATTGATGGACGTATTGAAGGAGAATATATAGTATTTAACACTTCCCATCTTAGTCAATACGGAGTAATAGCTAGTCCAGTTCTTGAAGAAGAAGTGGTAAGTAAAGTAGTGGTTAATGAGATTAATCCGGTTATTAGCAATGTATTTAAAATATCTATTTTAGTTGTCTTTACATTAGGTGCTGCTTGTTTGATTGGAGTATTATATTATAAGAATTATACTTTATCTAATAAGAAAAGAAAGAAGAGAGCGTAAGTTCTCTTTTTTTGATATAATATATATGGTGTTTATATGAAATATTTATTTTATTATTTAATAGTTATTAATATAGTATCTTTTTTGATATTTGGATTAGATAAGTTATTAGCTGTTTTTAAGAAGAATAGAATTAGGGAGATATCTTTACATATTTTAAGCCTTTTTGGAGGATGTTTAGGTAGTATAGGAGGAATGTTATTATTTAGACATAAAACAAGGAAGAAAAGGTTTTATTTATGGAATATATTGATGATTGTATTATGGATATATATTTTATATGTAATATTTAATTAGGAGGATTATTATGGAAATGAAAGTACATTTACATTCTGATGTATTTGATATAGTTAAGAATGGTAAGAAAGATATAGAAGTAAGAATAAATGATGAAAAGAGAAGACAATTAAAAGTGGGAGATACTTTAGTATTCTTAAGAAGACCTAATGATGATGAAGAAATAAGAGCTAAAGTAGTTGGTTTAGAATATTATGATTATTTTGAAAATTTAGTAGATCATTATGATATGGAAAGAATATATTTAAGTGGTTATACTAAGGAACAATATTTAAATGAAATGAAAAGATTTTATACTATAGAAGAACAAGAAGAGAATGGTGTAGTAGCTATCTTATTTGAGAAAGAATAGGTATTATGCTATTATTTATTTAATTTAGGAGGAATGTTATGTTAGATATAATACTATATTATTTTGTATTATTTATAATATATTCTTTTATGGGTTGGTGCTTAGAAATGGTAGTATGTTATTCAGCATCAAAGAAATGGGTTAATAGAGGTTTCTTATTAGGACCTATATGTCCAATATATGGATGGGGTTGTTTAATAATAACTATCTTACTTAAAAGATATTTAAATGATCCTATAGCATTATTTGTTATGGCAGTAGTTTTATGTTCTATATTAGAATATTATACTGGCTATATAATGGAAAAGTTATTTAAAGCTAGATGGTGGGATTATTCAGATAGAAAGTTTAATTTAAATGGTAGAATATGTTTAGGTAATTCTATATTGTTTGGAGCATTAGGATTATTATTATCATATGTAATTAATCCATTTATAATTAAAGTATTAGGATTTATACCTACATTAGTATTTAATATAGTAGCTATTGTTATACTAGTGTTATTTATTATAGATAATATAGTATCATTTAAAGTAATTAGTGGTTTTACTAAAGTAGCTAAAACAATAAAGAAGGATAGTACTGAAGAAATAACTAAAAAGGTAAGAGAGATACTTATTAAACAAGGTTACTTATATAGAAGACTTGTATCAGCATTTAATTTTCAAGCTAGTGAAAAGTTGATACAGAATATAAAAGATAAAGTAAAAGAAGAAACACTAAAAGCTAAGAAGAAAATAGTTGAAGGTGTTGAAAACGTTAATCAAGCTAGAGAAAAGATAATTGAAGAATCCAAGGAAAAGATTAATGAAATAAAAGAAAAAATTAAAATAGAAAAAAAGTAGTGATAAATATGTTTGGAAGTAAAAAAAGTATATTTGATAAGATTAATGATTATTTAAGTAAAAAGGGACATGAATTAGTTATGTCTATATATTTAAATAATTATAATAACAATAATATTTATATTAGAGTTGATTATGTTAGAAAATTATCTATATATAAAGTAGTATGGGTAGATTTAAATTTCTTAAATCCTAAGAAGTTAGAAGCTTATATAAATTCACAAATGGTAACTAAGTATATTGCTGTTAAGTTAATAGAACAATTAAATAGTATTAAGTTAGATAGTGATTATGTATTTAATGATAAGATTATTGGAGATAGAGTAGAAATAGTTACTTATTTAAATGAAACTCCAAAAGAATATGTGTTTGATAGATTCTTACCATTAGAATGGGAACAATTTATTGATTTATTTGCTATTGTGTTTAGTTATTTACCTCGCGGTATGGAAATATTCTTACATGAGATATTTGCTAAGTTTGATGGTACAGAAGAAAGATTTAATTGTAATAAACCAGTTAAGTTTGATTTATTATTAGATGATATGGAAGATATATTTAGAAAAATGGTTGTTACTAGAGGAGAAAAAATCTTTGAAGAAGGTAAGGTTAAGTTTGTAGAAAAACAAGATGATGATTATGTAGCTTTAGTAGAAGATGATAAAATGTATGTACCTATTATAAGAAAAGTAGATGATAGTCATGTACATATGTGGTGTAATTGTAAATGTGATTATTACTGTAAGCATTTATATGGTGTTATTAAATCTATTAGAGAAAATAAATTAAATGCATTTTATAAAGTTAGATATATAGGTAAAGAGGAATCTTTATTAGATAAAGTAACTATAAGTAATTATTATTTATGCTTTGGTATTAAAGATGATAAATTATTATTAATAAATGATGATGGAAGTATATTCCCTTGTGATATATTACAAAAAGGTAAAGTAGCATTTGAAGTATTAGAAGATGATGATGAATGCAGTTTATCTAAGCAGATTAATGAGTTAAAAGAAAAATAAAGTATTATTAATTAATACTTTTTTTCATGTTATAATATTTGTGGTGGTAGTATGGTTGCATATTTAAACTTAAAAAAATTATTTAAAAAGATAGATAGAGAAATAAAAGAAATAACATTTGCATCTATAAAGGGTAAAATATTATATTTGTTATTATTTTATTTTATAGCATTTGATTTATGTACAATTATTTCTGTGAGAGTAAGTGCTAGATTAGGTTTATTCTTATTGTTTGTTATATCTATGGTTTCAGCGTTCTTTTTATTTTCTAATAGAGCTGCTATTGGAATAAAAAAAGATAGTATAATGATTATTCATTTAAAACGATTTAAAATGGAAGATAAAATTATTTTTAATATTCCAATTGATAATATAAAAAGTATTACTGTTAGCAAAATAGGTTTTGCTGTTAGTTTAAAAATTTCTTTTATAAGTGAAGAAGGTATTTTAGAAAAGAAAAAATATGGATTTACTACATTTATAATGGGTAGTGCAGAAAGACAAGATTATGCTAAAAAGATATATGATGAATTGGTTAAAATACAAAAGGTAGTAGATAAGGGTGATTTTTAATGTTACAAATAAAGAATTATAGTTTAGAGTATGTTAATGGTAAGAGAGTTATTAATGGACTTAATTTATCTGTAAGAGAAGGAGATATCTATGCTTTTGTAGGTAGAAATGGAGTAGGTAAAACAACTACTATTAAATCTATTGTAGGTATTAATCATATAACTGAAGGAGATATTACTTTAGATAAGATAAGTATATTAGAAGATCCTATTAAGTACAAAAGTATGATAGCTTATGTTCCTGATAATCCTATATTATATGAGCATTTAACTGGTATTCAATATCTTAACTTTATAGCTGATATATTTGAATTAACTTATAAAGAAAGAGAAGAAGCTATAAAGAAATATGCTAAAAAGTTTGAATTATATAATGAATTAGGTAATTTAATTAGTAGTTATTCACATGGTATGAAACAAAAGTTAGTACTTATAGGTGCTTTTATGCATAATCCAAAGATGTATGTATTAGATGAACCTTTTGTAGGATTAGATCCTAAAGCATCTTTTACTTTAAAAGAGTTATTAAGAGAGAAAGCTAAAGAAGGTAAAATAATATTTTTCTCTACTCATGTACTTGATGTAGCAGAGAAATTATGTAATAGAATTGCAATAATAAAGAATGGTAAATTACTAGTAGATGGTGATATGGATAGAATAATTAAAGATAAGTCTTTAGAAGAAACATTTATGGAGTTAGTAGTAGATGAATAAGTTATTTAAATTAATATATGTTAATTTACTTAGTTTATTTGATATAAATAAAATTATTATTGCAAGAGAAGATGGGGTTAAAAGTAGTTTAGAAAAGAGAGTTATTTTAGTAGCATTAATTAATGTTGTGTATGCATACTTTTTGTATGTTATTCTAAATAAATTAGTAGTAACAGATAAGTCACTTTTATTAGTGATAGGTTTCTTTGTTAGTACTATATTATGTTTTTCTTCTGATTTATCAGTAGTTGAACAACTAATATTTAAAAGTGATGATACTGAGTTTTTATTTAGTTATCCAGTTAGTCGAAACCAAATATTATTTAGTAAATTATTTACTGTTTATTTAAAGAATTTGGTTACAACTGCACTATTTATGATAGTGAGTTTCTTAGCTTATTATAATAGTGGGGGAATTGTTACTGATACGTTATTTGTAATGGTATTATTAGTATCTTTAACCATACCTATATTACCAATAATAATATCAACAATAATATCTTATATAGATGATTATTATAAAACAAAGACACATAGTAGTATTGTATATAAGATAATTAAAACTATTATATTAATAATTATATTCTTAATAGTAATTATCTTATTTAGTAGTATTAAAAGTGATTCTATGAATGATATTATTAAAATAGTTGTTAATAAATTATATTGGATATATCCGATGGGATTAATATTCCATGCGATGTTAGTTAAAGAAAGTATATTTCTATTTATAATTCTATTATTAATACCTATTATAGTAAGTTATTTATATTCATTAATAATAAGCAATAATTATTTGAAAATATGTTCTTTATTAAAGGGTGTTAAAACAAGTAATAAGTTTGTTATGAAGAAAAGTAAAAAATTAAATAAGTCTTTAGGATTATTTAGAAAAGAGATAATTTCTTTATTTAAAAATAAAGTTTATTTAACTAGTTCTTTTGGATATAACATAGTATTAACTATATTACTTATATTGATATGTAATGTAATTGACTTTAATATGTTTAAAGATATAGAAAATATTAATATATATATTAATTTATATGTACCTACATTACTTGCATTATTTGGTAGTATAGGTTGTAGTACAATATCATCGATGAGTTTAGAAAAAGATAATATGCAAATACTAAGAACATTACCTGTTAGTATGGCTAAGATACTGTGGAGTAAATGGTTAGTTAATATAGTTATTGGAACGATCTTTGTAATAATAAATGGTACTGTTATAAGTTTATATTTAGATATAGATAAATGGAGTATTATGTTTAGTTTCTTAATACCTTTCTTAGCTTTGGTATTTGTAAGTTTAACTGGTTTAGTATTAGATTATAGATTTATTGAAAAGAATGAAACAGAAGATAATGCTATTGTAAGACAAAGATTAATTACTATGGTACCATTATTTATTTCTTTGTGTATTGGTATTGTTCCATTCTTTATGCCAGTATATAGTGGATATAGATATTTATTAGGAGCATATGTGGTAGTTTTAATAGTATTTATAGTAGTTGATTTATTATATTTACTTATAAATAAGAATAAGTTGTTAAGTAATTTATTTAAGTAGAAAAGAGCACTAGAAATGCTCTTTTATTGTGGTATAATATACTGCACAAAGAGGGGATTACTATGAATCAATATGATGTTATAGTTATTGGTTGTAATGTAAGTAGTTTGATTAGTGCTTTATCATTATTAAATGATGGATATAAAGTATTACTAATAGATAGAAGAAATACTATTGGTGAAATAAATGATACTATTAAATTAGGTAGATATACTTTTTATAATAGTTTTAATAATTTATATTTAAGAAATAATACTTTTAATTATAGTTTAAATAAAGTATTAGATAATTGTGGTGTTAAAGAAAGACTAGATTACTTAAGTGTTGATAATATATGTAATATAAAAGTTAATGATAAAGAATATGTATTACCTTTTGGTATAGATACTTTTATAAGTTATTTAGATAATGAGATATCTGATAGTAAAGATAAGATAGAACAATTATTTAATATAGCTATGGAATGTAGAAATGGAATGGATTATATAGTTAATAATTTGAATAATATAGATTTTAATTATATTAAGAAAGAATATAATACATTTTATAATATATGTAATTTAACTTTAGAAGAAGGTTTAAATAAAATAGGTATAGATGGTGAATTAAAAGAAATACTATCTAGATTATGTATTTATTATGGTAGTGATATTAATAATATTAGTTATGTTGAATACTTAGTATGTTTAATTAATATTGTTGAAAGAGGTATCCAAGTTATTAATGGGGATTTATTAAACTTATTATTAAATGAATATATAAGAAAGAATGGTTTAATAAGATTAAAAACTAGTGTAGTAAGTTTAATTATAGATGAGGATATTGTTAATGGTATTAGACTTAGTACAGGGGAAGTTATATATACTTCTAAAGTAGTTATCAGCGAAGATATTAAGAATGTATATGGTAATATGATTGAACCTAAAGATATACCTAGAAGAGCATTAAAACATATAAATAAAAAAGAAACTGGTAATAAAGTATTTAGTATTTATTTAGGTTTAAATATAAATATAAAAGATAAAGTAAATAGTAATAATTATATATTAAAGAATATGATAGTAAATATTGATAATCATGATGATGTAAGTACTATTAGTATTCAATATATATTAAAAGATAATGTATTTATAGAAAGTGTTAATAATAGAAATTATTATTTTACTATAGAGAGAAAAACTAAACAGATATTAGAAGAATTAGAAAAGAATATTAATATAGATATAATTGATTATATTGAAGAAATTAAAGTAGTTAGTCCTTTTAATCAAGAGGTATTTGATACTAAATTAAATATAAATGAAAGTATAGTATCAAGAATACTTAATAGTAATAATGAAAGATATATAAAAGGATTATATGTATGTAGCGGATTAAATGGGGATATATATGGATATAGATCTAATATAGTATCTGGATTAGGAGCATTTAATTATTATAAGAATGAAGGTGATTTAAGTGATAAAATTTAAACTTAATACACTGTTAAATGATAATACTATAAAAGGTATTTCTAAGAAAAGAGAGGAATACTTAAATAGTGGAGAAGATACTTTAATTAATACTAATAGTTATGTTGAAAGACTTAGAGATAAGTTATATAAAGAAGAAATAATAGTAGAAATAAAAAATATTGAAGATTATAAAACTTATAAAGTTATTACTTTAAGTAGTTTAAATGAAGAAGAATTACCTATATTTAAAGCAGGTAATAAGATAAGTCTTACTATAGAAGTAGATAATAAGTATTATAGTAAAGCTTATACGATAGTTAGTAGTCCTAATAGATGTTTTAATGGTATATATAAAATAGTAGTTAGAAATAGTGAAGATGTAATAGATAAATACTTATATAGTAGTGTAAGTATAGGAGAAAGAATTATTATAAGTAGTCCTTTTGGAGAATTTTACTATAATAAATTAAGAGATAAAAATAATGTAATAGCTATAGTATCAGGGAATGGCATATTACCAATAATGTCTATGATATATAGTTTAATTGATAATATAGATGATTATAAATTAACAGTATTTTATACAGAAAAATATTTTGAAGATATCTTATTTTATGAAGAACTAATAAAGATAAATAAGATGTTTAAAAATATAAATATTAATATAGTTTTATCTAGTGAAGATAAAGATGGATGTATAAAAGGATTTGTTACTAAGAAGATGATTAAAGATATAATAAAAAATAATAATTATTCATTCTTCTTAAGTGGTACTGAAGGTATGTTAAAGTACTTAAATAAAGAATTAGAAAGTCTTAAATTACCAAAGAAATTAATAAGATATGAAGATTATTTACCTGTATGTAATATAAAGAAAGTAAATACTTATAAATTAACATTACTTATTAACAATGAAAAATATGAGGTACCATGTTATAATAATAAAACAATTATTCAATCTATTTACGAAAGTGGTATTTATATACCTAGTAAATGTAATGTAGGTAGTTGTGGTTTTTGTAAGAGTGAATTATTATCTGGAGAAGTTAAGATAGTAAATGATAAAAGAGATATACTTGATATAAAGTATAATTACATACATCCATGTAGTACTTATCCACTTAGTGATATAAAGATAATTGTTAGATAGAAGTGATAATATGAAAGAAAAATTAGAAAATAAATATATTGCTTGGGGTTTAACTATATTTTCAGTGTTTGCTGCTTTAATATTATTATTCTTTGCAATATATAGATGGGAATATATAGCAGGTTTTTTTGAAACATTAGTTGTAATAATGATGCCATTCATATTTGGTTTAGCTATTTCATATATGATGAGTCCTGTACTTAAGTTCTTTGAAGGTAAAGTATTTGATCCTTTGTTAAAAAAGAAATTTAAGAAAAAAGAAAGAACTAAAATAACAAGAGTATTATCTATATGTACTGCTACAATAATATTCTGGGGATTATTAATTACTTGTATTAGTTTCTTAATACCAGAGATATTAAAGAGTTTAGAAACATTAGTTACTAATATAAATACATATTTATCTAATAGTAAAGAATTATTAATTAAATTATTTGGTGGTTCTGAGAGTGTAAGAATATTTATTGATGATAATTATGGTAGATTTTCAGGATTTATGAATGATTGGTTAAATGAAGGTGTTTTAGCTAACGTAATGACTGCTTTAGGAAATAGTATATTTGGTACTTTAAAATTCTTATACAATTTAATAATAGGTTATATTATATCTATTTATATATTATTTGATAAAGAGAAGTTTAAAGCGCAAAGTAAGAAACTATTATATACAATATTTAATAATGAACAAGTTAATATAATATTAGAGAATACTAGATATACTGATAAAGTGTTTGGTGGATTCTTTGCAGGTAAGTTACTAGATAGTTTAATAATAGGAATACTATGTTTTGTGTTTATGTTATTGTTTAAAATGCCATATCCTTTAATTATTGCTGTTATAGTAGGTATTACTAATATAATTCCGTATTTTGGACCATTTATAGGTGCTATACCTAGTGCATTATTAGTATTATTAGTTGATCCTAGTAAATGTATATGGTTCTTAGTATTTATATTTATATTACAACAATTTGATGGTAATATATTAGGACCTAAAATATTAGGTAGTAAGACTGGATTAAGTAGTTTCTGGGTATTATTTTCATTATTAATATTTGGTGGTTTATTTGGTATGGTAGGTATGATATTAGGTGTACCATTATTCTCAATACTATATTCGTTCTTAAATGGTGTAATTAAGAGAAGATTAAAGATGAAAAAGTTACCACAAGATTCTAAAGATTATGAAAAATTATTATATATAAGTGAGAAAACAGGAAAACCTGTTTATGAGAAGTAAGAAGAATTTGACATTAAATAAGGTTTATTGTATTATATAAACCATTCAAGGGGGAATTGAATATGTTTAATATACCAAGTTATAATAATACTAATAGAGCAAGTATGGACGCTGCTAGAGCTCAAATTTCTACTGCTAGAACTAAAAGTGCTTTAGCTACTGTATTATCAGGAGCTGTATTAGTAGGTGGAGCTGTTGCTGTTATAAATGGTGTTGTTAATGCTGAATACGTTAACATGGCTGCTCAAGTAGCTGCTGTAGCACCAGAAGCTGTAGTTTCATTAGTTGGTGGTTCAGGAGTTATAGCTCATACAATTTATAATGCTAGATTAAGAAAAGCTAAAAAAGCTGTTGATTTTGATATAGCTGTAGATGACGCTGTAGCAAGAAGAACTCGTACTCCATAAGAGAAAACTAAAATAATAAAAAAGGTATTTGATATACCTTTTTTTGTTGGTATAATTTACTTAGGTGAAGATTGATGAAATATGAACAAATAAAAAAGAATATGTTACTTAAGAATATAACTTTATCGCCATATGCTTGTTATGATCATGAGGCTTATAGATTCTATGATATATTAGATGATGATTTTAGAGCACCTTATTCTAGAGATAGTGATAGAATAGTTTATTCTTTAGCATATACAAGATATATGGATAAGACTCAAGTATTTAGTTTTAATGAAAATGATAATATAAGTAAACGTATGACGCATGTTCAAATGGTTGCTAAAACTGCTAGAACTATAGGTAGAGCATTAAGACTAAATGAAGATTTAATAGAAGCTGCTGCTTTAGGTCATGATTTAGGACATGTACCATTTGGGCATGCTGGAGAAAGAATTCTTAATGAAATTAGTCAAGAAGTAGGAGAAGGCTATTTTAATCATAATATACAAAGTGTTAGAACACTTATGGTACTTGAGAATAATGGATTAGGTAGTAATATTACATTACAAGTATTAGATGCTATCATGTGTCATAATGGAGAGTTAGAATTACAAGAATATAGACCTAGAAAGAAAACTAAAGAAGATTTCTTAAGAGAGATGGAAAATACTTATCATGATGCTGATGCAGTTAAATCATTAGTTCCTATGACATTAGAAGGTTGTGTAGTTAGAATTAGTGATATTATTGCTTATATAGGTAGAGATATAGAAGATGCTATTAGACTAGGAGTTATATCTAGAGATGAAATACCTACTGAAATATCTTCTGTATTAGGTGTAAGTAATAGAGAAATAATAAATACAATTAATGTAGATTTAATGACTAATAGTTTAGATAAAGATTACTTATGTATGAGTGATAAAGTATTTAATGCATTAAAAGCTTTAAAGAAATTTAATTATGAACATATTTATAGTAAATCTAATACTAAAGAAATGTTAGAGTTATATGAAGATATGTTTAGAAAAGTATTTAATCATTGTTTAAATGATATTAAAACAAATAATAAAGAAGGACATATATTTACTGTATTCTTAAATAGTATGGATGAAAAATACTTAAATAGTACTAGTGATGAAAGAAAAGTTATTGATTATATTGCTGGTATGACTGACGATTTTATGGCAAAAGAATATAATAGTATAGTAGATTAGGAAAGTAGTGTACTTTCCTTTTTTATTGATTTTATATGTCTAAAATATTATAATTTAAGTAGCGATGATAGGTCGTGTAGTAAGGAGAGTATCTATGGAAAGTAAGAAAAAAACTACTAGTAAAGTAGATATAAAGAAGATACTTAATAAAGTTGGAAAATTTTTAAAAAGATTATTTATTTTAATAAAAAAAGGAATAGTATTCTTAGTTGAAAAAATTAAAGAAGTATCAAAAACTAGATATGGTAAAGTAGATGGTAACTATATTTTATTAGGTGGACTAGTTGTAATAGTATTACTTTTATTCTTTATTTGTAATATTGGTGATGGAGATATAGATTATCCAGTTATATATAATAATACAGATAGTAATTTACAATTATTGACTAAAAATAGTAAAGATGAAGAAGATGCTATTAAACTAGGTAGTAGTGAAAGAGCAGATGATATAGTATATGCTAATACTACTAAGAGATATGTATTATTTAAAAAGAAAAGTGATTTATATTTATATGATGCAAGATCTAAAGATGAAACTACTAAGATAGTATCTGATGTTGTAGCTTATATGTTCTCTTTTGATGATAAGTATGTAGTTACATTAGATAAAGAAAAGAGTTTAAGAGTTTATAATTATAAAGAAACTATTAAAATAGAAAAAGATGTTTCTAGTATAGTAGGTATATCTGAAGATAAAGTATTGTATGAAAAAGAAAATATACTTTATGTAAGAAGTATTAATCCTAAGAAAGATGATAGATTGAAAGTAACTGAAGAATTTGATACTAATGTAAGATTTAGTGAAGATGGTACTAATGTTATTTATATAGATGATTCTAAGAAGTTACATATATTTAATATCAAGAAAGATAAAGATACTGAAGTAGCTAAGAATGTTACTAAATATTATTGTGATAAAGAATCATGTAATAAAATGTATTATGAAGCTAGAGATGATGTTAAATCAATATTTTATTATGATGGTAAAGATTCTACTAGAATAGCTAAAGAAGTATACAATGTTAATGCATATGATGTAGAAAGAAAACAATTAGTATATACTTTATTAGATGATGGAGAATACAGTTTATATTATCAAAAGGGTAGTAATGATGCTGCCTTAGTAGAAAATGACTTACAAGGAATAAAAGAAGTTAAATTATTTGATGGTAAAGATATTTATTTTACAACTACTGATAGTGAAGTAAGATATGCTAAAATAGGTGGAAATAAAATAAGAGTAGTTAAATCTATTGCTGAAGATGTATCTGGTTATTTACATGCTCATAAAGATGGATATGTATTTGTATCTGATGTAGATAATGGTAGTGGTACTTTATGTTTAGCTAGAGGTGGAAAAGTTAAAAAGATAGATGAAGATATCTATACTGGATTTATTACAATTGGTAAAGATGGAGATTCTATTTATTACTTAAAAGATTATAAAACTTCAGGAGATTTATATGTATCTACTGGTGGTAAAGGTAAATTAATTGAAAAAGATGTAAGAAATTATGAATATATGCATGAAGATTTAATATATTTTATAAGAGACTATAGTACTTCTAAAGGTGCTGGAGACTTATATAGATATACTAATAAATCAGTAAAGATTGCTGAAAATGTAACTAGAATTGCATCTTCACCAGTTTACTATATTGCTGAATAATAAAGAGGTTTAAATAAACCTCTTTTAAAGTGTGTTATAATTAGTAATATGTTATAATAAATAACTACAAATGTGGAATAATAATAGATATAGAGGTGACTTATGGAATATAAAATACATGATTGTAAATCATATAGAATTCATACAATAAAAACAGATAAGTTTAAGAATTGTTCTATGGAAATAATGTTTAGAAATAAATTAGAAAAAAGTGAAATAACACAAAATAATATGTTAGTAGATATGTTAGTTCATTCTAGTAATAAGTACCCTAAGAGAAGAGATGTATCTATAGAGTTAGAAAATCTATA
The DNA here is from genome assembly GCA_015059245.1 of Bacillota bacterium. The sequence goes on from SVAU01000019.1 coordinate 20,072, forward strand.
TAGTGCTTCTTTTAGAGGATTTACTACTAGATTAGGTAGTAGTGTTATGTTATCTTTTTGTTTAGATTTTTTAAATCCTAAGTATTGTGAAAAAGGCTATTTAGATGATGTATTATCATTACCTTTTGAAATGTTATTAAATCCCAATATAAAGAATAATGAATTTGATAATAGAAGTTTTAATATTATTAAGAATAGAATTAAGAGTGATATTGAATCTTTAAAAGAGAATGCTACTAAGTATGCTTTTAGAAGAAGTTTAATTAATATGGATGAAAATAGTCCTAGTAGTTATTATATGGTAGGATACATGGATGATTTAGAATCTATTACTCCTAGTAATTTAGTAGATGCTTATAATAATTTACTTAATAATTATACTTGTGACATATTTGTTATAGGTAATTTAGATATGGACGAAGTTGTTACTACTATAAAGAATAAGTTTAATAATAGAACTATAAAGACAGATAAAATAGAGTTATATGTAGATAATAGTTTAAGAAAGAAATATATTGATATTGAAGAAACTGGTAAGTATGAACAAGATTCTTTTATTATGATTTATAATTTAGACGATTTAAGTGAAAGAGAAAGAAACTTTGTAATACATATATATAATATAATACTTGGTAGTGGAGGATTAACTAGTAAGTTATATAGGTATTTAAGAGAAGAGAATTCACTATGTTATAATGTTTCTTCTATGATACAAAAATATGATGGATTATTAATGATATATAGTGGTATTGATAGTAAAGATAAAGACTTGTGTATAGATTTAGTTAATAAAGCTATGAAAGAAATGAGTAGTGGAGACTTTAGTGATCTTGAATTAGATAATGCTATAAAGACTGTTATATCTTCTTTAAAGATGGGTGAAGATACTCAAGGTGGTATTGTTAATAATTACTTATTTAATTATTTAGATAATTTACCTTTATATGAAGAAAGAGTTAAAGAGTTTAAGACAGTAACAAAAGAAGAAGTTATTAATGTAGCTAAAAGAATAAAACTTAATACAATATATTTACTTAAGGGGGAAGATAAATAATGCAAGAGATAGTATTAAAGGGTATTGATGAAAAGATATACTATGATAAATGTGATAATGGTCTTCCTATATATATGTTAGTTAATGATAAAGTTAATAACTTTTATATGACGTTAAGTGTTAAGTATGGATCTATTGATACTGAGTTTAAGTGTAAGGGAGATACTGAGTATACTAAAGTACATGATGGAGTTGCTCACTTTTTAGAACATGTTAATTTTAATGAACCAGATGGGACTACTGCACATGAATATTTTGATAAATTAGGTTCTTCTATAAATGCTTTCACTACTTTTGATTTTACTTGTTATGAAGTATTTGCTCATACTGAGTTTGAAGATAATTTAAATCATTTACTTGATTATGTACAGACACCATATTTTACTAAAGAACTTATTGAAAAAGAAATAGGTATTATATGTGAAGAAGTAAAAATGGGTAAGAATAATCCTGGTCATAAATTATACTATGGTATGAATAGGTCTTTATATAAGAAAGATAAAAGAAGAAACTTAGTAACTGGAGAAGTTGAAGATGTTAAGGGTACTTCAGTAAAAGAATTACAAAGTGTATTTGATACTTTCTATCATCCTGAGAATATGTTTGTTGTTATTACAGGTAACTTTAATCCTGAATTAGCTGTTGCTATTATTAAAGAGAATCAGGCCAGAAAAGCATTTCCTAAGTATTTAAGTCCTATTAAGAAAAGAGATAAAGAACCTATTGCAGTTAATACTGAATATGAAGAAATAGAAGCTAATGTAGAAATACCTAAGGTAAGAATTAGTTATAAAATGCCAATTAGTTGTTTTGGTAATATAGATAAAAGATTACTTAATATATATTTAAGTATTATACTTAGAAATAATTTTGGAAGTACTTCTTATTTAAGAGAAGAATTGCTTGAGAAAGAATTAGTAGTAGGTATTAGTGCTTCAAGAGATATATTTAATGATGTTGTTACTATAGATATTAATATGGAAACTAAGTATCCTGAAACTGTTATACCTATAGTTAAAGAAAAAATAAGTAATTTAACATTAAATGAAGATGATTTAAAGAGAAGAATTAGATGTAACATAGCAGCATTAATAAATGATTTTGATGATATAGAATATGTTAATACTGATATAGCAGATCAAATTATTACACATGGTGATGTATGTGATAATATGTATGAATTATATAATGGTTTAACTTTAGGTGAAGCTAATAAGGTGATTAGTAATATTGATTTAAATAATAGTAGTACTGTATTATTAGTACCATTTAAAGAATAGAGTGATCTATTCTTTTTTTTAGAAATAAAAAAACTCACAATAATGTGAGTTTTTATTTTACTATCTGTTGTAGTATTCAACGATAAGAGTTTCGTTAACTTCTGCGTTAAGTTCGCTTCTATCAGGTAATCTTAATAATTTACCAGATAATTTGTTTTTGTCGAATTCAACATATGCAGGACGACTTACACAAGTTTCAACAGCTTCTTTAATTGCTGGATGTTCTAAAGAATTTTCTTTAACAGCAACTACGTCATTGATTCTAACTTGGTATGAAGGAATGTCAACTTTAACTCCGTTTACAGTGATATGTCCATGATTAACAACTTGACGAGCAGCTCTTCTAGTTTTAGCTAATCCTAAACGATAAACAACGTTATCTAATCTAGATT
>SVAU01000020.1 GCA_015059245.1 Bacillota bacterium
TGTGTATGGTTCCAAGCACCCACTGTAGCGCCTGCTGTAAATGTCTTACTAACATTTGCGCTATCTGTATAAGTTCCTGCTCCAACAAGATATACTCCTTCTATCTTTTCCCAAGTTCCTGTAAACAGTGTTCCTGGATTTACATCCTCTGTTGTTTCATATACTGTTCCAACTGGATAAATGCGATTCATTATCGCTTCGAAGCTCAACGTATTATTATTTGCATCTGCTATGTTAATGCTATTAACCGTTAAGTTTCCATTAGAATCCAAACTAAATTTGTTGTTACTAGATGTAATACAAGTAGCTTCTATATTATGTGCTACTATATTTAGCCCTTCTTCTACTTCAGTGAAGTATTGATCGTACCACGTAGTACTTGATGTTGTTTCATTTGATGAATTAAAGATTTCTGTTTCCATATTTTTTCCTCCTCTTTATCTAATTTTTAGAAACTTTTTTTCTTTATTTACTTACTGATTTTCTTGGAGATTGGCCTTTCTCTAAATCAAGAATAAGTTTTCTTCTACTAATTGTCACTCGCTTATTTAGCGAATTTAAATCGCCTCATTGACGAATCCTAATGGCCATTGTTATTAATGCCGTAATTTTTTCATGAGTTTTCCTCCTTCAACTGGCATGAGTATATGACTTTTTTTAATTTGTCGTAACTATACGGCGTGCAATATTTTTTTGCCCATTTTTCGGGCTTTTTACTTATTTAACAAATTTTTTGTTCATAATTTAAGGGAAATAAATAAGGCACTTAGTGAATTAAATTTCATAAAAAAAATGAATATTTCTATTCATTTTTATTTTTTTAACATTCTTAAGTACTCTTCTTCAAGTTTATATACATCATCTCCAAGCATATATGTTAAAGCTTGTTTGATGAATATGCTTTCTGGAGAATTATTTGTAAGTTCTATTCTAGCTTTTCTAAATAGTTCTTCACTGATTTCTTTTGGTATTTTTAAACCTATACAAAACTTCAATAATTGTAGTGGTTTAGGATTTGTTTTCTTACTAATCCATCTTTGTATTGTTGAATAATCTATATTTGCATTTAATGATGCATCTATTTGAGTTCCTTTTCCTACTTCGATTTTAGCGTAATCTTTTATTAATATCTTTAATGTTTCGCTAAAACTTTCTGGTAAATTGTCTTTGTAATCTACCATTTCTTTTATGTATTCTTGATGTTGAACTATATACTCTTCTATTCCTTCTTTTACTTTAAACCCTGTACATGATACGCTTGTATTTATGTAACTTGGTACTCTGCAGTGCATTAAACTGTATGGATCTTCATAAAGGGGTGTTACTACATAATGATATTCGAATTTTACACAGCACTCATCTATATGATTTAAAGCATAGTCTGTTAAATAGAACTTATTTCCATCCTTATTGATATATTTAGGGGTATCTAAACATACATGTCCTTCTACATATAAATAAGAGTTTTGACTTAGAATTTCTCTGAGTGTTTTATCTGCAAACGACATTATTATAAAGTCTTTTCTACTGATGCTAAATGATTCGTTGTTTTGAATTGCTTCACTAAAGATATATGGTCTTAAATATTCTCCGTTTATGTATTCTTTAATTCCTACTAGTTTGTTGTATTGTAAGTCTTTTAGACGCATTTTTAATGCATCATATGATACTTTATATACTGACTTTAAATGATCTAGCATTTTTAGATAATCTTCAGCTACCACTAGTTCATGACTTTTTAAAAAGTAGTCGATTGATAGTTTTATTTTATTAAGTGGCATTAATATTCTTGCTGCTATTTTGTTGGCTTGTATTTCTAACCATTTAATGTCATTATCGTGACTGTATTCGTCGGCGATATGACATTTCGATACAACTGGTTGTTTATTAAATAATTTCTTATAATAATAAAACTTTCTATGTATATAGTAGTGTACACATTCATGTATTATTGTAAATAAGTCTTTGTCTTGAAAACTTAACTTCATTTTACAAATTGCATCTATTATTATAGTATTTGCTTTTACTTTTGTTTTTATTGGCTTACCTAAAATGTTATATGTATCTATCTCTATATCTTCAAATGCAATTAAACCGAATATGCAGTTTTCTGATGTTAGTCTTGCTGTCTTTAAAGATAATCCCATATTTTCTAATAAAGTTTTTACATCAAATTCACTTGTAGAAAATGATTCTGGATAGTATCTTTCTAAGAATGATTTTGCTACGTTCTCATAATCATTACTTTCATAATATGGTAAAAAATTATCTTTAAGTTTAAATTTGAATTCTTCATGCTCTTCAGTTACATAAACTACTTTAAAGCTTTTTTTGATATTACAAAGGTCTGCATGAATTTTTACAAAGAACGGCTCTCTATGACCATCTTCATAATCATCGTCTTTGTTTTTGATTATTACATCTACTTTAATTAAACCATAGAATTTACAATCTTCATCGTCACCTAACCATATTTTATTAAAATATAAATCTTGTAGGCTACATGTATACCTTACGTTGTTTCTATTCCTTTCTATATAATCTGATACTGCATTGTATATCTGATTATAAAAGTTTTTTTCTAAATAATGGATAAATCTTTTATCCCTCATTTCTAAACCCTCCTTTTAATAAGTTATATTATATCAAGAGGTGTACTAAATATGAAGTGTACTTTACACACATATACCAAATAAAAAAAGAAGTTATAGTGAATCTATAACTTCTTTTAGTTTGTCTTCGTTCCAGATTTCAATACCTAGTTTTAATGCTTTATCATATTTGCTTCCAGGAGAGTCGCCTACTATTACTACATCTGTTTTTTTACTAACTGAATCTACTGCTGTACCGTCATATTTTTCTAGTAGAGCTTTTATTTCGTCACGAGACATGAAACTTATTGTTCCTGTTATAACGAATTTTTTATTTGATATTAATGTGTTGTTTAAAGTTTTTTCTCCTTTATATTCCATGTTAATACCAAGTTCTTTTAGATTATTTATTAGTTCTTTATTTTTATCATCTTGGAAGTAAGATACTATGTTATTAGCTAGTATTTCTCCAATATCTTTGATGTTTGTAAGTTCTTCTTTAGAAGCATTTATTAGATTATCTATGTGTTCATATTTCTTTGCTAGTACTTTAGCTGTTTTAGCTCCTATACCATTTATTCCTATGGCAAATAGTAATCTTTCTAATGAATTAGATTTACTTGCTTCGATTGATGTTAATAAGTTATCAACACTTTTATTACCAAATCCTTCTAGTTCTATTAGTTCTTCTTTTTTTGTATGTAGATTATAAACGTCTTCTATTTTAGTTATTATGTTCATATTATAGAAGTCTTCGATGATTGCATCTCCTAGACCATCTATGTTCATTGCTGGACGTGATACGAAGTGGATTAGTCCTTCTATTTTACGTGCTGGACAATGGTTGTTTGGACATAATACATCTATACCTGATGTTGATTTTACTAATGGTGTATTACAGATAGGACAAGATGTTATCATTTCTAGAATTCTTACATCTTTTCTTCTTTCTAGTACTGGTTCTACTACTTCAGGTATTACATCTCCTGCTTTATGGATTACTACGAAGTCTCCAATACGTAGGTCTTTTTCTCTAATGTATGATTCATTATGAAGAGTTGCTCTTCTTATAGTACTACCTGCTACTTTAACAGGTGATAGTACTGCATTAGGTGTTATTTGACCTGTTCTTCCTACTGTAAATATTATATCTTCTAGTTGTGTTACTACTTTTTCTGCTGGGAATTTGTATGCTACTGCCCATCTTGGGTATCTAGCAGTATTTCCCATTTTTCTTTGACCTGCTATATCATTTAGTTTTATTACTATACCATCTATTTCATATGGTAAGTTAGGTCTTTTTTCTGCGTATTCATCAATAAACTCTTTTATCTCTTGGAAATTCTTACATAGTTTGTAGTTTGGATTAGTTGGTAATCCTAGTTTAGCTAAGTGTTCTAGTGTCTCGCTATGTGTATCGTTTATTGTATTAGGTACATGATATAGTACTGTATCTAGTTTTCTTTCTTTAGCTATTCTACTATCTAGTTGTCTTGCTGAACCTGCTGCTGCATTACGTGGATTTTGGAATGGTTCTTCACCATTTTCTAATCTCTTTTTATTTGCTTCTTCAAAGCTTTTTTTAGTCATGTAGATTTCTCCACGTACTTCTAAATCAATTGGTTCGTTTAATTTTATTGGTACATATTTGATAGTTTTGAAGTTATTAGTGATGTCTTCACCAACTACTCCATCACCTCTAGTTGCTGCTGATATAAGTAGTCCTTCTTTATATGTAAGATTAACTCCTAGACCGTCCATTTTTAGTTCACAAACAAATTCTGGATTGTCTATTTCTTTTTCTACTCTTGTTACAAAGTTTTCGATTTCTTCTTCGTTAAATACATCAGCTAAACTGAACATTGGTGTACCATGAGTTATTTTTTCGAATTGATCTAGTATTTTAGTTCCAACATTTTGTGTTGGTGATTCTGGTAGTTTATATTCTGGATATTCATCTTCAAGACGGAATAGTTCCATTAGTAAACTATCATATTCGTTGTCTGTTAGTGTTGGATTGTCATGTAGATAATATTCTACGTTAGCTTGATTTAGTTTTTTAACTAATTCTTCTATTCTTTCTTTTGGATTCATAAATTACCCCCAAAGGTTTTCTGGATATTCTCCATTTTCTATTGCTTTTCTTATATGTTCTTTTAGTTCTTCTAAGTCTTCTTTATATGTTACACCTTTCCATAGTGCTTTTGTTGGTAATACTTTTATTTCTAAACCTTCTTTCATCATGTGGTCTAGTACTGTTGGTAAGAAGTATTCACATGTATTTAGGTCTGGTCCTGATTCTAAGAATTCTTTGAAATCTTTTTCCATATAATCATATATATCTTTTCTAAGACCATACATTAACATTGATACTGGATGATCTTCTTCCATTGTATATGGTTCTCTACCATCTAGTGGTTCACCATGGATTACTCCATCTATTCTTTCTACTTTACTTTCAATAATGTCAGTAAGTTTACCATCTTGTGTGAAACATACACCTCTTTTTACTGAGTTGTTTTCAGGAATTGTGTTACCAATATGGTATCCAATTACACTATAATCTTCAGTATTTTTTAGTGAGTCTCCAAGTACTTTGAATGCATCTCCACCGTAGAAGTCATCTGCAGATATTACTGCTAAAGGTCCATCTACATATTCTTTTGTACAGTATAGAGCATGTCCTGTTCCTAAAGGTTTAACTCTATCACTTGGTACTTCAAACCCACTAGGAAGTGTACTATTTTTTTGGAAAGCATATTCTACTTGTATTTTTCCTTCTAGTCTTTTACCTATTGTTTCTTTGAAGTCATTTAGGTGTTCTTCTTTGATAATAAGAACTACTTTGTCAAAACCATTTTGCATTGCATCGTAGATTGAATAATCTAAGATAAATTCTCCATTTGGTCCTACTGGTTCTATTTGTTTTAATCCTCCGAAACGGCTACCCATTCCTGCTGCCATTACTACTAATTCCATAATATTCCTTCTTTCTTGTTTTCTTATATTTTCTTTATACTTTTATGGTTTTTTAATAATTTTTTTATTCCAAAGTTTTTAGCAAAAGCTACTGTAATGAAGTTTCCTACAACTTCTATTACTACTCCTCTACCATATATCATGTGCATTACTATATCGTTTTCATGGAATTCTACTTCTCCTTCATTGTGATATAGGGCTTCTCTATTTATTTGTTCTTCTGGCATCATTTTTTCATTTTCTACTTCAAGTAGTTCTTGATCTATTTCTTTAATGAATCTACTTGGGGAGTTCATTACATCTTTACCATATAGAGTTCTTCTTTTAGCATTTGTGATATATAGTTTTTCTTTGGCTCTTGTTATGCCTACGTAACATAGTCTTCTTTCTTCTTCTAGGCCACCTTCTTCACAGAACGAATTTTGGTGTGGGAAGATTCCATCTTCCATTCCTACTAAGAATACTACTCCGAATTCTAGTCCTTTGGCACTATGCATTGTCATTAATGTAACTACATCTTCATCTTCTTTATGTTCTGTTACATCTGCTATTAAACTTATTTCTTCTAGGAAGTCTGAAAGTGATACTGAACCAGTTCTTTCTTCGAATGATTTAGTAATAGATTTGAACTCTTCTAGTACTTCTAATCTTCTTTCACTTTCCATTGTTTTTTCTGCTTCGTATTCTTCACGCATTCCTGTATCAGTTAGAATTAAATCGATTAATTCTGTTAAAGATAAGTTTTCACTTTCTTTAGTTAAGTGAAGAATAAGTTCTTTGAATGTAAGTTCTTTTCCTTTAGATATTACTTCGAACATAGAAGTGTTTTGTTCTTTTGCTTCATCTTCTAATCTAGAGATAGTAGCATCTCCGATACCTCTTTTAGGTACGTTTATTACTCTTCTAAGACTTATTTCATCATGGTTATTAAGTATTAATCTTAAGTAACAAATTAAGTCTTTAACTTCTTTTCTATTATAGAAGTAATAACTACCTACTACTTTATATGGCATGTTTGATTTTAAGAACATTTCTTCTACTAGACGAGATTGTGCATTGGTACGATATAGAATAGCTATATCTTTCTTTTGATAACCGCTTTCTAATAATCTTTTTATTTCATCTAGTACTAGTTGTATTTCATGTTTACCATCATATGCTCTTAGATATTTAGTTTTACATCCTTCACCAACACTACTCCATAGTGTTTTATCTTTTCTTTCTTTATTATTTTTTATTACTGAGTTAGCTGCGTCTAAAATATATTTAGTAGAACGATAGTTTTCTTCTAGAGGAATAACTAGTGCATTACTATAATCTTTTTCAAAGTTTAAGATGTTACGGAAGTTAGCTCCTCTAAACATATATATTGATTGATCTGGATCTCCTACTATAAAGATGTTTTTATATTTCTTTGCTAGTAGTTTACTTAGTTTATATTGTACCTCATTAATATCTTGATACTCATCTATCAGTATGTATTTGAATCTATCTTGGTATGATTCTAATACATCTGGATGTTCTATAAATAGTTGAACAGGTAGTCTTAGTAAGTCATCGAAGTCTACTGCGTTATTTTTCTTTAGTACTTCAATATATTCGTAATATACTTGTTCTGCTACTCTATCTTGTGGTGTGTTATAGAATTTAGCTATGTCATTACTAGATAGCATTTCATTTTTTATGTTACTTATTTTATTTCTAATATAAGCTGGTGATGTCATTTTAGGATCGAATCCTTTGTCTTTCATTATTTTTTTTATAATTGATACGACATCATCACTGTCTACTATAGAGAATGTTCTATCAAGACCAAGTAAAGGAGCATTTTCTCTTATTATTCTTACTCCTAACGAGTGGAATGTTCCTACAAATGCATTGTTATCTGGGACAATACGTTCTAGTCTTTCTTTCATTTCTTTAGCAGCTTTATTTGTAAACGTAATAGCTAATATATTATAAGATGGTATTCCATTTTCAATTAAGTTAGCTATTCTTGTTGTTAATACTCTTGTTTTTCCTGAACCTGCTCCTGCTATTACAAGGCATGGTCCATCGATGTGAAGCACTGCTTCTTTTTGTTTGTCATTAAGTCCGTTTAATAAATTCATGTTGTGTCCTGCTTTCTTCCATAATTATATCATGTATCTTAGTTAAGTAGGTATATAATTTACTTATAAAACGAACTTTTATTCGATTTGTTTTTAATTAAAAAAGATGGATAAATCCATCTTCTTATAGGTATTCCATAATAGCTACATTTTTTTCTAATTTAACTATTAGATCATCTTTATCATATTTTGAGAATATTTCATCAAATGATGATGGTTCTAGTAAGAACATATTGTAAAATCTTACGAATGCTTCTACATAGTTTGATATTCCTAAATCTTTTAAATAATTTATGTTAGCTGTTATTGTTTCTTCGTGTTCAGTTATTTTTTCTACTGCACCACTTGGTAATTCTTCAAGTAATGAATTTATTACATCTTCTTCGAATCCTAAATCTTTTAAATACATCATAGTTTTACCTCCTGTGCAGCTTGACTAAAACCCAAGCAAGAACCTACAACTTTTTGAAGTTCTTCCCCAGATAATCCACTATTATATAATGCTGAAACTAATACTATTTCTCTTTCTACACCTAATGTAGGTTGGTTTGCTGCAGCAAGTGTATTAAGTATAATAGCAATGTTTCTTTCTAATTTATTCTTACAGATACATACACCATCTACTTTATATGTATACTTACCTACTAACTCAGCTTTTGCATTGTCTTCTAGGTAATGACTGAATTCTTCGAAACGTTCTTTCATTGATTCTACTACTTCTGGAGTAGCATAACTATCAGTTTTACTATAGTATTCATCTAATGTATTCATTAGTATTTCAATATAATCAGAGTTTCCAATTATTTCTACTAATGTATCGTTAGTTTGTTGTTTATCAACTAAATCTGGTAGATCAGTTGGATAATCAAATTCTTTTTTGAATCTATCAGATTTCATTATATAATCACATGGTTCTGAACGTAGGTCATCACTGAATACTGGATGTCCATGTTGTTCACACCATTTAACTCTCTTAATAATACTTGAAGCTGTCATTCCAAGTATTTCTGGATGAGTTGCTATTACATTTTCTAATCCTGCTTCAATTAAAGCATCGATATCAGCAAGTAATTCTTCAGGTTTCTTCCAGAATACTCCAAGAGCATATTTTCCATTACTCTTTAAGATACTAATTATATAGTTCTTTAATATTTCTGCATTTGCAGGAATATTTAAACTTTCAAATAGTATTGCTGAATGATTTCTTGATTCTTTATTATCTATATCAATACCATATCTTAATAGTGTATCAATATTTTCTTCATATTTAGATACATCCTTACATATTAGATAGATATTATCTTCATCTAATTTACCATGTAAGTTTTCTACTGATTGAATTCTTTTTTCCATATCAGCGAATGATACTCTTAGACCACTATTTGTGTCTTTTATCATTGATTGGATTTTTTGTTCAGATATATTTTTTGCTCTTAGTAATGTTATTTTTTTACTAAAGTCTACATCTGTTATATACATGTGACCAAAACGCATTTTGTATGCTTCGTCATCTAGATTTATACTTCTTAGTATTTCATAATTTCTTTCTACTACTTCTTCTTCAGCACTATCTATTTCTTTTAGGATTGTTACTAAAGATTCTTTATTTACTTTAGGGAAATTATTTATATCTAAGCCAATTCTTTCTATGAATGCTTTTACTCTTGTATCATCGAATTTTTCTTCTTGTACTGGAGGAGTAACTACTACATCTTCTAGTTCAGCAGCAATTTCTTCTATTCTTTCTTCTTCATCAGTATGTTCTGCAGGAACGTCAGTTCCTTCTGCAGCATGTTGTTCTGCTGGTACTTCTTCGCCTTCTACTACTGGAGGAATAACTCCTTTTTCTAAGTCAGCTTCTTCGATTTGTTGGAAGTTAAGTACTACTGGAGGTCCTTCGAATTCTTCTTCTACTACTGTATCATCTTTTTTTACAGTAGTTTCGTCTTCTACTACTTCACCTTCACCTGTTCCAGTTTCTGTTACTACTGGAGGAACTAATACAACTTCTTCCTCTTCTTCAACTACTTCTCCTTCAGTTACTTCTACTATTGGTTCTTCTTCGCCTTCACCTAGAGTACCGATTTTGCTTAAATCTAATTTGATTTGACCATCACTACCTAGTACTGAAGGGATTCCACCTGATTCTTCTAGTGATATTTCTTCTTCACCAGTAGTTGTAACTGTTAGTCCTTCACCAACTATATCTAATGATTGATTATCGTTATCAAGAGCTTGATCTACTAATGGAGTTTCATCTTCAACATATCCGATTAATCCTTTAGCAACTCTTTCTTCGTATCCTCTATCATATTCGTATAATCCATCTTCTGGGAAGATAATCATCTTAGTTAGTTTTGCTATTTCATCTACAGTAAATACATCAAATGAAGTAAGTACTCTTTTAACAAAACTAGTTGTTAATGATTCTCTTTCTATTTCTTCAGTAGATAAACTTTGTTCTAATAAACTAACTAATTGAGCACGTTGTTCGTTATGTACTACTAATTGTCCTCTTAGATTAGTTAATTCTTCGTTAGCCATATCTAATTCTGAATTATAACCAATTATATCGTTTTTAATACCTTCTATAGTATCCATTAGGCCTTGAATAAATGCAGGAGATTTTTCTTGAACTTGAGTTAGTAATGTTCCCATTTCTAAATTAACATCAATTCTACTTAATGCTGAGAATGTTTCGTTTGTTAAACCTTCAAATGCAGTTTCGAATAGACTTTTTTGTTGTAGGAATACACTTAATCCACGTTCTTGTTCTTCTTGTTCAGTTTGTGCTCCAGCTATAGTTGCTTCAATATTTGCAATTCTAGCTAGTACTGCCTCAATTCTTTCTTCTGTTTCTCTTATTAATACATTATCTTCGCCTTTTAAATTATATAATCTATCTAGTAATATTGTTACATTTTGCTTTGATTCTGCCACAATACACACCTCGCTTATTATGTATAAATTATAACAAAATCTACTTAAAGTGTAAATGGCTTTTTGAGTTTTTCTTTTTGGATGTGGTACCTAAAAAAGCACATAAGAATATAATACTATGAAGGTAGGATGATATATTTTGAAAAATAGAATTATTATTATAGTTAGTTTTATCTTAATAATTGGTGTATCTATATGGTTATTGGGAAGTTTTGACAATAATAAAGATAGTAAATTAGAGAAAATAAGATTAGCTGAAGTTACTCATAGTTTGTTCTATGCACCACTATATGCGGCTATTGAGAATGGTTATTTTGAAGATGAAGGTATTGATTTAGAACTTATTTTAACTAGTGGTGCTGATAAAGTTAGTGCTGCTGTTTTATCTAATACAGTAGAAATTGGATTTGCTGGACCAGAATCTGCTATTTATGTATATGAAAATGGTGAAAAGGATTACTTAGTTACATTTGCTGGTCTTACTAAGAGAGATGGACAATTTATTGTATCTAGAGAAAAGATAGATAATTTTAGTATTAGTAGTTTATATAATAAAGAGATTTTGACAGGACGTATTTCTGGTATGCCTTGTTTGAATTTCTTAAATGGAGTTAAAAATGAAGATGGAGATTTATCTAAAATAAATATGAATACTAGTGTAGATTTTGCTTCTTTGTCTGGTTCTTTTATTGCAGGAATGGGTGATTTTGTAAACTTATTTGAACTTAAGGTATAAAAAAGAAGACTTTAATTGTTAAAGTCTTCTACATATTTATCTAATTCTTCTTTATCTGGCATTCCTGCTTGAGCTGTTGGTACTTGTACTTTCATTGATGATGCATATTGTGATCTTACTATAGCATCTTTTAAAGTATAACCATGAGTTAAACAGTATGCTAAATTACCATTAAATGTATCCCCTGCTCCTGTTGTATCTTTTAGATTATCACTTAGAATAGCTGGAAGTCTTACTATATTAGTTCCATCATGATATATAACTCCTTCTTTACCTAGAGTTACAATTAACTTATTAGGATATTTAGTAACACATTCTTCTATATTAGTTGTTTTAAATATAGTTTCACATTCTTTTTGATTAGCAGTTATTATACTTATTTTATCTATTAAATCTAATGATAACTTATCTGGATTACACGGTGTTACTATTATAGGTTTATTATTTTCATAACAAAAGTTAATTAAACTATCTGACACATTTTTAGGTACTTTTAATTGTGATGCAATAATACTTGAGTTTAATAATACATCTTTATATTTTTCTATCATATCTACTGTAAATGAATTAATTGATGAAGTGTTTCTAATTATTTCATTATCTTTAGTTTCTAAATCTATGTAGATTTCTGAGAAATCATTTTTTAGATTAGGAATCATTTCTATATTTGAAGTATCTACATCATTATATTTAAGATTATTATAGATAGTTTCACCTATTTTATCTTTACCTATTCTAGTTATTATAGTTACTTTAGCACCAGCACGAGATGCTGCTACTGCTTGGTTAGAGGCTTTTCCTCCAGGTACTATTTTATCTGGATTAGTATTATATGTTCCATCTTCTTTTTCATAGAACATTAAGTCTACTGAGCATCCACCAAATATACATATATCGTATTTCATAAGATGACTCCTTTATTTAGCTTTTCTTGTTTGTTCTTCTCTATATTTAACTGACATAGGATCCCATATTTTTTTAGGTACTAATATAGCTCTTAAGAACGCTGTATTATTTTCTTTATCTATGTCTACAGATATTATTCTTACTAAACTACTTGAATTTATTAAATATTCATTTTCTGCTTTATAGTGACTAGTATATTCATCTAATAGAAGTGCTCCATCATGACATTCTTCTGGAATTAGATATTCTATTTCGATATTTCTTTTACCTATTTGGAAAGCTTCTGTGTTATATAAAGAACTTTTTCTTACTAGGGATGTTGATGTAAATCCACCATCATAGAAGTATTTACCTTCCATAGCTTTTAAGTCTTCTAAAGAGTATATTCCATAGTCTCTAAATTGAGCTAGTGTTACTCCTCTATATGTTTTTATATTTCTTTCTAATGGTGGAAACTTAAATACTACTTTTTCTACTTCTTGGCCTGTTTCTGTATATTCGTTTCTTCTTTCGTCAGTTAGTTTTCCATGTTGTTCATAATTCCATTTATCTCTTAATAACGCATTAATTTCTTTATGAGAAAAACCAGTGTATGAACGTAAGCTTAGAGCTTCTTGATATGATAAATTTGATGTAAATTCAGCAGCCATTTCACCAAATACTTCTGATACTTGTTCATCACTTTCTAATGTCAGATAATCTCTATCTAATACATCACTTATATAGATATCCATTTCTTCTTCTTTACCAGGTTCTAAATATCTAAATAAATATTTAGTTAAATTGCTCATTCCTTTTTCCATACTATCACCTTATAAAGTTATTATAACATAAAAAGGATGCTACTTTGAAAGCATCCAGTTAATTAGTTCACTATCTCCGTAAACATTAATTACAGAACCATGATTATCATTAGGACTTGGTACTAATATGTATTCAGCGTTACCACCACTACTATTAATAGATGGTACATAATTATTATTACAATTTTTATAATATGATGATTCACTTGCTCCTACGTAACTTCTTATAGGTATATTAGTATAATCTGATACGTTGCCTGCAGGACATCCACTTACTGGGACTGCTGCACTGAAGAACCCAGGATATTTACTTATCATATTCCAAGTACCATTACCACCTAGGGAATGACCTGTTATTATTATATGGTTTGTGTCTACGTTATATTCTTTTACTACGTAATCAATTAAATCTTTTGTACTAGCGGCATCTGAAGACCAACTACAACTTGCAGTGTTAGGTGCTATAAATATAGCATTATAGTTATTTAGAGAACCATTATTCATAAATTTAGGAAGTCCTGTATATAACATACTATTTGGATTACCACATTCTCCTGATCCATGTAGGAATACTACTAAAGCAGGTTTGTTACTTATACCTTCGGGTACTAATTCCCAATAATTAACATTTTTAACTCCTGAGTAAGATTTTAATACTAAGTTAGGATTACTACTTGTACCGGTTTGTGTACTTGTTCCGTTACCGCCAGTTATTTGATTATTCTTTTGTTCTTCTCTATCTTGTTTTATTATTTCGTTAAGTTTTTCTTCCTCTTCTTGTCTTTTTTCTGCTGCATCTTTTAATGCTTCTTGTCTGTTCTTTGCTTCTTCTTTTCTTTCTTCTTCTGACATGTTCTTATACTCATTAATCTTCTCTACTGAAGCATTAGTAAAACATACATTCATAGTAGTATCTACTGGTACTAAATCAGTAAATATAAAAGTAAATAAACTTGGTAGAAAATATATTACTATAGCTGATATAAATCTTTTAATAGATTTAGAGAATACATTAGTTAGTTCTTCTTGAGGTTTAGCATTTACTACAGCAGCAAATATATCTTTAAATATCATAATCATAAATATTATAGGTACGATAGTTAATACTATTTTAAAAGTTACCTTTAATATATAAAACACTTGTAAAAAGTGTGGATCTGTACATAATTCCATAATAATCATCTCTTGGGTGTATTATAACAAATAATTATAAAAGTTCAATTTGATATTTATCATTTATTAAATCTTTTATATTAGGTTTATCTATAGTATTTAGTTTTATCTTTAGTATGTATGTTGATAAATACTTAGTTATTAACATGTTATCTAGTAATATAGGTATTATGTTTATATTAGGTAGAGATACTTCTTTTTTATAAATATTAGATAATTCTTTTAATATTAAAGAATAGTTGATATTAAGTTTATTTATTATATTGTTTAAGATATTAGTTATTTCTTTTTCCTTAATATTTATGTAACATTTATTATCTTTGTTATGTAAGTGATATGAACATATCCATGATGTATCATTCTTATTATGTCTTTTATATAGAGGTTTATTGTGTATAGTACATATAAGTTTATTTGTATATAGAGATACATTTTTAGTAATATGTTTACTATTATTTGTTAACTTGTTGTTAACTTTATTCCAGAGAGATTCTTCTATAATTATGGGGATTTGTTTAGATGATTTGTATATTACCCACTCCTCTTTTGACAAGTATTTAACTTTTTTAGACATATAATCTTCTGTAAATGTTTTGTTAGCACAGTAAAATCCTTTATATTTAGGGTTCTTTAATATACGTAGTATTGTCGTTGTTGACCATTTATTACCATAATTAGTAGTTATTCCTTTATTATTTAGATAATCTCTAATATATGTAGTTGACTTATTATAGATACCATATAATGTAAATATTTCTTTTATAATTAGAGATTCTTTCTTATTTATGTATAACTTGTTATTTTTCTTATTATAACCATAGAGTTTATTGTTACCTAGTAGTTTACCTTTCTTAATAGACATAGATACTCCAAACTTAACTCTTTCTGATAGACGTCTTATTTCATCTTGAGCCATACTAGACATGATAGTTAATCTTAGTTCACTGTCCGGATATATAGTATTTATATTATCGTTTAAGAATAATACTGCTACTCCATAATTTAATAATTCTCTTGTATATTTAATACTGTCTAAAGTATTTCTTGAGAATCTAGATATCTCTTTTGTAATTATTAGATCAAATTTATTTTGTTTAGCATCATTTATCATTCTTAAGAAGTTAGTTCTTTTTAATGTAGATGTACCAGTTATACCTTCATCTATATATCCTTCTATATAAGTCCAATTAATATTATTTTGTATCATTTGTTTAAAGTAATCTTCTTGATTAGATAAAGACGATAATTGAATATCTTGATTAGTAGATACTCTTCCGTAGTAAGTTACTCTTAAGTTAAGATTAGATATAGGTGTTCCTGTTAGTAGTTTATTTCTAATACTTATTAAGTTCATGTAATTGTTTGTAATTTGTTTAGAATTATTTCTTCTGCTAATAAGTATTCTTGGTAAGTTATTGTTTCTTCTTCATATAAGGTTTTATTTATTAAAAGAGATATTTCTATATAAAGTTTTTCTTTAGTCATAATTCACTTCCTTTATAGAAATATATTCATACTTATACATTAAGAGAACCTAATGCTACAAAGTTAGAAAGTCAAGGATTAGGTTATGTAGTTGGTAGTGTTGGTGAATTATCTGGAGAGATGCCTTATACTGCTTTCTATGCAAGAAAGAGTTTTATAGATAATAATCAAGACTTAGTACGTAGATTTAATAATGCTATTAATAAAGGTTTAGAATATGTAAGAACACATAATGATAATGAAGTTGCTTTAGCTATAATTGATCAATTTCCTGATACTTCACTTTATGATGTAGAAAAGATAGTTAAAAGATATAGAGATGCTGATAGTTGGTTAACTACTACTTCTATTAATGAAGATAGTTATAAGAATTTAGAGAATATAATGATAGATAATGATTTACTTGATGATTATGTACCTTTTGATAAATTAGTTATAGATTTAAATGAATAAAATACTTGAAGTATGTAATGTAAGTAAAAAGTATAATACTATTGATGGAGAGATTAAAGCATTAGAAGATATAACATTCTCAGTAGATGAAGGTGAATTTGTTGCTATTGTAGGAATGAGTGGTTGTGGTAAGAGTACTCTTCTTTCTATACTGGCTGGATTAGAAGATAAAACTAGTGGTGATATTAAATATATGAAAGATAATATTGTTACTGGGTATATGTTACAAGATGATGCTTTATTAGAACATATGAGTATTGAAAATAATATATTATTAGGTTTAAAGATACAAAAGAAACTTAATAATAATACTCGTAAGTATGCTCTTAATTTACTAAAAAAATATAAATTAGATGGTTTTAAAGATAAAAGACCTAGTCAGTTATCTGGTGGTATGAAACAAAGAGTTGCTTTAATTAGAACGCTTGCTATAAAGCCAGATATATTATTCTTAGATGAAGCTTTTTCTGCTTTAGATTATAGTACTAGACTTAATGTATCTGATGATGTTTATAAGATAATTAAAGATACAGGTAAGACGACTATTATGGTTACTCATGATATAGGTGAAGTTATGTTATTTTAACCTAACTATTAATTAAAGATTAGATAAATTATAGTTAGATTTTAAAGTATTATTTTCTATTCTTAATACAATATTATTGTGTAATATTGTATTTTTTTGTTCTAAAGAATAATGTTTCCAATTGGGATTTATACTAATTAACATTTTATCTAGTTTTAAGTGGCTTATGTCTTTGTTACATGTTTTATTCTTTTCTATACATCTATAATTAATATAGACTTTTTTATTTTTATAAATTCTTTTAGTAACCATATCTTTACCACATTGGCATTTTAATATATGTGAATAGTAAGCATCTGTTATTTGTTTCTTTGATAGTTTATTTTGAACTTTATTATAGTCATTTATACTTATGATAGGTTTGTGATTACCTGTTTGTTCAAAATAGTATTTCTGATTTATACCATATCTAACTTTACCTATATATGTAGGATTAGTAAGTATTAACTTTATAGTTTTATATGTCCATTGTTTATTCTTTTTAGTTTTTATATTTTTATTATTTAATATTTTTACTATATCAGTAATACTTTTATTATTTAGATAGTAGTTAAATATTTCTTTTACTATTATTGCTTCTTTTTTGTTTATGATGAGCTTATCGCTTCCTTTTGGACGATTGTAACCTAAAGGAGGAGTACAACTGCATATACTATTACCTTCTCTTACTTTTCTTTCAAAACCTAGTTTGACTCTTTCTACTATGTTTTCTCTTTCAAATTCAGCAAATATACCTATTATTTTAATGAACATTCTTCCTGTTGCACTTGAAGTATCAATAGATTCATTTAAAGAATTAAAGTCACAATCATAGTTATTAAATAGTTCTATTAAATCTATTAAGTCTTTGGTAGAACGAGTTAAACGATCTATTTTAAAGACCAATACATTATTAACTTTTTTATTCTTTATATCAGTTAACATTTCTTGGAGAGATGGTCTATTATTGATATCTTTTCCACTTATCCCTTCATCAGAATAGACTTTATATACATTCCAGTCTTTTATTTTATTTGCATAATACATTAACTTTTCTTTTTGAGCTCTTATTGAAAAACCATTTAATGCTTGTTCTTCAGTAGATACTCTTACATATATTGCAGTATTAATATTCATATAATCAACTCAATAAATTATATGAAAAAAAAGACTTTTAACGCTTAATTACATCAAAGTCTTTTAAATATTTTATATTTGATACTAGTACGAATACTATAAGAGATAGTATAAATGCTGATATTACATCTACTAGTACATGTTGTTTTACTAGTAGTGTTGATACTATAACTAGTAATGACCATATTGTTAGTAATACTTTATATTTTATATTTAGGTTCTTTTCAGTTAAAGATACATAAATAAATATGAATGATATTACACAATGCATACTTGGAAAGCAATTTAATACTGGTGTATCCATTTTATAGATTATATTAACTAAGTATTCACTTATACTCTTAAATTCTATATCTGCTCTATACATAGTAGTTGGATAAAAGAAGTATATGAATAAACCAATTGTTATACATAAGAATGTAGTTATATAGTATTTATTAAAGCTCTTAGGATTCGTTTTATAGAATATATATGGTACTAAAAATAACATTACATACCAACTAATATATGCAAATATAAATTGTGGAATAAAAGGAATCTTATTATCAATAGCATTCCCTACTACATTTATTTCTATTGGAGTTATCTTTGCTATTAAATATAAACTTGTTTGATATATAAATAAAAATAGTATTAACATTAATATCTTTTTATTTTTTAACTTCATAAATACCACTACTACTTCCGGAATGATTATATCATAAATTTAAATATTTTATACCGGTTTTATTGTAGATAAGCGAAGCCATATCTATGGCTGATAAAGTTATTGTTTTAAGTAAAGGACCTGCTAAAGTAAAAAGTATATATAAGATAGATTTAGATAATAAGGATATACCTACTAATAATAGAAAAGATAATAAATTTGATTATTATTATAGTTTGATAAGTAAGGATTTAAATGTCTAAGGAACAAAGAGATTTTATTATAAGGTATAAACTTAATAAACTATTTATCTTTGTTATACAAGTATTGATAGTAGTTGTATTCTTTGCTACTTGGCAATATTTAAGTAGTCATAATATTATTAATTCATTTATATTTAGTAGTCCTTCTAAAGTAATAGATACTATATATAATTTATATCTTGGTGGTGATTTGTTTCATCATATATGGGTTACTGTTTATGAGACTTTAATTGCTTTTGGTATTGGTTTGGTTTTAAGTATTGGTATTTCTATACTACTCTATTTATCTAATAGATTATATAAAGTATTAGATCCATTCCTAACTTGTTTAAATTCATTACCTAAAGTAGCATTAGGTCCAATGATAATTATTATAGCTGGGGCTAATACAAAGAGTATTATTCTAATGGCAATACTTATTAATTTAATAGTTAGTGTTGTTGTAATTACTAATGGTTTTTATAGTACTGATAAGACTAGATTAAAGTTAATGAAATCATTTAAAGCAAGTAAGTATCAGATACTTAAGTATTTAGTAATACCTAGTAATTATAAGACGATAATTAGTTCATTTAAATTAAGCATTAGTATGAGTTTGATAGGTGTTATTACTGGTGAATTTTTAGTTAGTCAAGCTGGATTAGGTTATCTAATAATATATGGTACTCAAGTATTTAATTTAGATTTAGTAATTAGTGGTATTTTACTTTTAATTATTATATCTTATATTCTTTATAAGGTTGTTGAATATATAGAGAAATTATTATTAAGGATTTAAAAAAGAAAACTAAGCAGTTTTCTTTTTTTTGATGATTTTGAATACCTTATTATAAAAAGCACAATTTCTGTAATAAGTTAATTCTAATATATTAGTCGGATCGCAACCACTCAGATATATTTTCCCATCATTAATTATTATTGGATTTACCGCTTTGCCATAGATTGATCCAGCTTTGGTTTTTAATATCATATTTTTTTTCAAAAATTCTTCACTTGTTTGATTACTTTTTTCTATCACTATAATGATTTTGAAATCGCAATTAAGAAGCGTTGTTATTTTATCAATTTTATATATTTGTCTTTCTAAGTATTGTATAATGCCATCATCTAATTCTGTACATTTTATTAAAGCGACGAATTTTGTATAAACGGATAAAATACTTTTATTTTTATAAAAACGTATTGTTTGTTCTTGCTTTTTATTTTCGACTTCTAATTTGTATTTTTGATTAAGATAATTCTCTATACTTTCATATGCAAATGAATTAGATACACCTGTCTTTTTTTCTTTTATTTCAATCCTTTTTTTTGGATATTTTAAAAGTAAAATTTCGTATTTGTGTAGTAATATAATTTGAATTAGAGCTATTGGAATATACATGTATACAAAATTTTCATGTATTTTATCTATAAGATAATAAAACAAAAAAAAGAAAATGATTACGCTTATTTCTAATATTAACATTATTGTTTCTATTTTTTTTCTATTCATTTCATAATCACTCCTTTTTTTATTTTATTATGCTTTATTATAATTTGCAATAACCCATATTTATGGTATTTATTATAGTTGTCCAAGTTTCGCTTGGAATACTTTTATTATTGGACATTTCTATAAATTCTCTTGCATTTTTTGGTGGGCTTTTGGGTTTTCTCAGTTTTCTTGGAAGTAGCTTTTCTTTAATTGTATTATTTTTCGAATAGCTGTTATTAGCGATATTCTTCTTATCCGAACTTTTTTTTATAGTATCGTTAGTTATGTTTTTCGTATATTCACCTGATGCTTGTGTAATATATGAAAATATGTCTTTTTGATTATTACTTAATTCAGAAAGTTTGAATTGATTTGATGATTTAGCTATTTCTTCTAACGTAATAGCACCAAACAGTGCATCTATACCGACATTACATACCGCTTCTGTTATGGTGCTATCTCCATAGACCACATTATATGCTTCAAAGATTATTGATATTCCCAAGTTAACGAAATAGTTGTTAAAAAGACCATCTATTGCTCCACTTATAAATCCTGTAACAAAACTTGTTCCAACATCTTCGAATATCGGTTTTTTTAACACTATATTTGATGTTAATTTTGTTATTGATGATATAAATCCGCCTAAAACCCCTTTCTTCATAAAACAAGCAAAATATCCACTTGAATCTTCTTGAAAAATCGGCTCATTATTGCAATAACAATATAAATTATTACTATTAAGCCCATTTCCAGTTATTAACGCATCAGCATTAACAAACCTTTTCCATTCTGGATTATAATATCTACTATTTAAATAGTAAAGTTGTGTTTCTTCGTCATAGTAGTATGAACGATATCTAAACGGGTTTATTGTACCAAGATTTATTCCGCTATTGTCTACAATACTAGAGATTGCTCCCCA
>SVAU01000021.1 GCA_015059245.1 Bacillota bacterium
AGTTACTCCTTCGTCTCCTACTACAAATAATATACCTTCCAAAACTCCTAATAAATTCATATACTTCACGCTCTCTCTATCATGATTGGACTAAAGTTGTCTTCTTGAGTTAATAAGATTTCATTACTTTTAGTCATTTCTAAAATAGATAGGAATGTTACTACAATATTTTCTTTTGTTACTTCTGTAAATAATTCAATAAAATTAACTCTTTTCCTTGTATTTAATATATTTCTAATGTCTTTTATTTTATCATCAACACTTAATTCTTTTTTTGTTATTTTAGTATTTAATGGTTTAGATAGTTTTTGTCTTTCTATAAATAGTTTATAAGCATTGAATAAATCTTCTATATCAAATTCACCTTTTTGAATACCTGTTTCTTCGATGTATTCTTTTAGTGACTCTGGTAGTTTAGTATATACTTCTCCTCTTTTTTCTTCTAAGTCATGAAAACTTTGAGTAAGTTGTTTATACTTTTCGTATTCTAATAATTTATTTCTTAAATCTTCTTCTGAAGAGAATGAGAATTCATCTTCAGTAGTTTCTTCTTCATCTTTTCTGTTGACTAATAACTTACTTTTTAAGTGAATTAATTCTGATGCCATTACTAGGTATTCACTTGCTATATCTATATTATTTTCTTCTAAGCTATGAATAAAATCTAGGTATTGATTTATTATTTCGCTTATGTTTATTTCATAGATGTCCATTTTTGATTCTTTTACTAGATGTAATAATAAATCTAATGGTCCTTCAAAATCAGTTGTGCAAAAGTTGTAAGTCATATTAATCATCCTATCCACAATGATATCCTTGGGCTTCTAACTCAAATGAAACTGTTTTAATTGATTCTTTATATTTGAAGAATCTATATGTTCTTAAATTAGCCATTATTACCGGAGAGATATTTTTTAATTCTAATTCATTAATCATTCTAAAATAAGTATCTGTTTCAATAAATATAGATGAAATATTATCAACTTCTTTATATTTAGTAGAATAATTATTGTATAAAGTTTTATGCTCGTCGTATAACTCATTATTGGCTTTCGCTTCATTATGTTCATCATATATCTTGTGTAATTCTCCATCTTGGAAGTAATATTTGATTGAACTATTGTTGTATTCACAAGTTAATACGTCGTAGTCTCCTTCAATGTTTGTCGTTCTTACATTTGGGTATCCAGCTGCAGGATATTCTTTTAATTTAAATTGTTTTGCATTATCGTATGCAGATTTTGTTAGTTTTACTGATAATGTTGTGGCTGACAATGCTCCTAGTCCATCATATGAATGTATTAGTGCATAGTATATAGTTTTTTCACCATCTAACATTTCAATATAATATTTTTTACTAAAGTCGTAAGATTTTTCACCTACGTTATTTACTGTGAATGATAATAGATATTCGCCGTATTCTTTTGATTTAACAAAGTTAGTAAATTCTAATGTACCTATTTTAGCTCTTACTGAAGATTTATTAAAATCGTATACTACTTCTTCTTGTTCTTCTCCTGGTTTTGTTGTTTGTTGATTAGGATTTTGAACACCCTTGAATACTATTTTTTCACTAATATATGGAAGTAAGAATATCAATGCTATTAGTGCAACAATTAAAAGTATTGGAACTAATGGGTTACCTTCTTTTTCTTCTTCTATTGTATATAGAACTTCTTCATTACCATTGAATGCTGCAGAAATGTGTTTTCTTGGTGCTTGTTCTTCTACTTGTTCTGTCACAGTTTGTGGTTGTTGTTCTTCTGATTCAACGTTAAAGATTTGGCTAAAGTTAGCTTGTTCTGGTTGTACTGAATTATTATTTTGAATATTTTCATTATTTAATTCTTTATTTTCCATATAAATATCCCTTCATTCTTCATATTTAATTATACCAAATGTAGGCAAAATAAAAAAGAGATTAATTAATCTCTTACTTTAAAGAATAAAGAAAAAATGAATCCAAAGAATATAGCACTACTTATACCCGTACTTGTGGTACTTAATAAGTTATCAAACATTCCTATAAAGCCATTTTGTTTGAATCCTTCAAGAGCGGCTTGATAAAGAGCATTACCAAATGATGTGATTGGGATACTACTACCTATAAGTGAATAATCTCTTATTAGTTCGTATATTCCTAGAAATGATAGGATCGCTCCTATTACTACGAATAAACTAGTTATATGACCTGGAGTTAGATTAGTATTATCTAATATTATTTGACCTATCATTGATATTGTTCCTACTACTATAAATGCATTTAAATATATCATGTTATCACCTCAATACTTACTGCATGAGTTATAGATGGAATACTCTTTTTTAAATTAACCATAAGAGGACTGTGTAGGGATCCTGTTGCTAATAGAAGAATTCTTTTATGTTTCTTCTCTTTTAATATTTTGTTCATTAGTACTAATGGTATTACTACTGGACCACTTCCTCCTTGGAATGTTTCTTGATCTTCTTTATATATAATACTTGCTGCATCTAAGTATGATTTTGGTACTAGATTATAATCTTCTTTAATTAATTTTAGGAATAGTTCTGAACCTAGTTTTCCTAAATCACCAGTTATTACTATGTCATAGTAATCTATGTTTCTATCTAGTTCTTTAAGATGTTTGTTTAGTGTCGCAGAGGCACTAGGTGCCATTACTGCTCCCATATTAGATGAGTCTTTTATACCATAGTCTACTACTGTACCAATTGTACTTGATTCTATTTTAATATTGGTTGGTTCTGATGTAAGGTGAATTGCTGCTGCTCCTGTTGTAGTAAATGTAGTATATTTCTTTTTTTGAGAACCATATTCTATGGGAAAACGATATTGTTTTTCTGCATTTAGATTATGACTTGATGTTATAGCTATTCCATTATTTATTTGTTTGTGTTCTAACATATTAGATAATATTATTAGTGATTCATTAAATGTTGCACATGCGTTATATAAACCTAAGAATGGAATTTCTTTATTTATTAGATTATATGATGTTATTGTTATTTGATTTAGTAGGTCTCCGCCTACTACTAGTTCTAGTTTGTTATTTAGTTTATTTCTTTTTATTAGATTGTTTAAACATAAGTTTTGCATTTTTATTTCAGCATCTTCTAATTTATCTTCATTGTAATAATAGTTAGGTATAACATTAGGATATTCTAAGTTACCTTCATTTTCAGTTGGACCAACTATTGATTCATAGTCTCTTATATATACATTATTGTATTTGAAACTAGACATTTAAAATCACCTTAATAATAGTTAGTATTATGGCACTTACTATTCCATAAAGTATTACTGATCCTGCAAGTTTAAATGTATTAGAACCTATGTTAATTAATCCTTCTTTTTTGTAATCTATTATTGAAGATGCTATTGAGTGGGCAAATCCTGTTATAGGAATAATTAAACCACATTTGAATTTTACGAATAAGTTATCTGCTTTACCGAACGCTGTTATTAATGATATTGTTGCTATCATAATAAGTAATGTAAATGCTATAGATAATTCTTCATTATACATATTGTTTAATCTAATAAATAGAAATGTTCCTATTAGTCCGATTATACCTCCACTAAAGAAAGATATTATCATATTAGAAAGTCTATTTTCTTTAGGAGTATATGTATCTACTAATTGTTTATATTTTCTACTATTCATATTTAACCTCCATTATTATAGTGGTTAAATACTTAAGTAATTATACATTTTTGTTAAACTTTTCTTTTCGTATCTAGATACTGTTACTTGAGACATACCTAATATTTTAGCTGTTTCTGATTGAGTAAAATCTTTGTAGTATCTATAATTTATTATTTGTTTTTCTTCTTCTGTTAGCGTATCTAATGAATCTTTTAAATCTATACTATCTAATGAAGTTGTTTCTTTTTCATTTGGTATTGTTTCATAAATAGGTCTTTCTTCGTTACTATCTAAACTCATTATTGTATTAGTACATGTTTCTATTTCATGAATTATATATTCTGGTATAGAAAGAAATGTAGATATTTCTTTGGTACTTGGTAAGTATCCCAGTTTTTGAGCTAGTTGTTGTTTTGCTTGTTCTATCTTTTTATATGTTTTTAGAATGTTTTTATTTAGTCTTATTGTTCTAGTATTGTTAGCTAGTTCATACATTTCACCAAATATATAGTTATATGCATAGGAAGTAAATTTAGTATCTGATTGTTTATTGTAATTATTATATGCTTTTATGATACCTATTACGCCTGCTTGATATAAATCTTCTTTTGATACTTCATGAAATTTAGTAGCTATTTTATATATTAGTTTTTCATGCAATGTTATTATTTGTTCTAGTTCAGTCATGTAATCACCTGTTAACTAGAATATAGTGAATAAATAAGTGTTTTTAAACAGGTTCGACAAAGTAAGAAAAAATAAGAATGTATAAATAAAAAAAACACTGTAAATCAGTGTCTTTTTTTATTGTTGTTCTATTATATATGGATTATTTATTGTTCCATTACCACTAACGAATACAGTACCATCTAAATTGATTGTTGGTCTAACACCAAGTGAACTGTTAGTAAGTGCTGTTGTAAGTGAACCATTGTTGTTTACTATAAATAGATTCATTTTTGAATTACTATGATGAGATGGAGACATAGTGAAGAAGTTTTCTCCATTATATAAATAATAATTATGATTATTAGTATTGTATGCTCCACCAGCCATTATAACTTCATCAGCTGTTAGTAAACCTATTTTTCTTTCAAATACTCCACCAAAACCAGATGTATTATCAGGACATACTAGTGATGGTTTATATTCATCAACTGTTCTAGTAAATGCTCCGAAATAATAAGTTGAACCGTCTTTTTCGAAAGATGCATCATTACAGAATTTTGATGTAACAACATATTTATCTAGTCCTTTATCAACTATTTGAGTTTTATACCAGTTATCTAAATAAATAGTAATGTTGTTGTCTACCATTTTATAATAATATTCAAATTTAAAACCTGCATCATCAAATGTTGATGAGTAGTTAGCATATTTTGTATTACCTGCTGATTTTTCTAATACTAATTTAATAGTATTATTGTCGCTAATACTTACTATTCTCCACATGTAATTACCAAATTTAACATAGTTGTTGTTTACTACTCCTCTATAATAATAAATTGCATTATTGTTATATGTAGTTTTATATAAACCATCTGAAGTAACTGATGGAGTCATGAAGTCTGGTTTAGTTTTTTTATCTACTCCATTAGTATCAGCTAGTAAGCCTTCTACGAAGTTATATTTAATACTTGATTCTGTATCTATTAATTCGAAGTTTGCTTTAAAGATTGCATCTTGTGGTATTGTTGGTGCTTTCTTTTCGTCAAACCAAATTTTTACATTTGTTCTTACTGTTTCATTTGGTTTTATTAATAATTTTCCTAGTAATTTACTTTGAACAATATTTTTATCTTCTTGTTTAACACTTTTTAAATTTTTATAAAGTATTGTTTCTTGTTGAATATCACCTTTTATATCAAGTGTTAATGCATTTGTATCTATTGTAGTTTCTTTTAATACATTTAATCTTACTTGTAATTCTTTTTCAGTAGTACATATATTAGATATTGTTAAAGTATATGGACTTGTTTCTAGACCTTCTTCGTTTAATACTGAAGTAATATTTTTCATATCAATGCTTTGGCCATTAGAAAAATATGCTTTGAAACAATCTACTGTTACTGAATCTTTAGTAGCTGCTTTGTTTGTTGAAATATATACTGCATAACCTGTACTAAGTGTAAGAGTTATGGCTAACATAAGTCCGATTATAGCTAAACTAACTTTATATTTTGCTTTCATCTTCTTCACGCTCAATTCTATTATATACATAATATAAATATATAATATTTATTATTTAGAGTCAATGTATCAATATAAAAATAGTTGCAATAAAGCAACTATTTGGTGTTTATCTATGAGGTTTTATATCTAGCATTTGAATATCTCTAATAATATATTTTACTGTATTTTTTATGAATTCTTCTATATCTGTACTATCAAAGATAAATGTTTTTTCTTCTTTACTATCTTCTATAATTAAACCCATCTTTTCTATTAATATATCTAGTTTATTAACAGGTATTTCTATTATCTTACTTTCTGGTAGTTCGATTTCGTTATAGAATAAGTCTAAGTTTAAACTATGATTATCAATTAATGTTATATTTAAGTTAGTATAGTCGTTATATATTAAGTCTTTTAGTGCTGTATATGTAACGTTCTTTTTTATTTTATCACTTGTATATCTTTCTATGAATTTATATACATAGTCTCTAAACCAGTATTTGTCTGTTAATAAGTGAATGAAATATCCCATTTCGAATGGATTGTTTAATTCACTTCTATATTTTGATAAGAATCTATCTATATTTGGAATATCATCTTCATTAGAATGATCTAGAAAGTGAGAGATTTCTTTTGTTTCTCCTATTTGTTTAGATATATCTGGAGCTATTGAACCTAATAATAAATAGTTCTCATCCATTTTTAAATATTTATTTATTTCTTTTGCTACGCATAAATGTATTATTGCTGATGCCATACTATCACCTATTATGATTATAACATATTTGGTTTTATGAAAAAAGGTAGAACATTAAGTTCTACGCTTTAATAAGAAATGATCTATAAAATTGTATTTATCTCTATTAAGTATATATAGATAACCGAAAATACTAAATACTAATGCTCCTATGAAGTTTACTCCTAAGTCTTTCATAGTATCGTGAAGACCAATATCTATATAATTATTTATTTTAGCTATTTCTTTACCATCTTTATCATATAATATTGAGTATTCAATATCTTTATATTTGATTACTGTATTTGTTTTTGTTTCATCTGTTATAACTGTATTAATTGTATCTATATATTTATCTTTTTGCATATCAGTACTTATAAAGGAATTGTCTGCCATGTATTCAAAGAATTCCCATGCTACTCCTATTGTCATTGAAAAACTAAATGATACAAGGCATACAAATATTGGTGAAAGATTTACTGATTTACTATTTGTATTTAATATATCTACTAATGAGAAACCAACTGCTCCACATAAGAATCCATTTAATGTATGAAGAATAGTATCCCAGTGAGGAATTACTTGATAAAAGTTATTTATTTCTCCAAGTATTTCTGCTGAGAATATGAATAATAATACGATTATTTCTAGTGTATTAGGTAAGTCTATTTTTAATTTTTTTTCAATGAAGAAAGGCATTAAGAACATTATTAGAGATAGTAAGCATAAGAATGCATTGTTTAGGTCTCCTCTTAGGAATTCTAGAACCATACAAAGTATTACTAGGAAACGTAATATAAAATAAACTCTTATAACACTTTTTCCATGTGTATTAGTTTCTTCTATTAAATCTTTTCTAAATGATTTTATTTTTTTCTTCATATAAACACCAACTTTTACATAGAGTATTATATTATATGTTTAAGAAAAAAAGAATTGCTTTGGGCAATTCTTAATTGTTTTTAATAAATTGTTCTAAGTATGTATTTATTACTATGTTAGATGGGAATCTTTTATCTCTACCCTGACATATATTAGATATATACATAATAGATTTTTTGAATTCTGTTACTATAGCATTATTCTTTTCTTTATCAGTCATATATATATTTAAAGTAGAACTAATTAGTGGAATATATTGATTTATTAAGTCTTTTATTGTTTCAAAAGATACGTTGTTGTATTCCGCTAGTTCAGGACTTTCCATATCTGCTTTGGCAAATGATACGTTTTGTAATGAAATGAAGTTTTGAATAATTATTTTTGCTGTTTCATCATCTACTATATCTAATATTATTTTTGCTAGTACACGATAGTAAGAAACTTCACATATATTATTGAAATAATCATTATATGAATTAATACATGTTAAATCATTTGTTATTACTCCACTATGAGATATTCCATATACTGAGTCGTTAATTCTACCACTTGAATGTATTGGATTACTAAATGATTTCTTAAGTAATGGATCTTCATTAAATATATTATCCAATATAGATATTTTCTTAGATATATCATTTATATTGGCATATAGGATTGTTCTTTCTTGACTATCTCTATTATCTCCTGTAGCTTTCATATCATAGTTAATGTTTTCTTCTACGCAATCAACTATGTATTTATTTAATACTTTATGAGTTTCTTCTTCTGGTCCATTTAAATATAATTTAATTGTATATTGTGAATTATCGCTATTAAATAATGTTTGGTTTCTTATACCTATATGTTCTAATCTAATATCTGTTGTTTCATTGATTGATTTTTCTATAAATAGATATACGTTATTTGTTAATTTATATTTCTTTATTATGTATTGTGATGATTCTCTATTATGGATAAGTTTTATTATTTCATATAATTCATCTTGAGTAATCTTATCAAGAGTTATTATATCTTCTTCTGATAACATGTTTAAGTATTCTTCATTCAAATCTTCTAAGGCATAGTTATTATATTTATCAATGAATATACGATATAACTTATATGTTAGTTCTGCATGATATAAGTCAAAATCATAGTTTTGTTTATCTTCTATATTAGTGTCTGATTTTAGTGTTATGTCACGTATTTCAAAGTAACCATTATTGTATCTTTGATTTAGAAGAACTGATAGTACTTCTTCATTGTCTAAAGGATTAGATATATTTCTTAATAATTCGTTTATATCTATCGTATTATTTTCTTTTGGTTCTTCTTTAGTTGTTTCTAACATATCTCTAAGATTAACGTCATATACTTCAGATAAGTATAATAATATTTTTAAATAACGAGATTTTTCAAAGTCTGTTAGTTTATTCTTTTTACGTAGATATTCTCTTACTATATATTCAATGCTATCTACTTCTATATCAAACCCTAAGTGTTCTGCTGATATTTTTAATTCTTCAACAAACATGATAGATTTTTTTTGTAATTCTTTAAATGGTATGTTATTGTTTTCTGCTATTTCTCTTAGTTCATTGAATTCATCTACATTGTTATTAGGAGAAATATTGTATTTACAAAATTTATAGAATAGATCATTTTCATCTATTTCTTTTGGTTCTTCTTTTTTATATGATACATATCTTTCTAGTTCTTCACGAAGATTTACTTCATATAATTCTGATAGGTTTCTTAGTACTTTTAGGTACTCTCTTTTTTCTTCATCATTTAATGATTCTTTCTTGTTGATATATTCTTCTAGAAGATTACAAAATGATTCGAAATCTATTGAATATCCTAATCTCTTTAATGATTTTTGTAATTGATTAATAAATTCTTTTACTTCAATATCGTAATCATCAAATTCATCTTGGGCTAGTTCACGTAGTTCTTCTAATAGTTTAGGGTCTTTGTCTGTAATATAATAATGGCAAAATTTTCGGAATATATTATCCATATCATCACCTATTATAAGTATATCAAAAAAGATAACTTATTTTAAGTTATCTTTTACATATTTCACAACTTTTTCTACTACTTCATCTATAGAAATATCTTCACCGTTTCCAGTTGCTCTTTCTTTAAATTCAACTAGATTATCAGCTATCTTTTTACCTACTGTAATACGAGCTGGAATACCAATAAGTTCCATGTCTTTGAATTTTACTCCTGGTCTTTCATCTCTATCATCGAATATTACTTCTATTCCTTCATCAGTAAGTTTGTCGTATATTTCGTTTGCTATTTTTGATTGTTCTTCATTTTTCATATCAATTTGAACTAATGCAACATGATATGGAGCAATGTTCATTGGTAATACTAGTCCGTATTCATCATTAGTTTGTTCTATTAAACTAGCTAAGATTCTTCCTGGTCCTATACCATAACATCCCATTACTACGGTTTGTTCTTTATTATTTTCATCTAGGTATGTTAAACCTAGCTTTTCAGCATATTTAGTACCTAGTTTAAATAAGTTACCTATTTCAATACCTTTTTTGAAATATAGTTTTCCCCCACATTCAGGACATGTATCTCCTTCTTGTACGTTAACAATATCTCCTGCTATATCGTATTTAATATCTTTTACATTAGCATTGATATAATGGTATTCTTCTTTGTTTGCTCCACAGCAGAAGTTTTTCATATTTAATACTTCGTTGTCTACTACTACTTTGCAATTTAAACCTATTGGTCCAGTATAACCTGGTACTGCATTTGATGTTGCTATTAAAGCATCATCTGCGAAGTTTAATTCGTTTATTCCAAGAAGTTTGCATACTTTGTTTTCACAAAGTTCTCTATCTCCTCTTACGAATAGAACTACTAATTCATCGTTAGCATTCATTAGTAATGCTTTTACTGATTTTTTTACGTCGATGTTTAAGAAGTTACATACATCTTCGATTGTTTCTTGGTGTGGTGTATGTACCATTTCTAGTTCTTTTTCTGCTTCGTTATCTTTATTATTTGATATTGTAGTAGCAATTTCTAGATTTGATGAGAAGTCACATTTATCACATAATACGATTGTATCTTCTCCAATATCTGTAATAGCTTGGAATTCTTCTGATAATGTTCCTCCCATTGCTCCACAGTCTGCTTTTACTATTTTATAATCGATACCTAAACGAGTATAGATTCTATTGTATGCATCTTTCATAATTTGGTATGACTTATCTAAACCTTCTTCATCTCTATCAAATGAATAAGCATCTTTCATGATGAATTCTCTAACACGAATAAGTCCATATCTTGGTCTTGGTTCATCTCTAAATTTATCTGCTTGTTGATATAGATTGAATGGTAGGTCTTTATAACTTCTAACCATTGATTTAGCCGCAATTGTAAATAGTTCTTCATGAGTTGGTCCAAGTACATGTGGTTTTCCATATCTATCTTTTAGATTGAACATACTTGCACCGAAAGCTTCTACACGACCGCATTTTTCGTAATATTCACTTGGAATTAAGCTTGGCATTAATAGTTCTTGTGCTCCTGCTCTATCCATTTCTTCTTTTACTATTTTTTTAACTTTGTCTAATACTCTTATTCCCATTGGTAGGTGCATGTATATACCTGCTCCTACTTTTTTGATCATTCCGCTTCTTACTAATAAGTTTCCGCTTCTACTTTCTTCATCTTTAGCATCTTCTCTTAAAGTGAAGAAATAACTGTTATTTAATTTCATATTTTTTCCTCCTTCTTAATTATAAATTCTTATTTTGTTTTAAGAACTCGGTCGTTTCTCTTTCCATATCATTTTTAACACCCCTTAAAATAAAAAAGGATGGTACCTAAAGGAGTGCTAATAGCACGGTACCATCCTTAATATACTCTTTCTTGATAACGGTAATTAACCGGAAATATTTTCATATTTCATTCATGGGTAGGAATATCTTACTTTTAATGTTTAGTTCTCACTTATCTAAACTCTCTGTAAATAAGGGAATAAGATACTATGTCCCAATCAACATATTGGAAATAATATAAAACAATTACTATTTTTTGTCAAATAGTAATTGTTTTGTTTTACATTATTGTTGATTTCTTGCTGCTAATTGGCTTGCTGCAGATGCTTCAGCTGCTGCTGCAATTTGTACTAATTTAGCTTTGAAATCTTTTTCTTCTTGATCTTCTAATCCGTAATGATCTACTCTAGCAATTTGAGAATGATCAAATAATAGAGTTTGGTCAGAACTTAATGATCCTTCTGGGAATAATACTCCTGAATAATCATAAATCTTATCTGGTTTGTTTGCATCCATTGTGCAGAAACCATTAATCATTACTCTTTTTGATCCGTTTTCTAATAATACAACTGTACCAACTGGTAAGTATTTTGGTTTAATTTCGCTCATAGTTTAATCTCCCTTTAAATTTTTCTAGTTTTATTATACACAATAATTCTATTGTTGTCTATAAACTAGTTAATACCTATTTCTGATAATGCTGCACTTAAATCAGCGTATGTTACAGTTTGTCTAAATGCTTTTAATACTTTTCCATCTTTAATTAGATAAATTGCTGGATAACCAGTACAAAGTGTTGTAGTTGTTCCTGTACCAGTAGTTGAACCAGTTGTATCTCCAGTTGTTGGACAAGTGTAGTGAACATCTTTTACTAGTTCATTAAATTCAGTTGTTACTGAATATTCACTTAAATAATAACTATAGAATCCTAATTCTTCTTGTAATTCTGTTAAATTATTTAATAGATCATATGCTTCTTCATCATAGTAGTAAGAATAACTACTCTTTCCTACATATAGAACTGTTGCTTTATTTTTTGCTAATATATCGGCAACTTCTGAAGAAGTTATTTCAACCATTCCATTACCATTTAAATCTAGCATTTCTTTTTCTACTTCACCAATAGCTTCTTCTAATAGTGAACCAAGTGCTTCATCATTTTCAATAATTTTTTCAACATTTTCTGTTACTTGATCTACATCAAGTTCATCAATGCTTACTGCATTTTTACCATTGATTTTTTCAACTTTATCTTTGATTGCTAAATTATAGTTACCTTTGAATCCAATGTATTCATTGTTTTCAGCTTCAGTAATTCTAAATTCATAATCAGTTGAGAAACCTTCTTTAGTTTCTTTTGCTTTTAAGTATAGTTTAATAGTTCCTACTTTATCGCCATCATCATAAATAACAAATTCTGAATCTAATACTTCATCAGTTACTTCTTTAAAGTTCATTTCTAACAATTTTTCTTTGTTTTCTTTTACTACACCTTTGTAGCCTTTTCCATCTTTTTCTAATGTTACTACAACTTTTGTACCGTAATCACCATCGATGTGATCATCGTAAGTCATTTCAACATTTTTTCCGTCAGTATAGATTGAGAAGTATTCTTTTCCTTCAATTTCTAATCCAATACCAGCGTATGAATTAAATAATCCTCTTGTATAGATATTTAATGCTATTTCGCCATCGAATTCGATGTCTTTTGCAGATTTTTTCATTTCTTTTAACATTTCTTTAACGTCTTTTTTATCAACACCAAAAGCGTCAGCGAATGTTTTTGCAAAATCTTCTTCTTCTAATAGTTCTTCAGCTATTTTTGTTAGTAAATCTTGAACAGCGTCTTCATCAAATACATAACTGTATTTTTTTACTTTGATTTCTTTGTCTAATACATCGATTTCATCTTTTTCTTTTTCCATGTAGTCACTGTTAATTGATTTTACTAATGCATCTCTAAATGTTTTAACTAAATAGTCATATGTTTCTGGATCAGTATTATATTCTTTTTGTAATTCTTTTATTTCTTCTTTAAGATCTTCAAAGTCAATATCTAATCCCAATTCTGACATCATATCTGAATCTAGTTTTAGTACTTCTTTAAATAATGAAGATGTAATGTATGCTTCATTCTTTTGTATTTGAGCATTTAATTTTACTGTTTCTTTATTACCTTTAAGACTTCCACCCAATGATAATACTTCATTTTTGTAGTCTACTCCAGCATTAAAGCCAATAGTCATTTTGTTTAAATTATATTCACTCATGTCAGAAACATTAGTTTCTAGTGTAAGAGTACCATCTACTAATAGAGCATGTTCTGTAATGTCGTAATCTTCAAGATATGTTTCATATCCTTCGATTGCTACGTTAGCTCCTTTGTACATAGTATTGATTGCATTCTTAAACACTGACTTAGGTGTTGAAGATGCAACACTAAAAATAATTACTCCTACTAATACAACTGCTATTGCAGCGATTGTAACAACTGGTCCTACTCCAAATGCTTTTAATTTTGTAAGTAAATTTGTAAAAACATTTGTAGAAGTTCCTGGAGTAGCGGCTTGAACATCTATTGGTGTTGAAATAGTGTTCGCTTGTACTGGTGCAACTGGAGCTTCAGGGGCTGGTGTTGCAGGTACAGTTGGATCTTGTGGTACAACAGTTGGTTCCGCAACTTTTGTACTTGCTTCATTCTTTTTCATATAAACTTCTAACCTCTTTCTATTCTATAATTATATCACACATTTTTTATTATAGAAGGAATAATCTTTTTTTATTTTCATATTTTTTATAAAGGTGATTTTTATGAAAAAAATGTTATTTTTTATAGGTCTTTTAATGATTGGTAAAGTTTATGCCCTTGATTTAACTACATACAGTAAGTCTGCTATAATGATTGAACCAACGACTAATACAGTCTTATATGAATTAAACAAGGATGAAAGATTGGCGCCTGCATCTATGACAAAACTAATGACTATGTTAATAATTATGGAATCTATCGATAATGCTAAAATTTCATTAGACGATGATGTTTTAATTAGTACGAATGCATCTTCTATGGGAGGTAGTCAAGTTTTTTTAGAGGCTAATTCTAAATTAAAAGTCGAACAATTATTGAAAGGAATAGCTATTGCTAGTGGTAATGATGCCGCTGTTGCTATGGCTGAACATATTGCTGGAAGTACAGATGAATTTGTTAATATGATGAATAATAAAGTTACTGATTTAGGTTTAAAGAATACTCATTTCGTTAATGTTCACGGATTGGATGCTGATAATCATTATTCCTCTGCTTATGATATGTCTATAATTGCTAAAGAATTATTAAAACATGAAAAAATATTGGAATATACTTCCTTGTATGAAGATTATTTAGAGAAACCTGATGGAACTAAAACTTGGTTAGTTAATACAAATAAGTTAGTTAGATTTTATGAAGGTGTAGATGGATTGAAAACTGGATATACGAGTAATGCCAAGTACTGTCTTACTTCTACTGCTATGAAAAATAATATAAGATTTATTACTGTTGTTATGGGTGTAGATACATCAGAACATAGAAGTTTAGATACTACAAGTATGCTTAATTATGGGTTTGCTAATTATAAATTAAGTAGAATACTAAATAAAAATGAAATAGTTGGTAAATTAAAAGTTAAAAATGGTAAACAAGAATATATAAATTATTATGTTAATGAAGATGTTACTGATTTATTAAAGAATAATGAAGATAAAAAATATTCTTATAATATTAATACTTATAAGGTTACGGCTCCTATTAGTAAAAAGGATGTTGTTGGTGATATGGAAATTATCGATAATACCGGTAAAGTTATAAAGAAAGTGGATTTAGTTGTTAAAGATGATATTGATAAACATTCTTTTTTATCTTTGTTTGTAAAAATATATAAAAATATTATTAATGGATATTTGTAGTTTTGTGTATCATTCTTTCATTCTTTATGTTATAATTTAGTAGAATATGGGGATTATGATATTAAGAAAGAAGTGAGAAAAAATGAATGAACAAAACAATTTAAACACAGTTCCAAATGCGCAACCTGCACCAGCTCCTAGTCCTGCACCAGCTCCTGCTGCTGCACCTAGTCCTGCTCCTGCTCCAGTTGCTCAACCAACTCCTGTGGCTGCACCAGCTCCTGCTCCTGCTCCTGCACCAGTACAACCTGCTGCACCAGCACCTGCACCTGCTCCTGTACCACAAGCACCTGCACCTGCTCCTGTACCACAAGCACCTGTAGCTGAACCTGCTCCTGCTCCTGTTGCTTCCCCTGCACCAGCTCCAGCTCAAGCAGATATTGTTCCAAGCGAACCAATTAATCCAATTGCTAACAATGCTACAGTTCAACCAGCTGCTCAACCTGCAGCACCTGCACCAGCACAACCACAACCTATGCAACCAGTTGTTCCAACAACTTCTGCTGGATTTGTACCTAATGGTGCACCATTACAACCTAAGAAGAAAAATGTTCCTCTTATAGTTGGAATCGTAGTAGCAGTAATCGCTGTATTAGCTGCTGTTGGTTACTTTGTAGTATACCCTCTAGTTATTCAAAAAATGACTACTCCTAAAAAGGTATACGAAATTGCTATCCAAAATATTACAAAAGAAATAAATACTAAAGTAAACGATGCTGTTCACGAAAAAACATTCATCGAATTAAGCTTAGGCGTTGATTCGAATATGGAAATGATTTCAGCATTTAGTGGATATACTTATGGATTCAATGTTGGAGGAGATCCAGTAAATAAATCTGCTCAAGTTGGTTTATTTATGAAGAATTCAACAGTTGAATATAGTTTATATGAATATATTAAAGATAATAAAAAATATTCAAGATATTCTACTGACCAAGTATTAAATTACTTAGGTGAAATGACTGAAGAAGAAATGAATGATTTATTTGGTTCTCTTCAAGAATCACTAACTGAAAGTAGTATTACAAATGAAGAAGCAACTTATATTATTAATAAAATATCTGAGTTAATCATTTCAGGTATGGAAGAAGATAAATTCAGTCGTGAAGAAACAACTATCAAACTTAATGGCGAAAGTATAAAAGTTCTAAATAATAAATATATTATTGATGATGCTGGTATTGAAAAAATGGCTAAACATATTCTTGATGGTTTAAAATCAGATGAAAAAGCCGTAAAAATACTTGCTAAGATGTCTGATGTTACTGAAGAAGACATGAAAAAACAATTAACTTATGAAGAAAATAAAGAAGAAGATTCTGAAGGTACTGAAGATAAAGGTGAACCTACTACTTTAACAATGAATCTATATACTAGCACAAAAGGTGCTGAATCTTATGGATTTGCTATTAATGATGATAAAGGAAACTTAAAGATTCATTACTATACTACTGAAAAAGCATTTGAATTAGGATTATATTCTAAGACAAAAGATGAAGAAACTAATAAAGATACTGAAAATACTATTACTGCTTTAGGTGTTGCTAGAGATAAAGGAACTAGTGTAGATGTTACAGTAAATGGTAAGAAGATTATGAATCTACTTATTACTGAAAATACTGATACTAAGTTAGCTTTAACTTATGAAATCTTTGTAGATGAACAAAATAGTATTACAGGTTCATTTAAAATGAGTATTGATGAAAATGATAAGAGAAGTAAAATTCTATATGAATTTACTATGAAAGCTGGAGATCAATATATTAACCTTGAATTAAATCTATTAAATGATTGGACTACTGAAGTAGCTAATATTAATACTGGTAGTGCTGTTCAAGTAACTGAAGCAGATATTCAAGCTAAATCTCAACAATTATTAGGTCAAATAATGCAAACTCCTGTTGGAATGTTACTACAAACATTAAGTAGTATGTCTAGTGGTGGACTTCAAGATTATTATGAAGATGATTACAACGCTATTGGAACTGGTGATGTTGTAATTACTCCAGATGATCCTGATGTAACAATTCCTGTTGCTTAATAATTAAAACAAATAAAAAAGATATAACATTGAGTTATATCTTTTTTTATGTATTATTCAGATTTTTTAGAAGATTTCTTTTCTGTTTTTTCTTCTTTTTTAGATGATTTTTTATCATCTTTTTTCTTGTCTTCTTTATCTTCTTTTCTTTCTGGTTTAGGTAGTGCAGCTTTACGAGATAGATTTAATCTATTTTTATTATCGTAACCTTCTGCTTTAACGATTATTTCGTCTCCTACTTTGAACATGCTTTGAGGTTTGTCTACTCTTTCCCAAGCTAGTTGAGATACATGGCACATTCCTTCGCAGCCAGGCCATAATTCTACGAAGCATCCGAAGTCTTCTACTTTAACTACTTTACCTGTATATACTCTTCCAGGTTCTACTTCTCTTGCTACTTGTTCAATCATTTCTTTTGTTTTAGCAATTATGTCTTTATCTTGGTGATAGATTAATACTGTTCCATCATCTTGAAGATCTACTTTGACTGCGTTAATATCGTTAACTGCTGTTACGTTAGATGCTTCTAAGATAATCTTAGTAATCATTTCTCCACCTTTACCGATTACATCTTTAATCTTATCTGGATTAATGTGTAGTATTTCAATTTTTGGAGCGTATTTAGAAAGTTCTTCACGTGGTTCAGGAATAACGCTTTCCATTACGTCTAAGATTTCCATACGAGCTTCTTTAGCTTGTGCTAAAGCTTCTTTTAATATCTTTTCTGTTACACCTTTGATTTTGATATCCATTTGTAATGCTGTAATACCTTTTCTTGTACCAGCTACTTTGAAGTCCATGTCTCCCATGTGATCTTCTAAACCTTGGATATCTGTTAATATAGTATATTTTTTACCATCTTCACTAGTTATAAGTCCCATAGCGATACCTGCTACTGGAGCTTTAATTGGAACACCAGCTGCCATTAGAGATAGACATCCAGCACAAATTGTAGCTTGTGATGATGAACCATTTGATTCTAAGATTTCAGATACAACACGTACTGTGTATGGGAATTCTTTTTCATCTGGCATTACTTGAAGAAGTGCTCTTTCTCCTAATGCACCATGTCCGATTTCTCTACGTCCTGGAGAACCATAACGTCCAACTTCACCTACTGAGAATTGTGGGAAGTTGTAATGTAACATAAATCTCTTAGTTGCTTCTAATGTTAAGCCATCTAAGATTTGGTTTTCTTCTAATGAACCTAATGTAGTTGTTGCTAAAGCTTGTGTTTCACCACGAGTGAATACAGCAGAACCATGTGTTCTTGGTAATAAATCAACCATAGCAGATAGTGGACGAATTTCTTTCATTCCACGTCCGTCAGTTCTCTTTTTATCTTTAGTAACCATTCTACGTACTACAGAACCTTCAATACCATCAACAACTTTTTTAACTTGAGCAAGTAATTCCATGCAGTTTTCTTCTTCTGCATATACTTCTGCAAAGTTTTCTAAAGTTTCTGCTTTTACTGCATCGATAGCAGCATATTTTTCAAGTTTTTTCTTGTCTGAAGATAATGCTTCATACATTTTATCTGTTGCATATTCTTTAACAGCGCTTTCTAGTTTTGGATCAATTGAAGCAAGTTCAACTTCAACTTTTTCTTTTCCGATTTCTTCACGGATTTTTTCTTGGAATTCACATAGCATTTTAATATGTTCATGTCCGAACATTAATGCACCTAACATATCTTTTTCAGATACTTGTTTAGCACCAGCTTCTACCATACAGATAGCATCTTTTGTACCTGCTACTGTTAAATGGATTTCTGATTGTTCTTGTTGTTCTACTGATGGGTTAATGATATATTCTTTACCAATCTTACCAACAATAACACCTGCTACTGGACCATCAAATGGAATATCACTTATTGTAAGTGCAAGTGATGAACCTAATAATGCAGTCATTTCTGGTGAGTTATCTTGTTCTACTGATAATACAGTGTTGATAACTTGAACTTCGTTACGGAAGTTTTCGTCAAACATTGGACGAATTGGACGGTCGATTAATCTTGCAGTTAATGTTGCTTGATCTGTAGGACGTCCTTCTCTTTTAATGAATCCACCAGGTATTTTACCTACTGAATATAATTTTTCTTGATATAGAACTGTTAATGGGAAGAAATCTTGAGTGATTGGTGTATGTCCCATAACTGCTGCAGTTAAGATAACTGTATCTCCATATCTTACTAAAACGGAACCATTTGCTTGTTTAGCTAGTTCGCCTGTTTCAACAGTGATTGTTTTTCCTAAAAAGTCTAGTTCGAATACCTTTTTAGCCATATTTTCTACCTCTTTTCCTAAAAAAAGACACTTAAAAATAAGTGCCTACTTTTTTTTACTATTTTCTCAATCCTAGAGCTTCAATAGTATTTCTGTAACTTACTACATCAGTCTTCTTTAGATAATCTAGTAAACTACGTCTTTTACCAACCATCATTTGAAGTCCTCTTTTTGAGTGGAAATCATGAATGTGGTTTTTTAGATGTTCAGTTAAGTTATTGATTTCTTCTGTAAGAATAGCAATTTGAACTTCTGTAGCTCCAGTGTCTTTTTCATTTTTACCGAATTGTTTAACTAATTCAGCTTTTCTTTCTTTTGAAATAGCCATGTGTAATTCCTCCTTCTTTTATT
>SVAU01000022.1 GCA_015059245.1 Bacillota bacterium
TGATGATTATCTATCTAAACCTATCGAAAGACCAGAATTAGAAAGAATAATCAAAGAATTCATAATGAAAGATAATCAAGAAAGTATTAATACTGATACTTCAATGGCTACTACTTCTATCTTAGCAAACGAACTAACTACTGAAGAACCAGTAGAAAAAGAATTTAAAGAAGTAGCAATAACTCCACCAAAAGAAGTACTTGTAATAGATAACAACGTATATACAGTAAAAATACTTGAAGAAATATTAGAACAATTTAATACAAACCTAACTGGAGTTACAACTAGTAAAGAAGCAATAGAAAACGTAATAGATAAAGAATATGATATAATCTTCCTAGATGATAGTATAGTAGATAAAAACTACGAAAAAGTAATGGAAGATTTAACATCAATATCTGGATTTAATACACCAGTAGTATTAATGACAAAACATTTAGAATCAGAAATAAAAGATAGTATAGAAAAATGTGGTTTTAAAGGATTTATATCTAAACCAATAAACAACATAGAAGTTGAAAGTATATATGCTTCTATAGTTAAACAATAGATGGGGTGAACTTATGAAAACTATTGAATATTTAAAGAAAAATGGAGTAGATCTAAATAAATGTTTAGAACTATTCGGAGACGTAGAAACATATAACGAAACATTAAAAGGATTCCATAAAAGTATAGATGGAAAACTAAAACAACTAGATGCATATTATAAAGAACAAGATATGCCTAACTATGCTATATTTGTTCATTCAATAAAAAGCGATTGTAAATACTTTGGTTTTATGAAACTTGCAAACATTGCCTTTGAACATGAAATGGCTAGTAAAGATAACGATATTAACTTCGTAAGAGAACACTATAAAGAACTAACTGATGAAGCTAATAAAGTTAAAACTATCGTAAATGAATACTTAATGGACGAAAATGGTACAGCAAACCTATATGCTGATTATAAAGAACCAGAAGTAAAAGAAGAACCAACTACAGTAGAAGTTCAAGAACCAGAACATGAATCTGCATTTGCTGAAATAAATATAGATGAATTACCATCAGGTACAATAATCACAGATAGTGAAGTAGTTGTAGTAGATGAAGACAATAACGTAACTGAAGAAGTACTAGTAGAAGCAGTAGAAATAAACGAAATAACTACTAATGTATC
The DNA here is from genome assembly GCA_015059245.1 of Bacillota bacterium. The sequence goes on from SVAU01000022.1 coordinate 1,163, forward strand.
AAACACTACAGGAGAAGATATAATACTAGTAGCAGATGATTCAGAAGTAGTAAGAATATTCGTAGAAAAAGCATTCAAAGACAAATACGAAATAGCAAGAGCAGCTAACGGACTAGAAGCTCTTGAAATAATAAAAGAGCACGAAAAAGATAATAAAATAAAAGCAATTCTACTAGACCTAAACATGCCTAAATTAGATGGATTTGCTGTACTAGATTACATGACAGAGTGTGATCTACTAGAAAAAATGCCAGTTACAATAATAAGTGGAGATTCTTCAAAAGAAGCTATATCTAGAGCATTTACATATCAAATAGTAGATATGTTAAACAAACCATTTAGTGAACAAAAAATAAGAGAAGCAGTAGAAAAAACAATAAGATAAACTAAAAAAGTTGATAAAAAATAATCAACTTTTTTATTTGCGTAAAAATAAAAAAATAACAACTTTTCTTATTGATAAAAATCTCATAAAATGGTAATCTTATAATAGGTGATAATAATGGAAAACATATTACTAACAATAGCAGCCTTATGTATATCAATATTACTAAGTGTAATATTCTATTCTAAAAAAGGAACAAATAATAATGAAACAAAAATATACTCATTAATACTTAAAACAAACCTTTTATATTGTATTACTGATATAGTAGGATTCATATTAGCAATTACTACTGGTAATCAAACAATATTAAGTATATGTCAAAAAGTTCAAATGATAGAAATAATAGCTATAATACTATTATTATATACATACGAAGTTTATATCCTAGACTTCTCAGATAAGACAAAGAAAACAATAAGTATTATGTCTATAATAGTAGGATTATTAGTAGGTGTAGCAATAGCTATAACAGGTTTAACAGTAACAGTAAATGGCTACAATCTTGTTACAAAAGGATTATCATATAACATAATGTTCTATACATCATTAACATATCTAGCATTAATCCTAGTATATATTGCAAGAATTTATATTAAAACAAAACAAGATCATAATAAAGCACTACCATTTGCTTTCTTAGTAATAATTTATTCCATTGCATTATTAGCAAATAAATATGTAATAATATTAGATGTTCAAACATTCATATTTGCATTCACATTATTAATAATGTACTTTACAATAGAAAATCCAGATGCAAAACTAGTTACTGAACTAGAAGCAGCTAAAGCAGAAGCAGAAAGAGCTAACGCTGCTAAAACAGACTTCTTAACAAAAGTATCACACGAAGTTAGAACACCACTTAATGCTATCGTTGGTTTTGCTGCAACACTAGATGAAGTAGAAACACTAGACGAAGCAAGAGAAAATGCTCAATACATCGTATCAGCATCTAAAAATATACTAGAACTAGTTAATGGAATCCTAGATATTTCAAAACTAGAAGAAAATAAAGTAGAAATAATTAATACAGAATATTCACTAGTAAAAGAATGTGAAGAAATAATTCGTTACATAGAACCAAGAATATCTGGAAAACCAATTATATTCAAACGTACAATAGCAAGAGATATACCTAAAGTACTAGTTGGTGATAAAGGTAAAATCAAAGATATCATTACTAACTTACTTAATAATGCTATTGAATATACAAAAGAAGGATACATAGATTTAAATATCTCATGTATCAATAAAGAAAATACTACATCACTTGTAATATCAGTAGAAGATAGTGGAGTAGGTATAAGTCAAAAAAATGTAGAAAAACTATTTGATAAATACTCTAAATTTGATGACTCACTAAATAGTGGAGATGCATCAGGACTAGAATTATCTATTACAAAAAGCTTAGTTGAATTACTAGGTGGTAGAATAATAGTACAAACTGCTCAAGGAGCTGGAACTAAATTTACAGTATATCTAAATCAAGAAATAGCAGCAGTACAACAATTACCAGAAGAAATCGATACTGACGAAGAAATAGAAGAAGAAGTAATAGATGACAACTCAGTACTAGACCTAACAGGTAAAAAGATTCTAGTAGTAGATGACAACAACTTAAACTTAAAAGTTGCCGTAAACTTCATCAAAGAATACGGAGCAGAAATAGATACATGTACATCAGGTAACGAATGTGTATCATTCATAAACGAAGGTAAAGTATACGACATAATATTCATGGACGACATGATGCCCAAAGTATCAGGTACTGAAACATTACATATACTTCAACAAATACCTTCATTCAACCAAAAAGTAATAGTTCTAACAGCTAATTCAATAGAAGGTGTTAGAGATAAATACCTAGAAGCTGGTTTCGAAGATTATCTATCTAAACCAATCATCAAAATGGAACTAGAAAGAATTCTTAGAAAACACTTAAACAACAAAGCTCAAAGAGTAATCTTTGACCCAGTACCAACTGGTAACGAAGACGAAGAAGAGGACGAAGAAGAATAAAAAAATATGCTTAAACTTAAGCATATTTTTTATTTATATATTTCTTAATAAAATTATCTCTAATAGAAACATACTCCTTAGAAATATTATATTCAGATACATTATAACCTAAATGTCCATTATAAAAATCTTCATATAACTTATCTAACTTCTTAGACATTCTATCAAAAGAACCAATTCCTAATACAGAATCAAACTCATTACTTATATTATCTATATTACCTTCATACATATTTATATTAAGTAATCCTTTAACATAATCTATTGCAAATAAAGGTCTAAATAAATTAACTAGCGGTAAACAACAATCTAATACAATATTATCCATATCATAATCTTTAATGTCATTTAATAACTTATTTAAATCTTTATTATTACTAGAATAATTTAACTTCTTAATAACATTTAATATATCTTCTATTTGTAAATAAGATATAACATCATTAATAGTCTTCTTATCTTCTATATTAGAATCTTTTAAATTAGTATAAGATATACCATTTCTTAAAGTAACATTATTACCTAAATACTTAAAAGTATTATTCTTACTTAAAAATATCTTATTTAACTCCCTTATTAGACTTTCTAACATATCTATAGAACTAACACATCTATTTGTTATACATAATGAATATGTTGCTCTATAAGCCTGTAAATTACTAATATCAGTATCTTTCTCTATATTACAAATACTCATAACATTATTACTTCTATATTCATATACATTCTTACTTAAAACATCCCTAATTGTATGAGTAACCTTAAAATCACTATAATCATCTATGATATAATTAGTACTTAATATTACATCATATACGCTAAATTTGTATTTTTCTCCATAATAAGCTATCATACTACTTGCAACAAGAAGTAAATGATTAACAATACTATGAGCATTTAACTTATCATTTAGCTTAGATTCTAAATCTAATACTACTTGATCCATTAAATGCGGAGAAGTAGATATATTTGGCATATAAATCCCCCCTGATGGGTCGTATACTAACATCAAAGGTGTAAAAATGCAAATTTATCTAATGAACTAGAAAAATATATATGATATAATAATAAAAGAATAGTAGGTGGCAAATAAAATGAGTGAAAATAACAAAAAAAGAGACTTAAAAACTATTTTAAAACAATTCCTAACAGGAGCAGTTGTAGTAGCTATGACTATCTCTCTAGCAGGATGTGCTTTTAATCAATTTGATATATTAGATATTGGTGGAAATGACTATTCAATAAGCCAAGATTATAACTATAACAACGAAGAAACAAATAACAATACGCACCACGAAATAGGAGATAACGGTTCACAATACCCAACACCTGGTAATAGCGATAATAACTATACTGAAGAAGTAGGAACTAGCTTTAATGCATTCCTATACTCAACAGGATCATTAAGTTCAGTAGTAGGAACAGATAACTTTGGTATGGGTATGTCAGCATACACTAATAATGCAGATAGAAGACTAGAAGTAGGTAACTTCAACCCAATAACTATTAAACTAAGTGGTAATAACTATAATGAATTTGTTCGTTGGGTAGATAGTAAAGATGTAACATATGTATATGCTAATCTATATAACATAGATAATGTATATAATAATATAAAACCATATCAAAGTACTATATCTAACCAAAAACATCAACATACAGATTTAATAACTAGTATAAATAAAATACCTACAGTAGATGAAGTATATAATAAGATAATATCTAATTCTAATGAGTATTTAAGAACTCATCCAGGTTATTATAGTTTAAGTAGCGACTATACTAGACTAATAGCACAAATATTAGTAAATATGGTAACAGATAACTATCAAGACTTATCTAAAGATGACATAACAAGAATCTATTGTATGTTAAATGATGTAACAGCAGTAGGAATAGATAGTACAGATTTTAGTGTAAACGATTTAAATCAAATCTATAACGCAAGAGTTACTGATGAAGCAGTAGTAATGCTAGATACAGAAATGATTGGACAATTAAAAGGTTCTAACACTATGGAAAGAACAATTGCTCACGAAGTAGCACACTTATTCCAAAGAATGTGTCCAGATCATAAAGTAAAAGGCATAACTCAAATAGGTGGTTCTCAATATGTAGAAAACTTTGATAATACAGGAGAAGCCAATTCATTACATTTCCAATGGTTATACGAAGCTGCAGCAGAACAAATGAGTATGAATGAATACGACGCTAAATCACCATTAGTATATAAAAATATGGTAGGTTACCTACATACATTAGATTTAATAACTTTAATAAGACCTAACTATGATGAAAATAGTATCGCAACAAGTCAAATGTCTACAGATCCAAACAAGATATATGAAGTATTTGGAGCAAAGACAGATGAAGAAAAAAGAGAAATAGCTCATATGTTATATTCAATCTGTTATATCCAAACAGAAAGAGAAGACTTTGTAACTGTATATGAAAAAGCTAATGGAAGTATCCAAGGTAAAGAAACAACAGTTAAAAAGATTATGAAAGAAAGTATTGCTCAAACAATGACAAAATACTTCTACAAAAACTTAGCAGAAAGAGCACATAATGGTAGTGTTACATTACAAGATGCATTCTATTTAATAAATACTTTCGAAGCAGCATTAAATCTTCATATCGTATATGATGATGCCCAAAGAGTAGAATATAACGACGAATCATTAAAATTCTATATCGAAACACAAAACAAATTCTTCCAAATGATAGCAGAAGATAGCGGAATGACATTCGAAGAAATAGAAACTAAATTTAATGAATACGCATTAATTATTAAAACAGATGAAGGCTACCAAAGAAATTGCCAATTCTTATGGTTAAACCAAAATGAAAGAGATTATATTGGTACTGTATTAACAACTAATATAAATAGTTTAACTTATAATATAAGAAACATAGATTACATAGATAAAGTAATGACTAAATAAGATGTCTAACATCTTATTTTTTTATTACCTAAAATATATAAAAAGAGTAAAAAAGCACCCTTAACCATTGATTTACTATTGCAAAATATTATATAATAGATATGTCAATAGTATAGGGAGATACATGACAATCTATGTAGAGTGAGGAGAGGGAAATATGGACTTTAACGTTGATCTACAAGACATTACAAAAGCAGGAGTCATAAAGAATGCATCTAAAACAATTGGTATGAATGAAGCGGGTATAGATACATTAGCAATGGACACTATGCAAATGGCAATGATTGCAAATGATTATCTAAATAAAATCATAGACATCATGAATAGCACAAAAGAGCATTATCAATGTGAAGCTGCTGATGAAATGCGTAGAAGATTCAATGATTTTAGTGCTGATTTTCCAATTGTTATTCAAAACATAGAAAATTATGCCTATAGTTTGAAGAAAGCTAAATCTAAGAGAGTCGAAGGCGTTCAAGATGCTATCGTTAATCTTAAACAAGCTACTGCAAACGTAGACGAATTAATAAAAAATCAATAGGAAAGAAGGAACAAAAACATGTTAATTTTCGGCGGAATGGCACGTGGAGAAGGAAAAGTTAACTCTACTGCTGACGGATTTATCGGTGTTAACACAGGTGCTGCAAGAGATTATGTAAGAGATATCTGTGGTACTGCTATTAAAGCAGCTATTAAAGCAGCAAAAGACACAAAAGCATTATTCAATGTATTTGAAGATGGTTGGGAAGGTGTTGCTCTATCTAACTTTAAGAGTAACTTTGCTAAAGCAGTTTTAGCTCTAGAAAAATCTTTAGCTAAAGCATTCGCAGCATTAGTTAAACAAATTGCTGCTATTACTGATGCAATGGTAGACCAAGACATCAATATGGTAGAAAAACAATAGTAGGGAAAGGAATAGAGAATTATGAGTAATACAACATTAAGCGAAGTATCTAAGGCTCAATTAAGTGCTAATACAACATTAAGTACTAACTTAGGAAAAGCAAATGACATTTATAATGGCATTAATAGCCAAGCTGATGAAGATATCGATTCTTTAGTAGCATCAGCATTCGATAAATTAAGAAGTACAGGATTCGATGGTGTAACAGGTTTAGAAATCAATAAAGTTGCTGGAATGCAAACTGCTATTGATAACTATGTTAATGGAATCCAACAAGCTTTAGCACCACTTAACAAAGCTGATGCTAGAGAAGCATTCGGTAACCAAATGAACAAAGCTATCGAAGATTTCGTAGTAGCTGTTAAAGGTTCTTGTGAAGCTTTAATCACTAACATGAAAGGTTTCAAAGACGACCTAAGCAAAATTAAACAAGCTATGGAAGCTAAAGCTCAAAATGTTAACACATCTGTTAACTCAAAAAGTAATGATTTAAACTCATCTAAATCAGGATGGACATATAGTGCTGGTGAATCTAACTAGTAAATGGATCCTTCATCACAACAATTAAGAAATGAAAGATCAAGGTACTATGTATTTAGAGAACAAACTAATACATTGGCCACAAAACTATTAGAAAGCTATAATCAATACTATAGTGTTCATGGAAAAATATCTGAAACATACCAAGTAAACAGCGAAGCTGGAGACTTAGGTGTGATTTCAAAAGATATAAAGAAATTAAAAGAAAGTTACGATTTACTGATTAACAATACATTGCCCGCTATTAACAGTAAAATTGATAGTTTAAGTAGTCAAATTAGAGCAGCAGAACAAAGAGAAGAAAAAGAAGCTGAAAAGAAAGCCGAAGAAGAAAAAGCTAAGGCTGAAGCAAAACAATATGAGAGAATCTAACTAGGAGGATTGTAATGAGTAGAGTATACATCGATACAGACAAACTAGAAGACGATTGTCTACAAATAAAAGAATATGCTGCAAAACTAGATCAACTTCTTACAAACTATGTTACTAGAATGCAAAAAGTGCCAACAGAAACAAAAGAATGGCAGGGTAATTCTGCAGAATCTTTTGTTAATATAATCAAAGAAGATTATAAAAACGACTATACTCAAGTAATAAATGGTATTAGAAAATATGCTAACGAATTACAATTCGCTGCTAGCGACTTTAAATCAGTTGTACAGGAGAACGTATTATGAAAATACTATATGATGATAGTAAAAAAAGAGCAATTGATACAGGTCTAGAAGAAACAAATACCAAGCTAACTAAAACAATTAATTATGCTGAAGGTATTTCAGTTCCATATGGCTTTGGTAGAAAAGGTGATATACAATCTTGTCTAACAACATTAAGGAACTCAAAAAACATAGTTAACCAAGCTCAAAACTGGATTACTAAAACAAACAATGGTTTTAACTCTAAGAGTGAAGCAATTAAAAATAGATTAGCAAAAATCGAAAACAAAAAAATAGTAAAACAAAGTTTACTAATAAAATAAGATGTATCAAATACATCTTTTTTTATTGTATAAATCCATAAAAAAAGAACTTCATAAGAAGTTCTTTTTACTATTAAGATATTAGAATAATAACAGTACCATTCATTATATCAGTATTATAAATTAAATCATTAGGATTATATTGTTGAGAAGTATTTCTATTATAAATACCCATTGAAGGAGTTAAATTATAATCAATACCTAACTCAGTAATAGCCTTAGCAAGAAGAGCAATGATATTACCAACTCTCTTAGTAATAGGAATAAATACATCGAATTTTTCTTCTAATTCAGGAACAATTAATTCAATTAAAACTTTATTTTCCATTATTCTTCACCATCTTCTTCATTCTTACAAGTAATGTTCTTAATAAGCTTTCTTTTGCCTTTCTCAGCAACGAAACAATATTCTGGACTATTTACTGTTCTATCATCACTAGATAGGTTAGAGAAGTTAATAACAGTTTGAGAACCAACGTCTCCACCTAACCAAATACCATAAGTATTATCGACGATATTCATATACCAATCTTCAATCTTAAGTGTATTTAAATTTTCATAAGATTCAATAAATATGAAATGAATCTTATCATTATCTTTAGTACCATTAAACCAATCATTAACGAATGGCATATTATTAGGATCAACATTAGATTTTAATTCACCAATACCAGTAAATACATATAATGTTTCTTTTTCTAAGTTTTGAGATTGTTCAATAATTCTACCAAATGTATCATTGAAATTACTTTGATAACAAGTTAATCCAATTGTTAAGATATCAAAATAACCACTAACATCAATAATTTGAACATCCAGCCTTTCAGAATTTAATACTTTTAATTCCATAACTAATGCATTTAAGAAAGGTAAGTGTTGAGTTAAATCATTAGATGATATTAAGTTAACTTTTCTACTAGCAAAGTCAAAGTAGAATTCTTCTTTAGTTTCAGCATTATATCCTAATGGAATCTTCTTAAGTTCTTTAACTTCTTCTAAGAAATTTTCTACATTAACTACTTTAGGTATAGAAGGTAATTGTTTTAATGCACTATCTTTATATTTTTCATTTAATGCATCACAAGTACTCTTTATAGTAGTATTTATTTCTGCTCTAGAATTAATTAAAGCACTTTGGAATTCTAATACTTCTTTACCCATAGCTACTAAACCACGACCTTTATATTGTGCAGGTTCTAAACCACGTCTATAGTTAGTAAATAATGAGAAGTAATCATCTTTATTAGCACAAACAAGAGAAATATGATTAGTAAAGTATTCTCTTACTTTGGCTCTTAAAGTATTTACACCAATACATGTAATAATAAATGTTACACCATACTTAGCTCCATCTCTATATAGAGGAACTATTAAATCAGATATCTTACTGAAGTTTTCAGTAAATACATCTAAGTTATTAATTATAACTACCATTAAAGGTAATTTATTATCAGGATTCATTTGGTTATATGTTTCAAAACTACCACCAAAATCAACTGTTAATTCTTTTCTTCTACCAATTTCTCTTTCAGCTAAAGCAAATAGATCAATTACTTTATCTCCATCATCAATAGTAACAACATCTCCTACATGAGGATATCTTAAGAATGCTCTTAATGTACCAGCACCCATATCTACTACATAGAAGTTAACTTCTTCAGGAGTATGACTTACACAAGTAGAGTAAAGTATAGTACTAATTAAATCTTCTTTACCAGCACCATTCTTACCAAAGATATATGTATTACCTTTATTCAAATCTAAAGTAAGTAATCCTTGTTTTTGTTTTTGTGGGAAGTCATATTCACCAATTACTGGATTAATCTTATAAGGTTCAGGTTGGAATCCATATTTTTGAGTAACATTACCAATAAATATTTCTTCAGGAATAGGATCTAACCACAATTGTTTAGCTTGATAATTATTATTTTTAGACCAATCACATAGTAATTTAACTATATTAGTTAATTGATCTCCACGATCTTCACCAGTTTCTTTCTTAACTAAGTCAGTAATGCTCTTAGTAGTTTCACCAATATTATTAATGAAACATACTGAATCATCTATTTTCTTAACTGGTTTATCAGATGGAACATATTTAGCTCCAGCCCAACCAGATTGACCCATAGCGAAGTATTCATCATAACCAACTTGTAAGTAGAATCTACCAGTTTCTTTAATTGAAGCAGCATCTGGTTTCTTTAACATTTCGTTACTATCACCAGCTGTTTGAACTTTTAAACATATTTTAAATTTAGAGTTTGACCAAATTTGATCATTAACAACACCACTAGGTTTTTGTGTAGCTAGTATTAAGTGAACACCAAGTGAACGACCAACACGTGCAGTTGAAATAAGTTCATCCATGAATTCAGGTTGTTGTGCTTTTAATTCAGCAAACTCATCGGAAATAATAAATAGGTGAGACATAGGTTCTTTTAGAACACCAGCTCTATAATATTTTTGATATTTATAAATGTCTAATGTACTTTCTCCAGTATCATCACGAGCATCCATAAACATTTGCTCACGTCTTTTTAACTCCGAGTTAATTGATACTAAGCTTCTGTTCATTGAAGCAGTATCTAAGTTTGTAATAGTACCAGCTAAGTGAGGAATAGCTGTACCTTTTTCTCTATTTTCAAACGCACCAGCAAGTCCACCACCTTTGTAGTCGATAAGTACGAATTGTACTTCATCAGGATGGTAATTAACTGCAAGTGATAAGATATAAGTCATAATAAATTCTGATTTACCAGAACCAGTAGATCCAGCTATCAATCCATGAGGACCATGTTGCTTTTCATGTAAGTCTAAGAAGAATTGTTCTCCACTAGCATGTACACCAATTTGAGCTTTTAATGATAATGTTGGATCATTAACTTTCCATCTATTAATAATATTTAATTGTTCTATCTTAGAAGCACCAAATACTTCAAGGAAAGATATAGAAGTAGGTAAGGAAGACATTATATCACCTGATAATACAGGAATATTATTTAATCTATTACATACAGCTCTAATATCTACACCATCTAAATATTCAGGTATAAAATTAATTTGACTATTAATATCTCTTTCTAATATACAAGCACTACCTTCAGCCAATGCTATAAATGAATTACATCTCTTAGGAAGTTTATTCATACTTTCATTAGTAAATAATATACTAAAACCATAGTTTTCATTAGCACTCATTATCTTTTCAAAAATAGGTAATGACTTAGATAAGAATATATCATTAGTAATTAATACATAATAAGGTTCAAATGCTTTATATGTAGCAGAATCTTCAACTACATCTTTTTCTTTTTCTTCACCAGCTTTTTTAATTTCTTGTCTTTCTTTAAATATATTTTCTAAATCAGCTGATATACTTTTCATTTCATCATATGAACTTGCAAAATATCTCTTTTGTTTATCATCACTAAATACATGTGGTAGGTACTTAGCATATTCCCAATCATAATTATCTTCGTCATCATTAATTAAGAATACTAGTTTTAAATCTTGACAACTATGTAGAGTAGCAAGTTGCATTATTATCGAATTAATAAATTTTTCTCCATAAGATACATTTGATATTATTGCAGAAACTCTATTAGTAATAAAATTGAAATTTACAGGAACGTTTTCTAATGTTCTACTAGAGTTAACTACTGAATATACTTTTTCCATTAACGCATCTTCTTGTAAAGTAAAGTGTTTTTCAGGAGCAGATATCTTAATCTTAGCATCTACATTACCAGTACCAGTTCTAACTATTAAGAAATCTTCGTCTTTAATTTCTCGATTCCAATAATTAGATGTATTAAGTAGATTAATACAACCATTTACATTTAAATTAGTATCTCTAAGTATTTGAGCTTGTTTAGCCATTATTTCTTTAATCTTTTTGTCACAATCATTAATATACTCAGTATATTTTTGAATTCTTATTTTTTCATTCTTTTTACGTTTACGTTTTTGTAATGCTGCTGCAAGTCTTGGTATTAATAAGGATCCAAATAACATTGAAACACACATAACAGTTGAAGAAATGATTGCTATCTTACTTCCGCCACTTTGAATACTATTAATTAAGTTCATTATAGATACAAATGATGAAGCTATCATTGTAAAACTAGCACCAAATGTAGTTAAAAAATCAGCATTCTCTCCAAGTTGCGAACCAGGAGGAGCATCTATCATTATTTCTTCTTCAACTACATATTCTTTTAAACTAGGTCTATGGAAGAAATAATCTTCAGGTTTATACTTCTTATAACTTTGTTCTTCATCAGTAACAGGTTTATAATTAGCATTATCATAATTACCTTCAGCATACAATGGTAAGAAGAAATTATTAACTGTAACATTACCAGGAATAGAACATACATGCATGAAATTATGCATCCATATCATCTTTAATCCTTTTAAGAATATAACATCACCAGTTTTTAATAATACTTTTCCTTTTAGTATCTTATCATTAACATACATTGGTGTACCATTAAAGTTATCAGGATATACCAAGAACCAATTATTTTGATTATTAAGTATAGCTCCAAATACAGTACCATCAGGTTCATTATGGAATACTATTGCACATTGTGCAGTATTACCAATTAGTATTTGTTGAGAACATACAGTAACTTTAGTAGATTGACTATCTAGAGTAGGTAAACAATAGAAATCAACCATTTCTTCATTACCTACAACTAATAACTTAAGATGCATATGTTCTTCTAAAGTTATTTCAGGTTCTATTTTATTATTTATAATAACATTTATACTTTCATTACTTTTTAATACCCATTTACCTTCACGAGCTTCAATCATTACATCTTTAACTGCATTAGCCCAACTAGGATGATATTTCATTAAGAAAACACCATCAACCTCATCTGGTAAAGTCATCTTAGTAATCTTTTCATTATCTAGTAGTAAGACTCTCATTTTATCACGTTCCTTATTATTCTTTTACTTTACTATTATCTTAATTATTATATCATATTTAGATATGTCAAAGAAGCATAAAATGACATTTTTTAACATTATTTTTATCTTTACATAAACATATCTTTTATTAGTCAAAAAAATAAAATAGTATAGTATAATTGTAATAGGTGATATCAATGAAAATTATCGTATCAGCAGGAGGAACTGGAGGTCATATATATCCAGCCTTAGCTATAATTAATAAAATAATAGAAAAAGAAAAAAACTTAGAAGTACTATATATCGGAACACACAATCGTATGGAAAAAGATATAATTCCAGCACGTGGTATTAGATATGAATCTATAGAAATATATGGTTTTTCTAAAAGAGATATATTACTAGATATAAAAAATGTATTCTTAATATCTAAAGCTAAAAAAAGATGTTTAGAATTAATGAAAGAATTTAAACCAGATATAGTTCTAGGTATAGGAGGATATGTAACATATCCAGTAATATGGGCTGCTAATAAGTTAGGAATAAAAACATTTATTCATGAACAAAACAGTATAGCAGGTAAATCTAATCTTATGTTACAAAAGAAAGCAGACCTAATAGGAGTATCATTTGAAGATACTATTAAACAATTTAGTAAAGCTAAAGGAGAAGTATTCTATTCAGGAAATCCTTGTGGAGAATCAGCTCTTAACGCAAGACCAATGTCTAAAGCAACACTAGGTCTATCTAAAGATAAGAAATTAGTAGTAATAGTGGCAGGATCTTTAGGATCCGCTACGGTAAATGATAAGATGACTGAATATTTAGAATTAGCAGGTAAAGAAGACTACGAAGTATTATATATAACAGGTAAAGCTCTATACGAAGATTTCATAAAAGATAAAAAGTTTAATGATAACGTAAAAGTAGTACCATACGTAGATGGACTACCATCATTACTTAAAAACACTGATCTTATAATAACAAGAGCAGGAGCTTCTACAATGAGTGAAATACTATCACTAAACTTACCAGCTATCTTTATACCATCTCCATATGTAGCAAATAATCATCAATACTATAATGCTATGGAGATAAAAAATAACGGAGGTGGCGAAGTTATCGAAGAAAAAGATTTGACATCAGTTCGTCTAATTAGTATGATTAATGAGGTATTAAACAACACTGAGAAATACAATCAAATGAAAGAAAACTTAAAAAAGATGAGTATGAATAATAGCAGTGACTTAATATATAATAAATTAAAGGATTTGATAAAATGAAAAGACTATTAGAAGAATATGCAACAGTAGAAGAACATGTTAGTCTAAAAAAATACAATACATATCGTATAGAAGGAACAACTAAGTATTTAGTATCTCCAAATTCTATAACAGACTTAGCTAATGTTATTAAAGTATTAAAAGAAAATAACGAAAAATTCATAGTATTAGGTAATGGATCTAATATAGTATTAAATGATAAAGAATATGATGGAGCAATCATTAAATTAGATAAACTAAATGGTATAGAAGTTAATCCTAAAATGCATATGGCATATGCAGAAGCAGGAGCAATGCTACCTAAATTAGCACAACAATCAATAGATCAAGAACTAACTGGTTTAGAATTTGCTATAAGTATTCCTGGTACAATAGGTGGTTCTATCTATGGTAATGCAGGAGCTTATAACTCATGTATACTAGATTATGTAGAATCAGTTACAGTAATGGATGAAAACTACGATGTAAGAGTAATAGAACACGAAGATATTACATATAGCTATAGACACAGTATGTTCAAAGAACAAAAAAATCTAATTATTCTAGGAGCTAAATTCTTCCTAAAAGAAGGAGATAAAGAAAACTCTCTAGCAATAATCGAAGATAGAAAACAAAGAAGAATAGCTACTCAACCACTAGAATATCCATCAGCAGGTTCAGTATTTAGAAATCCAGAAGGAGACTATGCCGGAAGACTAATAGAATTCTGCCAATTAAAAGGATATACAATAGGTGGAGCTCAAGTATCAGAAAAACACGCTAACTTCATTGTTAATATTGGCAATGCCACAGGGGAAGACGTTTATAAATTAATAAAATATGTACATGATACAGTATTAGAAAAAACTAATATCGACTTAATAATAGAACAAGAATTTATAGATTGGGAGTAATCACTATGGTTAAAAAGCAACAAAAAAAGAAGAAAAAACTAAGAGTAAAAGTACTATTAAAACTAATACTATTCGTATGTCTTGTTGCTTTCTCAATCAATTACATAAAAGATCTAAAAGTTAAGAATATCTACATAACAGGTAATAACAACATAAAAGATGTAACTATAATAGAAACATTAGGTATAAAAGACTATCCAAAAATGATATCTCTTAAACCTAAAAAACTAGAAGAAAAACTAAAAACATTACCATTAGTAGATCATGTTAATATAAAAAGAAACATATTCGGTAAATTAACTATCGAAATAGAAGAAACAAAACTATTATTCTTCTATAAATACAATAATAAGTATATAACAGCTAATAATAAATCTATTGAAGATGATATAAGTTATGTAGGAGTGCCTTCATTAGTAAACTTTACTCCAGATACAGTATTTGATGATCTAGTAGTAGGTCTAAATAAAATAGATTATGACATAGTAAAAATGATAGGTGAAATGGAATATACACCATATAAATCAGAAGCAGGTCAAACTATAGATAACAACTTATTTACGTTATATATGAATGATGGAAACATAGTAAAAATAGATACAGTTAATATTAAAAACTTAAATAAATATAATACTATCTATACATCATTAGAAATGAATAAAGTAAAAAGAATAGTTTACTTAGATACAATATTAAATGAAGGTGACGGTATCTATTCAAAAACTTTAGAATCTCTAAAGAAAGAAGAAGCAGAAGCTGCTAAAAAGGAAGAAACTAATAAAAAAGAGTAGGTGTAAGTATGAATTACAACAAACTTATGGAATCAATACTAGAACAAATTAAAACAGAAGGTAAAACTCCTTCTGTTCTTTTGCATAGCTGCTGCGCTCCTTGTTCTTCTCATGTAATAAATCTATTAACTAACTACTTCGATATAACTATATTGTATTACAATCCTAATATCGAACCATACGAAGAGTATTTAAAAAGAAAAGAAGAAGAAATACGTTTCATAAAAGAATACCCAAATAAAAATAAACTAACTATAATGGACTGTGACCATGAAAACAATCGTTTTCATGACACTATTCGCGGTTTAGAGAAAGAACCAGAAGGAGGAGCACGCTGTAGCAAGTGCTACTACCTTCGTCTCGACAAAACCGCTCAACTAGCAAGTGAAAACAAATTCGATTACTTCGCTACAACACTTACAGTAAGTCCGTTAAAAGACAGTAACAAACTAAATAGTATAGGAGAACACCTAAGCAAGATATACAACATAAAATACCTATACTCTGACTTCAAGAAAAAAGAAGGATACAAACATAGTATCTCCCTTGCAAAAGAATATAACTTATATAGACAAGACTACTGCGGTTGTATCTATTCTAAACAAGAAAGAGAACTCCAAAAAGCATCTAAAACTACTGAATAACTCAGTAGTTTTTTATTTATTGTATTAATAAAACACTATAATTTTCATAAATATTGAAGTATAATAAACCCAAGTGAATAAGTGTGAGTTCGCGAAAAAAACATCCTCTATAAAGAGAATAGTTTTCTCGTACAGAAAAGGAGTATATATGTCAAAAGAAAAACAAAAACTAAACTTAAGCAATGTTTTAGAAAGTACTATGAAGATAACATCGAATATAACGAATAAAACAAAGAGTTTAGTAGATACAACAAAGAATAAAATTAAAACAAAAAAAGAAGAAACAAATCAACTGATTACTCAAGAAGATATGATGAAAATCTTAGATGGCGTATATGGAAATGTCCTTAACGGATTAGGAACGATAAGCCCTCCAGTTGAAAATTTTGCAAACGATTATCTATCCAAAACTAACAAACCAGAAGAAGCCGCTCAAAAGATGATAAAGGCACAAATAATGAAGTGTACTACATCAGGATTTTTAACAGGATTTGGTGGTTTTATAACATTACCGATAACAATCCCAGCAAATTTAAGTAGTGTTTTGTATGTACAACTAAGAATGATTGCATGTACAGCATATATGGCGGGATATGATGTAGAATCAGATGAAGTGCAAACACTTATATATGCATGTTTAGCAGGGGTATCGGTAGGAGAGTTAGTAAAACAAGCAGGCATAAAAATCGGAGTAAAAATGGCTACTGGAGCAATCAAAAAAATCCCGGGCAAAATACTAACAAAAATTAATCAAGCAGTAGGATTTAGATTTGTAACTAAATTTGGTTCAAAAGGAGTTATAAATTTAGGCAAGATGGTACCAGGAGTTGGAGCAATAATCGGTGGCGGAATAGATTTCTTCGAAACAAAAACAATAGGTAAAAGATCTTATGATTGGTTCTTTAAAGGAGAATTTGAAGAAGAAAAAGAAATCAAAGAAGCGAAAATAATTGAAGAAAACATCGCAACAAATGATAACCTTTCTAAGATTAAAGAAGCAAAAGAACTGTTAGACGAAGGAATTATAACAAAAGAAGAATTTATGGAAATAAAAACAAAAGTAATCGAAAAAATATAAAAGAAGTATAGGAGTTTATATTATGGCAAAAGTATTCGATGCAAACAAAACACTTCTTCAAACTGCAGAAAACAAAGCTAAAGAGTGCATACAAAATCAAATTGAAATGATAGGCAATCAAAAAGGAATTCAATACGAAATAGAGTGGGAATACCTTGAAGAAGAAAAATAAAAACTGAAGAACAAATCTGAAGTTGTAAGATAAAAGTAGACAGATAAAAACTGTTTACTTTTTTTGTTACAATAATTTAAAGGAGATGATAATAATGCCAAGAATACGAAAAGAAAAAAATAGAAATTGGTCAAAAGAAGAAAA
>SVAU01000023.1 GCA_015059245.1 Bacillota bacterium
TTCTTAAGATATAACCTTGATCAGTATTACTTGGTTTAATACCAGCAGGATCAGCAGATACAAATACAGCAGTTCTAATATGATCAGCTATAATTCTCATACTCTTCTTATTTTCTTCATAAGGTACACCAGATATTTCTGATATAAGTTCAATAACATCTTTCCATATAGAAGATTCATAATTATCATTAACACCTTCTAATATTGCAGTAGTTCTTTCAACACCCATACCAGTATCTACATTCTTACTAGGTAATTCAGTTATATTACCATCTTTATCTTTATTAAATTGCATAAATACATTATTCCAAATTTCAACCCATCTATCATCTTCAGGATCAAACTCAGTTGGTATTTCATCAGTACTTCTAAAATAGAAGATTTCTGTATCAGGTCCACATGGTCCAGTTTCTCCAGCTATCCAGAAGTTATCTTCTACAGTTCTAGCAATTCTTTCTTCAGGTATTCCTAAACTAATCCATTTATCATGACTCTCTTGATCAAACGGTATTAAATCATTACCAGCAAATACTGTAACAGCTAATCTTTCTACAGGTATATTTAAATGTTTAGTTAAAAATTCAAAACTCCATTCAATACTTTCTTGTTTAAAATAATCTCCTAAACTCCAGTTACCTAACATTTCAAAGAATGTATGGTGAGTAACATCTCCTACAGAATCTAAATCATTAGTTCTTATACATTTTTGATAATCACATAATCTAGTTCCATATGGATGTTTTTGCCCCATTAAATATGGTATTAATGGCATCATACCAGCAGTATTAAATAATACTGATGGATCATTTTCAGGTACTACAGGAGCACTTGGTATTTGTTTATGATCTTTACTTACAAAAAAATTAATATATAAATCTTTTAAATTCATTTTACTTCATTCCTTCCAAAATATTATTTATTAGTATTTCTAATTCTTCATTAAATTTATTATCTATAATGTAATCAAATTCATTATAGTTATCTAATTCTATCTCAGTAATATGATTCTTTTCTTGATTAGTTAAACATCTCTTACTATTATCGCAATTAACTCTAATAGTAATTACTTCTAACTCTTCTTTACTCTTAAAGTATTCTATCTCATCTATAAGTCTCACATCACTTATTATTACATTAGATATTCCTTCTCTTTTATATATTTCTATATCTTCATATAATCGTTTTGTTAAATAATCTTTACGACAGGCTCGTAATTTATCACCCATAGTTTGTAAAAACTCTCTAGGTTTATTATTATCATTACCATCCCAATTAGTTAGTTCTAAAGCAAATAGTTTTATATACTTACTTAATCCAGTAATTATAGTATTATCTAATTTACTTTTAATTAATTTAGCTACTTCATCTTTACCACAACCAGCTTTTCCAGCTATTAAAATTACTTTCATATTTCATCTCCTAAATAAAAAACCACATTACTTGCCAAGGAGCAAATAATGCGGTACCATCCTTTATTTTACTTAATTAATATAACGGTTTTAAACCGGTTAATCTCCAGAGGTAGCTATTTCATTTTTCATCTTCTTAGTTTCCACCAACCACTAAGTCTCTATATAGATTCCAAATTACTTTGTCTCCATCACAGATTAATAACAAAACTGATAAATAGATTATATATTATGTTTACAAATTTGTAAAGTTAATTAATTATTTTTTACTTTTAAAGCCATCTTCTATTTTTAAATATAATGATGCAGCTTCTCTAGATTCACATTGACTTACATATTCACTAACTCCAAATTCACACAAATCAGTTTCTAGAACTGCACGTTTTTCTGGCTTAGCCAAATAACCTTTCATTAATTTAAATGCTTCTCCAAAATCAATAGACCCTAGTAGTACTAGAGATATTAAATATGTAGCATACTTAGCATCTTTTTCTCCAAATAATAACCAAAATGCAGTAGCAGTAGCATAAAAACCTGGTTGTAGTTTTAATACATCACTTTTAATTTTTTGAAGTAATCCTCTTTGCATTTTTATTCTTTCTATTTCATTTAAATCAATCATCTCAATAACTTTTTTATAACAATGAACAGCAGTCTCAGGTGAATCTAATTGAACAAAATGTTCTAAATCATCACTATTTCTCAATACAACACCACATTCTGAATAATCATACTTTTTAGCTATATCTAAAAAAGTTTTAGTATGTTTAGCATATACTGTCGCAACTTCGCTAGAAGCTTTTAAATTAATTCTTTTATTACTCATATTAATCCCTCTTTTTTATGTTTGCTATTATATACGAAAAGACATTAAATATCAAATTTTATAAAAAAAAGACTCTAACTACAGTCTTTTTTCGTTTGTATTACTTAATATTAAATAAAGTTTCATATCTTCCATATCATCATCTACTGCTGTATTATAAAATTCCATAAATTCTTTATCTACTAATGCTTCTTCTCTTAATTTATATTCTTCTAATGTTTCTTTAATAAATCTAATAGCTTTACTAGTATCAGTTATCATAAAGAACCCCCAAGTATACATTAAATTCATTAGATAGAATTTCTCTTTAATACCCATTATATTCATATAAATAAATGCCATAGATAATAAGAATACAGATATTTTCTTTCTAAAACATATTTCTAAGAATCCTTTTATAATATGTCTTACTTTATCCATCTTCTTTATTTCTTCTTCACCAAGGTCACATACAGCAATTACTTTTTTCATTGTAGTATTAGTGTCTTCTACTAAATCAATCTTATACATACTAACTACATTTTTATCTTTATCAAAAAAACAAATACCACTTTCATCTACTTGGTATTGTTTTGTTATATTATCAAATTGATATAAATCATCATAAGTTCTATAACTCTTTGATTCAGTTCTATCTTTTATTTCTTTTTCAGTTAATTTGGTTTTCATTTAAACACTTCTTCTACATATTAGGTGCTTTTGGTTTAAAGTATAGTTGAACTCCTTCATCATCAGGTACTGAATTAACATAACCTAACATATTAACTTTAGATAATTCTTCACTAAGTTCTTCTCTTTTTTTCTTACTAAATATTTTTCTTACTTCTTTAATAAATTTAATAGGACTAGTATATAAAGTTATACAAGCAGCCATCATTAATGCTCCAAAATAATTTTCAGTAGCAATATCAAATCCTAAAATTATTGTCCAAAAAACACATAAGTTTCTTCTAAACTTTTGTCCCTTAAAGTATACATCAAATAGTTTCTTTAACACAAGTTTAAACTTATTAACATTAGTTCTTTCAGCTTCTGTTAAATCTCTCATTTCCATTACTTTTTGATATGTCTTAGCAGCAACTTCAGGGTTATCTAATTTTATTTGTTTATCTGTAATAACACTAGTTTTATCATCTATTTTAATTTCCCCACTAAAACTAATACCTACTTCCTCTAATGGTAAAAACTTAGTTAACATTTGAAATTCAGGTACAGAGTCACAATAGAATTTACCGTCTTCACTTTCTCCTTCAAATTCAAATCCAAATCCACCAAATTCTTCTTCAAACATATTAAATCCCCCTTTTTTAAGTAGCGCTATTATACATTATTTTTTTTATTAAATCAAATTCAAATAAAAACTCCTAGTTTTCAGTAGGAGTCTTGGCTAATTTCATACCACTTGGTACTATGCTTGATGCTTCTTTATCCATATCTTCTTGAACCATAACACCAAATTCATGTAATTCATCAAATCTATCCATATCTGTTAATAAAGCCATTAATCCTATAAAAGATTGAACATTAAATACATCATAGAATAAACCTGTATTAACATTTTTAGCATTTACATTATTTAAAAAGAAATTAAGAGACATTACTCTTCCTTCTGTTAAATCACACATACTATCTAATGTAGTCATTACATGATCATATAAATTCATTTCAAAAAATTTAACTTTCATATATTCCCCTCTTTTCTTCCCTTTTTGAGGCAGGAATTCAATTATATAATTTGTGTATTTATATGTCAAGTTTTTTTCTTCCTACACTTCTTCAGTACCGGTTCTATATGTGTAATTATTACTTTTAACATAGCAAGTATTGGTGTTGCCATAATCATTCCAAATATTCCAAAGAATCTCCCAAATACTAGTAATCCAACTATTATCAATATCGGACTTATCTTAATACTTTTACTCATTACTACTGGTTGTAATACATAACTCTCTATTACTTGTACTACTAAACATATAATTAAGCATAAAATACCTAATCTCTTACTTTCAGTAAAACCAACTAATACAGCAATCGCCCCTCCTATATAAGGACCTACATAAGGTATTAAATCTGTAATACCACATATCATACCAAGTAATATAGCACTATCTAACTTAATTACCATAAAACAAATACTATCAAGTAAAAATACAAACAATGCTACAAGCAAAGTTCCATTAACACACTTTCTTACAGTACTACTTACATCTTGGCTTAAATTAATAACTACACACTTATATTTCTTAGGTACAATCTTGTAAACACCACTTACTATTCTTTCATAATCAAATGACATATATAAACCAAGTATTAAACCTATAACAATAACACCTACATACTTAAATGTTCCTTTTACAAACGAAATAAAATAATCAGGTAAACTATCTACAACAAACACAATTAACTTATCTAACATATCTCTAAGACCAATAGTTTCTACCTTTACCTCTATCTTACTAAGTACACTAGGTAACAACTCAATAAATTCCATAATCTCTCTATAAAACATTGGTACTAAGTAATAAATAAACAATGAAAATAAAAATACAAATACTAAGAATAACATTATACATACTATATTCCTATTAATCTTTTTACTTAATCTATTTATTAAAGGATTAAATATCCAAGCATATATAAAACCTATAAATACTGGAACAAGTACAGTAAACAAGATACTTAAATACTTAAATATATTTAAATACTTAATCAAAAATACTACTAATATAATAGCGATAAGTATTAATACTAATTCTTTTAATTTATCATTTCTCATATATCACCTAAACAAAAAAGGACCAAATAAGGTCCTACATTTCATCTATAATACAATAAGTATCTTTCATCATTTTTTCTTTCATCATACCTACAACAACACCTGCTGCCATAGAAATTAAACTAGCACCAGCAAGTATCATCATATCTTTCTTACTCATTTTTAATTTTTGCATATTTATCACCTCTACTAGGTATTATGCTTCATCTGGAGTAAATTTATTCACAATTTGTTCTTTTAAATTAGTTTTTCTATTATTAGAGTAATCATTATTAACTGCCATTACTAAACTTTCTTCTTCACCTATTATGATAAGACTCTTCTTAGCTCTAGATACACCTGTATATATAAGTTTATTATAAAGCATCTTATAATAAGCTTTACTAACTGGCATTATTACATGAGCAAACTCTGATCCTTGACTCTTATGTATTGTAATAGCATAAGCATGCTTTATATTTATTAAATCTTCTCTAGTATATTGTATTTCATTACCATCAAAATTAATAGTAAATACATCTTTATTCTTACTACCCATTATAGTACCTATACTACTAATATATCCAATATCACCATTAAATATGTTATTATCTGGATCATTTACTAACTGTAATACTTTATCTCCTACTCTATAAGTAATATCTCCTACTTTAGTTTCTTTTCTATCTTTACTCTTAGGATTAAATATATCTTGAAGTAATACATTTAAATTATCTATACCATTTTCTCCTCTATACATTGGAGCAAGTACTTGTATTTCTTCTTCAGTTAAACCTTTCTCTTTACTCATAACACATATCTTTCTTATCATTTCTTTAATAGTTAAACCACTAGCATGTAAGAAATTATAGTCATCAGTCTGCTTAGTAAACTCACTACTTAAATCATGTTCTTTAATCTCTTTAGCAAGTATTGGTATATAAGAGTTATCACTTTGTCTATAAATTTGTTCTAATGTAGTATGAGTAAACATATCACTATCTATTAAGTCATTAAGTATTAAACCAGGTCCTACACTAGGTAATTGATTACTATCACCTACTAAAACTAATGTAATATTATGACCTATACCTTTAAGTAAAGATGCAAAAAGATAAGTATCTATCATACTAGTTTCATCTACTATAATAAGTTTATGATAATTCTTATTATACTCATTTATTTGGAACTCATTCTTTTCTTTATTCCATTTTAAATATCTATGAATAGTCATAGCTGGTAATCCAGTAGAATCACTCATCTTCTTAGCTGCTCTACCAGTCGGAGCAAGTAATGCTATATCATTTATAACTTCTTTATAATTTAGATTATGAATTCTAACATATAACTTAACTATACTATTTATAATAGTTGTTTTACCTGTACCAGGTCCACCAGTAATAATACTTATTCTATTAGTTAAAGCATTCTTAATAGCTTTCTTTTGATCAGTATTATATTTAACATCATATTCAAGTTGTACTGCTGCTATTAAGTCATCAAAATTAGTAACTCTAGTCTTACTATGTCTACTAATCATTTCAAGTGAATCAGCTATTTCTTCTTCATAATCATAATACTCTTTTAAGAAGTATTTCTTTTTCTTTACTACTATATCTTTGCTCTTCTTTAGTTTATCTAAATATTCATCTAGTTCATCTTCTTCAATAAATATCTTAAATTCATTTCTTATAGTACTAAATATTTCTTCCTTGTCTAAGTAAGTATCACCATTCTTAAATCCAACTCTTTTAAAAGTTTCTATTAAACAAGCTAGTATTCTTTCTTCTGCTTCTGCATCTTTCATACTTAAGAATACTTTATCTAACTTAGTAAAATCTATTATATCAATAAGTTTATATATATCATTATTAACTATCTCTAAACTGCTTTCTCCCCATTTATTTAAAATAGCTAAAGACTCATTAATAGTAAAACCTAACTTCTTTAAGTTAACTATTATTTCATCAGTACTTTGATATTTAACAATAGAATTATATATTCTCTTAGCTTTTACTTCACTTATACCAGGAACTAATAATAAATTATCAGGGGTCTCTTTTATTAAAGTTAAAGCTTCTTCTCCTAAAGTATCCACTATAGCTATAGCAGTCTTTTCTCCACAACCTTTTACTAAAGAACTAGATAAAAATTCTACAACAGCATCTTTACCTTTAGGTTCTTCTCTTTCATAACTTGATACTTGGAATTGACTACCATATCTTTCATTAAATACATAATTACCAGTTAATTTATAATAAGCTTCAGCATCAACATCAGCAAAATAACCTGTAAAAGTAATAGTCTTATTAATATACTCTTCCATTTCACCTGAAGCTTCTTTTACTCTAAACAATCCTACTTTATATCCATTGTCAGATTCAAATATCATTTGTTTAAATTTTCCTCTTATGTATTCCATGATGTATCACCTTTATAAATTTTATCATAAACAAAATAAAAAGGCGAATGTTTTTTCGCCTCTCTTATCCAAAATAACCTTTATTTTTTTTCATAAACATTAGCATAGCTCTATCAAATTCAGAATCACTATCTAATCCAACTAATAATTGGTCATCTTTCTCTTTTTCTATCTTTCTTACACAGAAATCTTCTTCATCATCTATATTAGCAAGATAATAATATGTAGTAGTAGCATTATCTATTTCATCTATTACCATGTATTCAATTCCATCTTCTAATTTAACACTTTTAGCTTCTATCACATTATCACCTATATTCTAAAACCAGATTTCTTTCCATCTTCTTTTTCTACTGTACCTTCATTAAGTTGTCTCATATAGTCTTCAGTAACTTCTCTAAATTCTTTAGTATCTACTACTAATCTACCATCTTTTTCTTTACAAGCACCTTTAGCATCACAGTATTCTAAGAATGAATCATATTCTGTTATTCCTCTATCTTCTAAAGCATCAAATACTTCATCCATACAATCTAGTTTACTTTGTTGATTCCATCCTACATTTTTATATGTTCCATATACCCAAGAATCAAAGTCATATACCTCATCATATCTACCTGCTATATCATGGTAATCATACCAATAACCTTGATTATCTTGTGTTCTATGTGTTTCATAACTTACTGCTTGATATCCAGCATTATATGAATCATTTATATAATCAGGATTTAATGCATTACCCATAGCTACATAACTACTAGCTAAAGCTGCAATTAAACATGCAGTAGCAGCTATTTCTTTTACATGAGTTTTAATGAATCCTACTAATTCTTTACCTAAAGATACTTCTCTTTCTTGAGCTTGTTCTAAAGATCTATTAACACTCTTTTGTCTAGCTCTTTCAGCCCTTCTTCTAGCTATATAATTTCTAACTTCTAATATTGTATCTTCATATGGAATAAAGTCAGTACAACGTCCTCTCCTATCCCATCTTATTTCACCTAACATTGTATCTTTACCATTTATTCTAGGTCCAAAGAATACAAAGCCACAATCATACCCAGGTCTATCTCCAGGATATATTTGTATACAAGAGATATATTTACTATTACAAGTACACAATTTAGCTAAATGAGTAACAATATAAGAGTATTCTGCACGACTCCATTCATTCATTTCATTAGCTATTCTTCTATCTATTAAAGCTGTATTACTCATAATACCACTCTCCTATTATAAATATACTATAACTAACTACTATAGTCAAAACTATAAATTTATTTCTTTACATAAAAAAAGAGTAATTTCTTACTCTTATTTACTTCCTAAATTTGGTGCATCATAATCATTTAAATGACTACTATTAACATAAGCTACACCTTTATACATAATAGCATCTTCAGGATAATTACTTGTACCATAATCATTACCTAATACATCTTCAGCTCTTATATATATAATATAACCCATTTCACTCTCTAAAGTAATTAATTCACCTTTAGTATCATAAACTTCACCAAATAAACCAGATTCACTTCCACTAACTATTTGTCCATAAGCATCAACTACTATAGCATTAGCAAATGGTGAATTCTTAAATGAACATTTACCAAATCCTCTATCTTGTAATTCTTCATCAAACAAATAAGCATTATTTCTAAATGAATTATGACTTGTCTTAATAGCTTCTCCAGTTAATTCAATAGGTAAATCTAACATACCTTCTTCAATATAACTATAATAAGAACTCATAATAGGAGTAAAATAATCTACTCTAATAGTTTCAGCCATTGAACCTATCTGATCATATTGCGATTCAGCAGCAATTTGAGATAGTTCAGTCATAGCATGATTAGCCCAAGTAAACAGAATTAAATCGTTTGCATTAGCTACAGTATTTAAATCTTGTTGTTGAACAATTTGAGTTGGTTCTTTAGTAATAGCATTATGTATAGCACCAATACCAGTTAATACAACAATACCACCAGCAGTTATTGCTACTGCAGGAACAACAAACTTTTGTAATACATATTTTCTTTTTCTTGCTCTTTGTTCTTGTCTTTCTCTTTCCTTAGCTTCCCTTTGTTCTTGTCTCAATCTTTTACGTGCTTCTTCAGCAGTTCTTCTTCTTTCTTCTTCTAGTTGAACTTTTAAATCAGCAACTATACCACCATAAATAGACACTCCACGATATTCAGAACCTTCAAATAATAAATCAGCTACACAAATATCATATGGTCCATAAAAGTAATAACCTTTACTATTATCATACTGTACATTTATTTCTTCTACACGACAATTAATAGTTTTAGCTAAAGATACTCTTATTCTATCTAAAGCATTATCTGTTAATCTATAAGGTCTTGCAAAAGGTATATCAATATAGTCATCTCTCATATTATTCACCTCTAGTATATTACTATAAAAATTATATAATAATTTACTTACTATTTCAACAAAACAAAAGAAGAACTTAACATTCTTCTTTTTCACCCACAACCTTATCTATATAAGCTTCTTTAACTATTACATCAACTACTGTATTAGGTTGTAATACTTCATTTATTTCTACTTTCAAGAAATTTTGTGTATGCCCAATAGATTTACCATCTACTATTTCTTCTACTAATACACTTACTCTTTTACCAATAAACTTCTTATTGTATTCAAGTTGTAAATCATTATCTATTTCTATTAATCTTCTAGCTCTTTCTTTCTTTATATTATTTGGTAGATGACCATCCATAGACGCTGCTTTAGTACCTTCTCTTCTTGAATAAGGGAATACATGTATTTTACTAAATCCAACTGTCTTACAGTATTCTACACATTCTAAGAACTCTTCTTCAGTTTCAGTAGGAAAACCAACTATAACATCAGTAGTTAAATTCATTTCAGGTCTAGCATTCTTTAATTTATTTATCTTTTCCAAGTATTCTGCTTTAGTATATTTTCTATTCATTATTTGTAATACTCTTTCACTACCAGATTGTAGTGATACATGTAAATGAGCACATAACTTAGGATTAGTTCTCATTTCTTCAATAAACTTATCATCTATCTCTGTAATTTCAATACTAGAAACTCTTATTCTTTCTAATCCATTTATCTTAGATATCTCTCTTATTAAATCAGTTAAATCATATAAACCAGTTTCTTTTCCATAAGCACCTGTATTAATACCAGTAAATACTATTTCTTTATGTCCTTTACTTACTAAGTTTTTAATTTCACTAACTGCTTCATCAAACTTTTTAGATCTAATATTACCTCTTACATAAGGAATAATACAATAAGCACAATAGTTATTACATCCATCTTGTATTTTTACATAAGCTCTTGTTAAATCACTAAATGATTCTACATTCATATCTTCAAATTCTTTTAATCTACCATCATAGAACTTAATATATTTCTTATGAGTATTTCTATAATCTTCAATCATTTCTACTATCTTAGACTTATCTTTATTACCAATTAGTATATCTATATCTAAATCATTTAATTCTTCTCTATGATTCTCTGCAGTACATCCACATACTACTAATATAGTATCTTCATTATCTCTTCTAATACCTCTAATAGTCTTCTTACATTTATTATCAGCAGTATTAGTAACACTACAAGTATTAACTATTACTATATCGCTAGTTTTCTCATCATCACTATAAGTATATCCATGATTGATAAGTAATTCTTTCATAAATTCTGATTCATAAGAATTCACCTTACAACCAAATGTTAATATTGAAAATTTCATATACATCACCAACGAAAAGATTATAACATAAAAAAAGATAATCACAAAGATTACCTATTTTAAATTATCATTTAAATTTCTTAATCTATTTAAGAAGTCTTCTTCATGACTATAGTTTTCATCAACTACTTTAGTTTCTTTTATTTCCTTTTCTTCTACTTTAGGAATAACTTGTGTCTTACTAAGTAATTCATCATAACTTATGATAGCACTTTCTTCTTGTTCTTCTTCATAAGTATCTATATCATTTTGTCTTTCTTTATAATTTTCTTCAATATCTTTACTTATACTTTGCAATTCTTCTAATTCAGTATTAGAAAATAATGATTGAGTATATTCTAAATGTTTAGGAATAGTCATTCTAGATACTTCAAGTAATTCTTCTCTACCATCTAAAGATTCTACTTCTTCATATTTCTTTACATCTTCTTTTTCTTCATTTTTAACTTGTTTATTCTTTTCCATTAAGTGTTTAGATAGTTCTTTATTTTGTGAATACATTAAGTAAACCATAACTAAAGAGATAATAACTAAAAGAATTATTAAAATATAATAAAGTGCATCTGAATTAGCAATATCATATATAAAATTTAATATATTCATCATATCTCTCCTATCTATACTCTATTATAATATCATTATTTTCATATTTATAAAATATTCTTTTTTACTTCTTTGACATACTAAGAAACAATTATATATGGATTGTCTATTGTTCCTTTACCTTTAATTTTCGCATTAGTACCAATGTTTATAACAGGTCTAATATTAGTTAAATCAGTAATAAGTATTCCTTCTCCTAATGCTCCATTTGACATTACATTTATCATAGTAACAATATTTTGTGAATTAATAGAATAACTATTACTTGTAATATAATTGCCTTCTATATTTTTATTATATAAGTAATAACTTGTATTAGGTATATTACCAGAAGCCCCAGCTAATACTACTTCATCTATACTAAGTAATCCTATATATGACTTATTTATAACACCAGGACAAAATAAGTCAGGTGCTTCATCATTGTATATTCTTTCATAAGAATTAGAATAAGCAATATTGTTATTTACTAAGTTAAAACTATTATCACTACAATAACTACCTTTAGCTAGAAATGCACTATAAGATTTTAAGTTTTCATTAAACCAATTATTAAGTTGATTATTAATACTAGCATTAGCAAGTAACGCTAAACCTGCTGTTTGTTCTCCTTGATTTAGTATATTAGTATTATAAGCATACTTATTACCTAAAACACCATCTAATACTACTCTAACTGAACTATCTCCATTTATTCTAACAATTCTAAACATCATATTATTAAGTTTAAAATAATTATTATCGCTACTACCTCTAAAGTAATATGTTTTACCATCATTATCATAAGATTCTATTAACCCTTCATTTTCAGTAGCAACTTCACTACCTAATCTTGTAGAAGGTACAGCAATCTTATTGTTAAGTAATATTAAATCTGAAAACATTTCTGTAGTCAAAGATTCATTTACTACTCTTAATTTCCCATAAACACTAAATCTTTTAGGATTCTTTACTTCAATAGTATATCTAGCCGTTTGACTACCAGCTAAACTATATAAGTTTAATACTTTTTCTTTTATATTATCAGTTTCATTAATTATTTTTCCATCATCATCTTTTACAATGACATCTAATACATCTATATTACAATCTTCAATTAATATTGAATAATATACTTTATTATAAGAATTATTTGTAATACTAATACTATAAGTATGTACTTTAGTATCACAATATTTATTAAGTTACCATCATTATAACTAACTACTAAATCTCCTTCATTTAATACTGTAGCTATAACTCCTTCTGGTTTTTTTTCAAATTCAACATTACTAGCTATTACAGATATAGCAACTGCTAAAAAGAATACAAAGAGTAATATAACTAATATAGTTTTATATTTATTTTCACGATCAAATATCTTAACCATACATATCACCCATTCTTCTATTAAAATTATATCAAAAATACAAGTTAAAACAAATAAAAAAAGCTATTAATAGCTTTTTCATAAGTATTTTTTAAAGTTTTTAAATTCACTACCTATTTCTAAATCAGTTTTAGCTAATTCTTTAAATAGTTCTTTTTGTTTTCTATCTAACTTATCAGGTATTACAACATCTAATACTACGTACATATCACCTTTTTTACTTGATGTAGGATCTTTAACTCCTTTACCACGCAATCTTAGTTGATCTCCAGATTGACTTCCTGAATCTATATCTAATATAACAGTACCAGTTAATGTAGGAATTTCTTTTTTACAACCTAATACTGCATCTGTAATTGTAATAGGTACATCTACATATATGTCATTACCTTTTCTTTCGAATAATGGATGTTCTTTTACTCTAAATTCAATATAAATATCTCCATTAGGTCCACCATTATATCCAGCAGCACCTTTTCCACTAATTCTTAGTTGATGTCCTGTATCAACACCTTCAGGTACTGTAACTTCTATTTCTTTATTTTTTACTACATGTCCATTACCACGGCATTCCTTACAAACATTTCTATATGTTTTACCTCTACCACTACAATCAGGACATGTTGATTCGGATTGGAATACTCCAAAAGGTGTTCTTTGTTGTGATACTACTCTTCCTCTACCTCCACAAGTAGAACAAGTTGTTTCTCCACTACCACCTTTACCATTACATTCTTCACATTCAGTATCTAAGTCAATTTCTATAGTCTTTTTACAACCAAATACTGCTTCATCAAATGTAAGATTAACTCTAACTAAAGAATCTTCTCCTTTACGAGGACGATTTGAATTACGACGAGATCCGCCACCAAACATACCGCCTCCAAAAAGGTCTCCAAAGATACTTGATAAATCGATGTCTTCTGCATTGAATCCACCAAAACCACCGAATCCGCCACCGAATCCACCTTGAGAAGCTCCTTGAGTAAACGCTTCATGACCAAATTGATCATATTGTTTACGTTTTTCAGCATCTCCTAAAACAGCATATGCTTCTCCAATTTCTTTAAACTTAGCTTCAGCACCAGGTTCTTTATTTATATCTGGATGATATTGTTTAGCTAATTTTCTAAAAGCACTCTTAATTTCTTTTTCATCTGCATCTTTAGAAACACCTAAAACATCATAATAACTTTTACTACTAGCCATTATTTATTCACCTCTAGTTCACTTACTTTTTCATACTTATCCATTAAATCTTCAAAATAATTTATTGCATTTTGATATACTTCTGGACTTTCTAAATCTACACCCAGTACTTCAAATGCTTCCATAGGCCATTTATCAGAACCAAGTTTCATAAATTTAATATAATTATCTAACATATTTTTATCGCCTTCTAATATTTTCTTAGCAACATTAGTAGCAACACTTACACATATAGCATAACTATATAGATAAAAATTCATATAATAATGGCTTCTAGTTACCCAACTATTAGCAGCATACTTATCACATTTAACAGCACTACCGTATAGTTTCTTTAAAGATGATTTACTCTTCTTATCTAAGAAATCTTTAGTAACCATACCATTCTTTAATACTTCTTTATAAATATCTTGTTCTAATTTACCTTCTCTTACAGCTCCAAATAAATTAGATACAATAACTTCAATTATATTTCCTATACCAGCTAATTTTTCTTCTTTAGTCTTACCATTATCTGCTAAATAACTAGATAATAAACATTCATTAGTTAATGATACTACCTCAGCTACTATACTTCTAGGAAATCTATATTGTAATGGATTATTTTGATTAACAAATTGATGATGTACATTATGTCCTGCTTCATGAGCTAATGTAGAAACAGAATCTAAATTATAATTAAAACTCATTAATATTCTAGAATCTTGTCTCATAGTAGAGAAAGAATAACCTCCACTACATTTACCTTTATACTGACAATAATCCACATATCTATTATTTATTACTTTATCATACTTAGCTAGATATTCTTCACCTAATGGTTTAATAGCTTCTCTAACTAATTGTTGAGCTTCAGGTATACTATATTCTTTAGCATTTTCAACCATATCTAAGTATAAATCATATCTATTAAGTATATCTAAACCTAATACTCTTCTCTTTAAATCATAATATCTGTTTACAGATTTATAATTACTTTCAGTAGTATTAACTAATGCTTTGTATACTTTATCAGATATATTCATACTAAATAATTTAGCATCCCAAGAACTCTTATATTTTCTTATTTTAGCAATTGCTTCATTCATAGAAACATAACTATTAAGTAACGATGCGTTAGTTTGAGAATATTCACTTAACTTTTTATTATATAAGTTATAAACTTTTTTTCTAATATTAACATCTTTATTTCTCATTAGATTTCTATAGTTATTATTAGCAATAACTACTACACTACCATCTTCAAGCTTAACTTTACCATAATTGTGTTGACTATTAAGTAAGTTAGAAGACATATCATCATAATGATTCATTGCAGTAGTAAGTTCAGATACTATTTTTTCTTCATTTTCAGTTAATACATGGTCTTTTTCTCTATATGTAACTTCTAAATCTTTTCTAAATTCTTCTAATTTTTCATTATCTTTAAATAATTGTTCAAATTCATCTTTAGAAAGTTTTAATAATTCAGGAGCAAAGAAACTAGAATTTTGCATTAATTCCATTTCTAGTTTTTCTGTTCTATTCTTTCTAACAATATTTTCAGATATACCTAATTCTTGATCATTTATTAAGTAAGAGTATACATATAAGTCTTCCCATAATGCCATAGCTTCTACTTGTTTAGTTAAAAATTCATAAACTAAATTAGCATCTTTAGTACAACCTACATAGTTTTTTAATTCATCAATTAACTTACTACACTCATTATATGTAGTATTAAATTCTTCTTCATTTTTAAAGAAAGGAGTTAAATCCCATTTAAATTCTTCAGGTACTTCACTTCTATTATTATATTTTTGCATAAACTCCTCCATATATCAGCCAAAAGTTCTAGTCGCCTAGAACTTTTAACCTACATTATTTATTTAATTATTTTTCTTCGTAACTAGCTTCTTGTACGTTATCATGTTTAGAATCTGTAGCTTCTTCATCAGATCCTTGAGCAGCTTGATTTGCTTTAGCAGCTTCTTCATATACTTTAGTAGCTAAAGACATTGCTTTTTCTTGTAATTTTTCTTTTAATTCTTTGATTTCATCAATATCGTCACCTTCTAAAGCTTTCTTTAAGTCACTGATCATATCTTCAGCTTCTTCTTTATCTTTAGAATCAACTTTATCTCCTAAATCTTTTAATGCTTTTTCAGTTTGGAAAATCATTGAGTCAGCATCATTTCTAACTTCAGCTTCTTCTTTACGTTTTTCATCTGCTTCTTTGTTAGCTTCTGCTTCTTTCATCATCTTATCAATTTCTTCATCACTTAAGTTAGTACTTGAAGTAATAGTAATACTTTGTTCTTTTCCAGTACCTAAATCTTTAGCTGATACGTTAACGATACCGTTAGCATCTATATCGAATTTAACTTCGATTTGTGGAACACCTCTTGGTGCTGGAGGAATATTACCTAATTGGAATCTTCCTAAAGTTTTATTATCGAATACCATTGGTCTTTCACCTTGTAAGATATGAATATCTACAGCTGGTTGATTATCGGCAGCTGTTGAGAATACTTGACTCTTACTTGCTGGTATTGTTGTATTTCTAGGAATTAAAACAGTCATTACATTTCCTAATGTTTCAATACCTAATGATAATGGAGTAACATCAAGTAATATTAAGTCATTAACTTCACCAGTTAATACACCACCTTGAATAGCAGCACCTAATGCAACACATTCATCTGGGTTAACTCCTTTACTAGGTTCTTGTCCTAATTCTTTTTTAACTAATTCTTGAATATATGGAATACGAGTAGAACCACCAACTAATAATACTTTATCAATATCCTTAGCAGTTAATTTAGCATCTTTAAGTGCTTTTCTAACTGGTTCTAAAGTACTTTCAAATAAGTCCATATTTAATTCTTCAAATTTAGCTCTTGTTAAATCAGATTCGTAGTTAATTACACCATCTTTTCCTTGAGCTAAGAATGGTAATGAAATTTGTGTAGTAGTCATACCAGATAAGTCTTTTTTAGCTTTTTCTGCAGCATCTTTAATACGTTGCATTGCCATCTTATCATCAGATAAGTCTACACCATGTTCTTTCTTAATATCTTTAACGATATAATCCATTACTCTTTGGTCGAA
>SVAU01000008.1 GCA_015059245.1 Bacillota bacterium
ATGTTGTTTGGGATAACAATAATTATCGACCAAGTTTTGCGTTACAATATAAAACCCCAATTGAGTATAGAACTCAACTGGGATTTAAATAAAGTTTTTTAGTGTCCACTTTTCGTTGACAACTTCACTTTTATTGTTATGTTTTTTTAATTAATTAAAATAATCATAAAATTTATTTTCATCGAATTCTATAAGATGATTTAATATATCTAATCTAGTATTTAATTTATCTTTTTTTATTCTATTTAGAATATTTTGTTTATATTTAGGATATTTAATACATAGACGATACATTTTTACTAGTTCTTCTAGAATATCAATCATAGCAATAGCTGATACTTCAGTAGTTGTATTACTAGTAGGGACTTTACGATAAGTGAAGAAAGAATCTTCGAAATATGCGAATTTTTCAGCTTTACACATAGCTTCTAGAGCGAAGTTAATATCTTCGTATCTTTTAGCTTCTGGAAAACGAATATCTTCTAATATTTCTTTTTTAAAGCATTTAGTTGGTGCACCTAGATTCTTAGTATTTTCTATTTTATAAGAAATGTCTTCTTTTTCTTCTTTTACAGTAATTATTTCTCCGTATTTATCTCTTGTATAATTTAAGAAGATAATATCTTCATCTGTTATAAGATTATTTAAACGTTCTAATACTGTATTATCAGTAAAGTAGTCATCACTATCTAAGAAAATAATATAATCTCCAGTAGCATGGTCTAAACCTTTATTTCTAGCTCCACCAGCTCTTAATCTATTGGTATGTAGTATTGTACAATCATACTTTTTGATAATTTCTAAACTGTTATCTGAACTAGCGTCATCAATAACAATTACTTCAAAGTTTTTATATGTTTGGTTGTAGATACTATCTAATGTATCAGCTACATATTCTTCTTTGTTATAGTTTGGTATTATTATTGAAAATTTAACATTCTTTGCCAAATATTTCATCCCATTTCTTTAAGATAGCACTGTTTTTATAACAATATTTTTGAACAGCATTTTTATATTTTGCTTTGTTTTCCATAATGTCATCAATTCTATCTTTGTATGAGTCGGTATCTTCACAACTTAAGATAATACCATTTTTTCCATCTTTAATTTGTTCAAATGCAACTTTAAAGTCGGAACTAATACAAGGTACTCCTAAGATCATTGCTTCAGTTAATACTAATCCCCATGTTTCATCGTCACTTAATAGTACTGAATAGTCACATTGTTTAACGATATTATGTGGATTGTCTATAAAACCAAACCATTCAAAATTATCTTTAAATTCTTCGTATAATGTACGAATTCTTTCAAATTCTTCTTTATAATAGTTACCACCTATAACGAACCATTTGAAATTAATACCTTTTTCTTTTAATGATTTTACTAGAGGTATCATTCTTTCGAATCCTTTTTCTTTACATACTCTAGATACTGTTACTAGGTTTAATTCATTTGATAGATTTAACTCTATTGGTTCTTCAGAGGCATCTTTTATTTCTTGTTCATTAATTACATTGTATATTGCTTTAATCTTATCAGCTATTTTTGGGAAGATAGCTTTTAATATGTTTGCTGTTGTATTACTAACGGTTACGATGTAATCTAATTTGTCTGTTTCTTTTTTGTCTGCTAAAACTGTAGTTTCAACATTTACTAAATGGTGTATCCAAAGAATAGTTTTCTTTGCTTTTACGTTTTTTACTGCTTCTACTAAATTATAATGAGCTGAACATGTAATGAAGGCATCTACTTCAAAGTCTTTAACTTCATTTAAATTTACGATAGTAGCATATTCTGCGAATCTATCTAATAAGTGTTTATCAGATGTTAAATCGCTATAACCAATATAAATTTCATACCCTTCTAGTTTTTTTACCAAGTTTAACATTGCGATCTCTGTTCCGCCTAAGCTATACAAAGGTCTAAAAAACATTAATTTTTTCATCAATTCTCCTCGTTTTTAATCTTTTATTAAGGCAATAAGTGCAAAA
Source organism: Bacillota bacterium (assembly GCA_015059245.1). The sequence continues at coordinate 1,992 of SVAU01000008.1, forward strand.
TAAAAGAGAGTACGTCAAAACCAGCAATTCTTGGCGTTTGTAGTTTTTTATTACTCATTATTAAGTTCAGGGCAGAAAGGCACTGAACTTGTTTTATATTTTAATCTATTTTTTGTAAAAGTCAAATATTCGTTACAAAAATGATTGCTTATATATGGGGTAAAAAAGGGTGTTTATATGGCTTTTTCCTCGAAAATACGGCAAAAAATGGTATTTTTGTACTATATTGGGCTTGTTAGATGTTTTTGTTATGGTTGAATATAGTTGTAATAACTTTTAGATATATCTTACTATTTTTTAGGGTATAAGTTTTATTGACTATTTGCTATATTTTTTTTATACTTATTATAATAGAAAGTAGTATAGAAGATGATGAAGAATAAGTTAAATAGTAAAATTTTATCATTTATTTTTATTATGGCTATTTTTAGTCTATCTTTTTGTTGTGTAGAAGTGGTTTATGCTAAAGAAGATTATTCTATAACTACTTGTAAGTATAGTGAAGCTTATCTTGAATGGGAAAAGTTAAGTGAAGAAGAAAAGAAGAATTCTATACAACCACCTATGTGTGATACTAGTTTAACTTCTACAAATAGATTACAAAGTAATGTTAGAGAATCATTTAACGCATTTAATAGAACTAAATTACCAACTAAATATGATAATAGGGGCACTGAAAGGGAAGCAATTATTAAGGATCAAATGAATACTGGTCAATGTTGGGCTTTTGCTACTACTACTGCTTTAGAAATATTTACTAAGATTAGTTTAGGATTAGATATGGTTTATTCTCCAAGACATATTGAATATGCTACTTCTAGAGTATTTAAAGATGATAAGATTAATGATTGGGGATTTAATAGAGAAGTAGGTAGTGGAGGACATGTATTCTTTAGTTCTGGATATTTAATGGGACATGTTGGACCAGTATTGGAAGAAGATATGCCTTTTGAAAATAATGAAGATATTATTGATATAAGTGAAATAGATAAGGAACCTGTTTTAGATGTTAATGGTTTAACTATTGGAGGATTAAATGATTATGCTCCATGTACAGGTACTGTTATAAATGATATGAAGAATAAGATTTATGAAAAAGGATCTATTGTTTCTTCAATGTATTACACATCGTCTTCTTATTACTTTAATAGTGCTACTAGTGCATTTTACTATAATGGAGGTAGTGCAGCTAACCATTCGATTACTATTGTAGGATGGGATGATAATTATGCTGTAACTAATTTCTCTTCTTCTAATAGACCTAGTAGCCCTGGAGCATGGATTATTCATAATTCTTGGGGTACAGGTGTAGGAGAAAGTGGTTATAATTATATTTCTTATTCTGATGAAAGAATTTGTACTATTTATATGAGTATTGATGATGTTGATACTGAAATTGAAGATAATGCTTATATTTATGATAAACTTGGTCATAATATTTCTTTAGGTTATAAATCTAATTTAACTGGAGAATCATTAAGTTCTGGTTATGGTATGGCAGTTTATAATAAGAGTAATAAGACTGAATTATTAAAAGAAATTACTATTGGTACTGCTGATGTTGGTACATATAAGATCTATTATGCTGAAGGTGATGCTAGTAGTATTACTGATATTTCTCAAATGACGTTAATAGGAGAAGGAAATACTACTGGTTATGGATATTTAACTCATAAACTTGAGAATCCTTTATTAATTGGTTCAGATGTTAGTAAGTTCTCTATAGCGGTTCATTGGGATTTAACAAATAATTATGTTCCTATTCCGATACTTAGAACTACTGATGCAGATTATATTTATATGAATGCTGAAAGTGGTCAAACATATATATCTTATCTTGGTGATTATTGGCAAGATGTTGCTTCATCACAATATATAGTATCTATAAAAGCATTTACTGATAATGTAGATTATTCTTTTGATGCTGTAGTTGGTAGTGTAGCTAAAGGTACTAATGATGTAGTTAATGTTACATTAGATTTAGAAACTAATAATGTAGTAAAAGAAAAGATAAATATGACTGTTACTGATAAGAATGATAATTTTATTGATGATGTAGAAGTTACTTATCAATTAGGTAATAGTAATGAATTAATTGGAGCTAATTTAAAATTTAGTAATGGATTAAAGAATGGTACTTATTATATTAATATTTACTATGATAATAATTTTATTACTACATTAGATTTTATTGTTAAATTTGGAATGTATTCTGATGTATATGAGATAGATGATGATGAACAAACTATATATGTTTATAGTTCTGTAGAATTAAATGCTTTCTTAAGTAATTTAGAAGGTTATCGAGGTAAGGTGTTGAAAGATGGTACTGAAGTTACATCTGGATATGTTGGAACCGGCATGACGATAGATGATTATATTATTATTTTACGAGGTGATGTTACTGGTGATGGTCTCGTAAAAGTAAATGATGTTATGAAAATAAGTAAATATACGGTTGAAGGTACTGGACTAGAAAATAGGTACTTTATGAAAGCCGCTGATGTTACTAATGATAGTTTAGTAAAAGTAAATGATGTTATGAAAATAAGTAAATATACTGTAGAAGGAGGAACGTTATGAAAAAGATATTAGGATATATAAGTTTATTATTTATTATGTTTATTCCATTTATAGCTAATGCAGCTAGTGTATCTATTGGATTAGAGTGTCCTCTATCTGCTGCAGCTGGATCAACTATTTCATGTTCAGTTAATGTTAATAGTGATGTTAAAGTTAATGGTTTAGTTGCTAAGTATTCATTAGTGGGTGCTTCTTATGTAAGTTTTACTCCTCAAGCAGGATTTGCTATAAATTATGCATCTAATGAAGGATTTAATATAGGTTTTAATAGTGGTAGAAGTGGTAATTATACTATTGGTATTTTAAAACTTAAAGTAACTAATTCAGCTACTATTACAATAAAAGATTTAGATGTTAGTGATGTTAATTATAATTCGTATTCACCTATAAATAAGACTGTTACTGTTAGATTAAAATCTACTAATAATAAATTAGCTAGTTTATCTTTAACAGGTGGAACATTATCTCCAGCATTTAATGCTAATACTACAAGTTATACATCTACTATTAATGCTAGTAGTGTAACAATAAATGCTACTAAAGGAGATAATTATCAAACTATTAGTGGTACTGGAAAGAAAACTTTAAAATATGGAAAGAATACATTTAATGTAGTTGTTAAAAGTGAATCTGGAAGTAGTAGAACATATACAATAGTTATTACTAGACCAGATAGTAGAAATAGTGATAATTATTTAAAGAGTTTATCAGTTGATAAAGGAAGTATTTCATTTAAGAAAGAAACTTTAAATTATTCAGTTAATGTAGGTAAAGATGTATCTTCTATAAAGATAAGTGCTGCAGTAAATGATAGTACTGCTAAGTTTGTTTCTGGATATGGTCCTAGAACAGTTAACTTAAAGTATGGAGATAATAATATTTTAGTTAAAGTACAAGCTGAAAATGAAACAGTAAGAACATATACTATAAAGGTTAATAGAGAAGATGATAGAAGTTCTAATAGTAATTTAAGTTCTATTACATTAAGTAGTGGAAATATTAATTTTTCTAAAGATGTTACTGATTATAGTTTAAGTGTTCCTTATTCAGTTACTAAGATTGATGTAGTTGCTACACCAGAAGATAGTAAGTCTAAGGTAAATGTAGTATCTCCTGATTTAGTAGTTGGTACTAATACTATTTTAATTACTGTTACTTCTGAAAATGGGGTTTCTAAAATATATAAAATTACAGTTAATAGATTAGCTGAAGAAGCAGTATTATCTGATAATAATAATGTATCTTCGATAGATATTAAAGGACATGGTATAGAATTTAATCCTGATACTAAAGAATATGATATTAGTATTGGAGATGAATATGCTTTAGTAATTGATGTATTACTTGAAGATCCTGCTGCTAAGTATGTAATTGAAGGTAATGAAGATTTAAAAGATGGTAGTGTTATTAAGATTACTTCAACTAGTGAGAGTGGAGAAGTTAAGGAATATAAGATAAATGTTAAGAAACAATTAGCTGCTGCTCCAAGACAAAATTCTTCTGGTTTATTATTTGGATTAATTGGATTTGTATTAGGTTTAGTAACAATGTTTATTACAATGATGTTACTTAATAAGATGAAGAGTAAGAAGGTTGCTATTGCTGCAGCTGGAGTTGCTCCTAGCGTTAAAGTTCCTGTTAATGTAAGTACACCTAAAGTAGAACCTGTTAAGGATGAAGCGAAACCTGAAGTAAAAAAAGAAGTTGGTGAAACTAAACCAGTTGAAGCTAAGGTTAAAGAGGAAGTTAAGGAAGAAGTAAAAGCTGAGGTTGCAGAAGAAAAAGTGGATGAACCAAAGGTAGAAGTTAAACCTGAACCAGTTCCTGCTCCAAAACCTGCTCCTGCTCCAAAACCTGCTCCTGCTCCAAAACCAGCAATGCAAGAAGCGGCTGTTGCACAACCTGTTTCTCAAACAGTTAATGTAATACCTGAAAATAAATAAGAAAGTAGATATAAATCTACTTTTTTTGTGATATAATTATTATGGGAGTGATGGTTATGCCAATATGTTTTATAAGTTCACTTTTTAGTGAAAACATAATTGAAATTGGTTTAATACATGCTGATTGTATAACAAATTAGTAGACGGGATAAGTCTACTTTTTTTATGCATAACCGATAGTAATAACAACTATGAATTTATTTCATTTTTCAAAAAAATTCATAGTGTTATAATAAATTTGGAGGTAATTTTATGAGAACAATTGGTACTGTTGTCAGAGGTGTTAGAGCACCAATAATTAAAGCTGGAGATGATTTAGCTCAAATAGTAGTTGATTCAATTCTAGCTGCACAAAAAGAGGAAGGATTTAAGTTTAGAGACAAAGATGTTGTAGCAATAACTGAAGCTGTAGTTGGTAAAGCAGAAGGTAACTTTGTTACTGTAGATGATATTGCTAGAGATGTAAAAACAAAATATCCTTCTGGAGAAGTAGGATTAGTATTTCCTATACTATCAAGAAATAGATTTTCTATTTGTTTAAAAGGTATTGCTAGAGGAATGAAAAAAATATATATTCAATTATCATTTCCTTCAGATGAAGTAGGTAATGGAATATTAGATGAAGATACTTTTGAAAAAAGTAAGTATGATTTAAGTAGTGTAATTACAGAAAAGGAATATAGTAAGACATTTGGTAAATTCTTACATCCATTTACTGGAATTAACATGGTAGATTTTTATAGAGAATTAGTTAAGAGTGAAGATTGTGAAGTAGAGTTTGTATTCTCTAATGATCCTAAGACTATTTTAGAATATACTAAGAATGTATTAGTATGTGATATTCATACTAGAGAAAAAACTAAGAAATTACTTTCAAAAAGAGGAGTTAAAGTATTTGGTTTAACTGATATAGTTACTGAACCTGGTGAACTAGGTGGATGTAATCCAGAATATGGTTTATTAGGATCTAATAAGTCAACTGAAGAAAAGTTAAAACTATTCCCTAAGACTGGACAAGAATTAGTTGAAAAAATACAAAAAATGTTAAAGAAGGAAACTGGTAAAAATATTGAAGTAATGGTTTATGGAGATGGAGCATTTAAAGATCCTATTGGTAAGATATGGGAACTTGCTGATCCAGTTGTAAGTCCTGCTTATACTAGTGGTTTAGTAGGTACTCCTAATGAATTAAAATTAAAATATATTTCTGATAATAAATATAAAGATTTAGCTGGTGAAGAATTAGTAGCAGCTATGAAGAAAGAAATTAAAGCTAAGGACAAAGATTTAAAAGGTAAGATGGAAACTCAAGGAACTACTCCTAGAAGATTAACTGATTTAATTGGATCATTATGTGATTTAACTAGTGGTAGTGGAGATAAGGGAACACCTATAGTATTTATTCAAGGATACTTTGATAATTTTGCAGATGAATAAGAAAGTAGTAATACTTTCTTTTTTTTGATATAATGTTTTTGATGGAAAGAGTGAGGGTTAATATGGCAACTAAAAGTGATACTAAAAAGAAAACAACAACAAAAAAAAGTACTACTGTAAAAAAGAGTACAACTGCAAAGAAAGCAACAACTACAAAGGCAACTACTAAGAAAGCACCAGTAAAGAAAGTAGTTAAAAAAACAGTAAAAAAGGAAGAACCAGTTGTAGTAACTAAGAACGCTTGGTATAAACATCCTCTTATTGTAGGATTAGCTGCAATAATAATTTGTTTTTTTCTAGGATATGCTGTTGGATGTTTAATTAATATGGTTATGAAATAAGAAAGAAGATTAATCTTCTTTTTTTATGTTATACTATCTACAGGTGGTTTTGATGAATGAATATATGAAGAGTGCTATTGCTACACATGCGTGGCATGAATTTATTTATTGTGAGAATAATGAGGATAGAAAAAAATTTTTAAGTAGTATGGTAGAAGATTTTCCTGTAAAGATAGATAGTAGTGAACCTGCTGCTATTTATGTAGATGATTTTATGTTACCAGTAGTTGAGGAAAGTCTTAAGCCAGTAGATGCTCGTGTACAATCTATTGCTAGAGAGTATCTAAGTTTTACATTAGTAGCTGCAATGGTGGAACAAACAATAAGACAAAATATGTTAGAAGAATTAAATACTAAGATGGCTAGATTTATTAACAGTGTTAATAGATTATATATAAGTGATGAAGATTTCTATATTAGTGATGTTACTGGTTTATTAGATGTTTTAAAGAAAAGTAAAGAGTTTTATAAAAAGCATTATATTGAATTGATGAAGACTGGTGAATGGACAGGAGACTTTAGTACTATTCCTATATCATTTATGGAATGTAGTATGTTTATACCTTCTTATAAAAGAGCGTTAGGTAGAAGTTCACATTTTAGTATGATATTAGATTATCAAGGTAGTGGGGCAGTTGTTTCACAAAAGGCAGTAAATGGATTAGTTACTAAGAGAATTGCTGGAGATGCAGCGATGAAAGTTGTTTGTCAACCAGAAGAGTGGAGAGTATTTCATGATTTAAATGGAGTACTTGCTGAAGATATACATGATTATAGTTCAATAGACTTAGATGGAAGCTTTAGAGAATACGTAAAAAAATTAAGTTTAAATAGAATAGAATAAGAACTTTTATAGTTCTTTTTTTAATTTTTTATATACTTTGTATAAAAATGTAACAAAGTGTATTGACAAATGTATGTACTTTGTATTAAAATGTAACTATGTGAGGAGATGATGACATGAAAGTATTGGAAAAAGGACCTGGATGGAGTATGGAAGTTAAATGTACTGGATCAGGAAATGGTGGTGGTGGCTGTGGAGCTAAACTACTTATCGAAAGAGGAGATGTTTATTTAACTCATTCTTATGATTACGGAGGAGGGCATGATGTTTACTATACAATTAGATGTCCTGAATGTGATGTACAAACAGATATAGAGTATGATAAGTTACCTTCATTTATTAGAGATGAAGCTGCTGGTAGAAGAAGGGTATTATCAAGAGAGAGATAGAAGAGGTTAGAACCTTATTATTTTTTCTTTCTACTTTGTATCAAAAAGTAACTATGTGAGGTGATGCGTATGAGCAAAATAGGTATGAAAGTTTTGTGTACTGGTAATGGATGCAATGGATATGGTTGTGGTTCATTATTGTTAGCAGAAGAAGGAGATATAAGATTATATTATAGAAATAGAATTAATTATTATCTTGTATGTCCTGTATGTAATTCAGTAAACTTTATAGAAGAAAATAGAATACCTATTGTTTTAAGAAAAATAGCGTTAGAATCTATTAGAGTAAAGAAAATTTAATACTTTGTATAAATGAATTACAAAGTTAATTGACTGAGTTTTATACTTCGTATTAAAATATAATTATGTTAATAAATATTTATACGAATAATATTGTGGAGGAATAAGATATGAAAATAGATTATACGAGTGATTTACTTATATTTGGTATAGATAGTAGAGTGAGCAGTAATGTTCGCTCTCTTCCTAAAAAATACTTTAGTATTTTATTAGTAAAAAGAAATAAAGAACCATTTAATAATAAATGGTGTTTACCTGGTGGATATGTAAATAGTAATGAAACTTCTAAGGAAGCTGCAATAAGAATACTAGAAAAAGAAACATCTTTAAAGAATGTATATATGCAACAAGTAGGTGTTTATGATTCAGTAGATAGAGATCCAAGAGGTAGAACAGTATCATCATCATATATGGCTTTAATTGATAGAAGTATCTTAAATCAAGATTTAAGCAATGATGCTGCTTGGTTTGATATTGAAATAGTAGAAAAAGATGATGTTATAAATGTTAAATTAATTAATGAAGATATAATTGATTATGATGTAAAAAAGATTACTATTGATAAAAAAACTAATGAGTATGAATATGAAGTAATTAGTAACAATGATTTAGCTTTTGATCATGCAGAGATTATTATAAAAGGTATTATGGATTTAAGAAATAAAGTTAATAATACTGATATAGTATTTAACTTAATGCCTGAGGAATTTACAATAGGTGAATTAAAACAAGTTTATAGTTTATTATTAGGTAAAGAATTAGTTAATTCGGCATTTAGAAGAGTTATAGCGCCTAAAATAGTAGAAACAGGTAAGATGATTAGTACTGGAGGACATAGACCTTCTATGCTTTGTAAATATAAAGAAGGAGATAAGTAATATGGAATTAGAAATGGCTGATGTACTTGATAGTGTAACTGGTGATAAAACAGGAGATACTATTGATCTTAGAATTGCTCATAGAAATGGTACTTGGCATGGCTCAATTCATCTATGGGTCATTAGTACTGATAGGAAAAGAGTATTATTACAAAAAAGAAGTGCAGAAAAGTTTTTCTTTCCTAGCATTTGGGATATAAGTGTAGGTGGACATATTACTGCAGGAGATGAACCAGAAGAAACAGTACTTCGTGAAGCACAAGAAGAATTAGATATTGATACTAGTAAATATAAATTAGAATATATTACTAGAGTACAAGAAGATTTTATTAACAATGGTATTACTAGCAATGAATTTGTTTATGTTTATAAATTATTTGCTGACATTGATATAGATACTATACATTTACAGGAAGAAGAAGTAAGTGATTGTAGATGGTTTACTAAGAAAGAATTTAAGGAACTTATAAAGAATAAAGAAATTATTAATCATGTTGAAGAATTTAAGATTATTAATAAAATATTGAAAGGATAAAATATGGAAGAATATGTAGATATATTAGATGATAATGGTAAAGTAACTGGTGAAGTAATTACTAAAAAAGAAGCTCATAGGACAGGCAAATGGCATAGAGCAGTACATATTTGGATAATAAGTGAAGATAAGAAGAATATTCTTTTACAAAAGAGATGTCCTGATAAAAATCTATTTCCTAATATGTGGGATATAAGTGTAGGTGGACATGTAAGTAGTGGTGAAGAACCACTTATATCTGCTAAAAGAGAATTATCTGAAGAGTTAGGTTTAAATCCTGATAATTATAATTTTGAATATGTTGATGTAATAAAAGAAAAATTTGTAGATGGAGATATAGTAAGTAATGAATTTGTTACTATTTACAAAATAATTAGTGATGTTAAAATAGATAGCATTACTTTACAAAAAGAAGAAGTAAGTGAAGCTAGATGGTTTACTAAAGATGAACTTAATAGTTTAAGAAATGAATTAAAAGTAATTCCTCATATAGAAGAATTTGATTTAATAAGTAATATATTAGGTGATTAAAATGAAAGAGAAAGAAAGTTATAGTTATTTTGAAGAATTAAGTAATGATAAGATACTTAATTTTACTACTAATAAAAGTGTTGGTATTAATTATGCTACACAAAGTAGAGATGAAATACGTGAAATATTAAAAGATGTAGTTGATTTTGAATGTAAAAAAATAATTAGTCCAAGACAAACACATACTAATAATGTAGTTGCTATAACTTTAGATAATCTTGATGATGAATTAAATGATGTAGATGGTGTTATTACTGATTTAAAAGGTGTAGCTTTAACTATAGCAACAGCTGATTGTCAAAATATATTTATTTATGATAAGAAAAAGGAAGTAATTGGTAATATCCATTCTGGATGGAAAGGTACACTTAATAAGATATTAAGAAATGCAATAGTAAAGTTGGTAGACGTGTATCGGTGTGAAGTCCAAGATTTAATAGTGTGTATAGGTCCTAGTATACTTAAATGTTGTTTTGAAGTAGATAGTGATGTAGTAGATATGTTTAGAAAAGAATTTAAAGATATTGAAGATACTATTAGTCTTGGAGATATAAAGGATGGTAAACAAAAATACTATATTGATACTGTTGAAATAAATAGAAAGGAATTAATTGATTTAGGAGTACCTAAAGATAATATAATAATAAGTGATATTTGTACTAAGTGTTCTAGTGATAAATATCATTCTTATAGAGCACATGGTATGGATTCAGGTAGAAATGTATCTTTGATAGTAATGAAATAGAGGAGATATTATGAATTTATATGAAATACTTAATAAATTAAATATTAAATATGATGAGATAGAACATGATGCTGTATATACTGTAGAAGAAGCTAATAGAATAGAATCTATGATAGAAGGTATTGGTTGTAAGAATTTATTTTTAACTGATAAGAATAAATACTTTCTATATGTTTTAAAGGATGATAAGAGAGCTGATTTAAAGGAATTAGCTAAGTATTTAAATGTACTAAGATTAAGTTTTGGTAATGAAGATAAATTAATGGAGTTATTAGGTCTTACTAAAGGAAGTGTTACTCCATTAGGTATTATTAATGATAAAGATAATGAAGTAACTATAATATTAGATAAAGATTTAGTAGGTTGTAAGTTACTTTGTCATCCGAATACTAATACTAAAACTATGAATATAGAATATGATGATTTAATAAAGTTAATTGAATATACAGAACATAAATATATTAATTATTAAGAATAATAAGAAAAAACATTTAGTTATGTTTTTTCTTTTTTTATTTTGGTATAATATAATATGAAGAATAATAGAGGTTGTGTATGATAAAGGAATTTAAGAAAAACTTACATGATGCAGCATTAACTATATTACCGATAGTTTTTATTGTACAAATTATTACTTTAATAATACCTGTTGATACAGGAGTTTTAGTGTCCTTTTTAATCAGTTCAATTCTATTAATATTTGGATCTGCTTTATTTACTTGGGGAGCAGAATTATCAATGGAATTAATTGGTAATAAAATAGGTAAAGACTTAGTTAGAAGTAAGAAAGTTATATTAATATTAGTAGTAAGTTTTATTATAGGTACTGTTGTTACTATAGCAGAACCTGATTTATTAGTACTAGCAGAACAGTTAACATCTATACCAAGTTGGTTATTAATACTTATTATAAGTTTAGGTGTAGGTTTATGTACTGCTTTAGCTAGTGCAAGATCTTTATTTGGTTTAGATTTAAATATAATATTAATTGTTAGTTTTGTAGCAATATTTATTTTAATGTTATTTGTACCTCAGGACTTTATTCCTGTTGCGTTTGATTCAGGTGGAGTTACTACAGGTACTATAAGTATTCCTTTTATACTTACTTTAGGTATGGGCTTAGTTGCAAACAGAATAGATAGTAAAGCTAAGGAGGAAAGTTTTGGTTTAGTAGCACTTGCTTCTACAGGACCGATTATAATGGTTTTACTATTAGGTTTATTTATGAATTATGATGGTGGTATGGCATTTGATAATTCTCTTTATACTAATTTTAGTTTTGGTAATTATATAACTCAAATAGGTATTTGTTTTAAAGATGTAATATTAGCGATATCTCCGATATTATTAGTATTTTTTGTATATCAATTAATTACTAAGAGAACTAGTAGGATTGAATTACATAAGATTACATTAGGTACTATACTTACTGTACTTGGTTTAACTATATTCTTAGTTGCTTCTAATGTAGGTTTCTTAAATATGGGTTATTACATAGGAGATTTTATTGGTGGTACTGATTATAGATATTGGTTAATACCTATAATAATGATATTGGCTTTTTTTATAGCAATAGCAGAACCTGCTGTAGTTATATTAATTGATCAAGTAGAAGAATATACTGAAGGTGGTATTTCTAAAGGGTTACTTAAAATATCATTAGCATTAGGTGTTGCTATTGCAGCAGGACTTGCAATGTATAGAGTGTTTACTGGTACATCATTTATGTTATATGCACTAATAGGTTATGGAATTGCATTGATACTTACATTCTTTATTCCAAAAGTATTTACTGCTATTGCATTTGATGCAGGAGGGGCTACTGGAGGATCACTTACTACGACATTCTTACTTCCTATAGCAATAGGAGCTTGTTATGTATTAGGTGGAAATGTTTATACAGATGCATTTGGTTTAGCTTCAATGGTTTCTTTAGTACCAATAATTACTGTAGAGATTACTGGTTTATTCTATGAATTTAAAACTAGATTACTTACTAAAGTTGAAAATCTTGATGACAGTATTATCGATTATGAGTGGGAGGTTTAGGTATGGTTAATATTAAATTATTAGGTTTAATACTTGATGAAGGTATGCATAAAAAAGCTAATAGTGTTTTGAATAGACTTGGTATTAAGTTTAAAACTGTATCTAATGCTTCAGGTACTGCATCACCAAGTGTATTAGATTATTTTGGATTAGCTCAAACTAAGAAAGAATTATTCTTAGCAATAATACCTGAAACATTAAAATATAAGGTATTAGAAAAATTAAATAATGTATTTCATTTAGAAAAAGAAGGTACTGGTATTGGTTTTATATTACCGATATCTAGTTCAAATAAATTTTTATCAGAAAGTTTTAATAAAATAGATATAGTAGGAGATGATGATATGAGTAAGGGTAAAAAATATCATTTAATTATTACAATAGTTTATGAAGGATATCTTGAGAAAGTTATGACTGCTGCTAAAAAAGCGGGATGTAATGGTGGTACTGTAATGAAAGGTAGAAGCCTTAGTGATGTAATACCTACTAAAATATTAGGATTTAATATTGAACAAGAGAGAGATGTAATATTAAATATAGTAGAAGAAAAAGATAAAACTAAAGTAATGGAATCTATTACTAAAGAAGCAGGAATTAAAACTACTGGTAAAGGAATATGTTTTGCAATACCTATAGAAGCTACTATGGGGTTAGATAATAAATAAGACTTAAAGAGATTTAAGTCTTTTAAATTTGACAAAAATAGTACATACTTTTATACTATTTCTTACTTAAAAAGGAGAGATTTTATATGTATAGTACTATATCAACGTTTGTTGCTTATTTAGATAAATCAATAGAAAAAATAAAAAATGAAGTAGTAGAAAGAGCTGCTAAGAGACCTTTTAGAACACTATTACCTAGTGATGATCGTGATTTACAAAGAGCTTCTGAGAGAAAGAATTTAAAGAGAATACTTCTTGTTCCTGAAGAAGAATGGGAATTACATGGAGAAGTATTTATTCAATATGATTATTTATCTGAGATGTTAGAAGAATCTCCTTTAAATGCTAGAGGTATGTTTATTATTGTACAAAGATTACTTGAAAAGAATTTAGCTACTAATATAGTTCATCAAGATGCTAGATGTTTTGATATACAAGGTATAGATGATTATAATTTTAAATATATGACTAGAGATGAATTCTTAGAATTTGTTAGAACTGATGAATATGGAAGATTAAAGAATAAAGAAGAATCAGAATTAACTGAAGAAGAAAAGAAAAGATTAGAAGAATTTAATACATATTCTGATTTGCACCCTTTAGATATAGCTCCTGTTATAGAAGCACATAAACAAATTAAAGAACATTATTTTGATAAGAAAGATTCATTTAATGAAGAAGATATAGAAATATTCTTAAGTGCTATTAAGGGATTTGGTTTATCAGATAAAATAATAGATATGTTTAGAAACTTATTATTAAGAGAAGTTAGTAAAAGACAAAGAAAGACTGAAGTAGTTGAAACTCCAGTACAAGTAGTATTAAAACCAGTAGTGGTAGAAGAACCTACTATTAGTAGAAAAGAATATAACTTAATTGAAAGAGAATTACGTAAATATTTTGATATAAGAACTATGGAAGCTGTTGGTCCTTTAACTTTAGATTTACAAATATATTGTGTAGGTTTATTAATGAAGTTAGGATTTAGTGATGAAAAGATAAGAGATATTCTAAAAATAATGAATAAGAATGGATATGGATATGATAATCCTGTATCTATGTTTGTTGCTTTACAAGAAAAATTAGAATATTATAAAGATGTAGATGGTGTTAGAGAAGCTATAGATACTATGATTGGTGCTATGACTGAATTAACTATGAGTAGTGATGTAGAATATGATGAATGGAAAACATTTATGGAAGATGAACTTACTGCTACATTAAAATTAATACCTAAGACATATGATTACGAAATAGAAAAAGCAAAAAAAGGCGGTAAAAAATAGTGAAGAATTTAGAAAAAGAAATAAAAGAAATAAAAGAAAGAAATAAAAGAGTAGAATTAGATAAGAAATGGGAAACTTCATTAACTAGAAGATTATGTATATGTATATTAACTTATGTAATCGTAGTTATTTATTCTTATATAATTAGTAAAACAAGTAATATATGGTTTAGTAGTTTAGTACCAGTTATTGGTTTTACTTTATCAACATTATCATTAAAAGGTATAAGAATGATATGGGAAAAGAAAATTAAGTAGATTTATCTACTTTTTTTTATTGTCTTATGATATAGTAGATAACTAAAGAAGTGATACTATGGAAAATAAGCAACTACTTGAGAAAATGAGAAGAACTAAAGATAAAGATTTATATTATGAATGTTCATTAGAACAATTTTGTAATTTTGATTTTATTACTGAAGTAATAAATATATTTTGTGATGATTTTGATTTTATTGATGAAGTTGCTGAAAGATATGTTAAGTTTATTCCTGAAGATGATATAAATAGTAATCCTGAATTTATTGAATTATGTATGTTATTAGGTCAATATGTACCAGAGGGACATCCTTATTATGAGTTTTATACTAATAGATTAAATGGTATATATAGTATGTTTTTATTACATGTTATGATGGTAAAAGATATGTTAGATGATGTGTCTGAATTGGGGTTTTCTATTTTAATGGAAGATCATAAAGGAAGACATAATATATTAGATTATTTTGCTAAGAGATTAATGGATGAACTTTATCATAAGAATCCATGTGGTGATTTTGAAGATTTAGTACATAAACATTGTGATAGTCCTGAAAATATATATGCTGAAGGTTATGAACAATTCTTTATTAGAAATTTATATGGTGTAGATGAAAGTTTAAGTTATTATGTATTTGATCGTCCGCAGTTATTAAAAGAATTAATTGATGAGTTAAATGAAATATGTAAGAATTGGTATCTTTATGAAGAAAAGTTATCTGTTAGATGTGTCGAGATAATTAAGGAATGGGTTTCTAAAAAAGAAAATGAAAGTACTTATGGAAATGACTTTGATTATCAACAAGCAATGAAAGAAGTATTATTAAGTATGAATTTTTGTGAAATGTTTGGATTAAATAGAAGAGAAGTTTATGCTAATCAAAGTAAGATATTATCTTTTGGTAGCGCTAGATTTAAGAAAGATTTAAAAGCTGTTATAGATAAAGTATTAATGAAGAGAATGACATTATTTGAATTAAATAGCGTTAACTTAGATGGTGAAGAAGGACCTAAGAAGGTGTTAAAACCATGAGTGAAGAAGAAATAATAATAGCTAATATGTTGATACATGGACATGATACTGATATAAAGTTAATCGAATTAAGTGATAAGTTAATTGATTTAGCAGTTATGTTAGCTAAAGATGAAGAATATGAAAAAAGTGAATTCAAAGCAACTTATAAACAGCCAAAATTAATACTTAGAGATTCTAAAGTATTTTTAAGAAATAAGTTTATATTACATAAAGTTCCATATGCTGATGAAGTAATTATTAAATTAAAATTACATGGTAGATTAGTAAGAAGTGAAAATGAGTTAGTAAAACTATATAATGGAGTAGGAAGATTAATTGATCCTTTTGAATTACCAGTTAGATTTGTTAATGAACCATATTATTATGGTAATGTATCATTATGTACTAATATAAGTGATAATCCTGAATTCTTAAAACATATGAAGATATTCTTTAAGAGTATAGAGTTAGGTCATAAAACTAATGATATGACAGGTGTATGTTATGTACATGAAATAGTTCACACTCAATTAGAAAGTATTAAAGGAATAGTAAAAGATTATTATAATAGTGAATTATTAAGTATATTTATGGAATTAGTATATGCATATGAAAAGGGAGTTGTGTTACTTAGAGAAACTTTAAAAAATAGAATTAATATGTTTTTAACAGAGTTTCATAGTTTATATAATTTTATAAGTAGTAAAGATATTACTGAAGATGGATTATGGCATAATGTTATTGCTTGTAAATATATTGTTTCAACAGTAAAAGCATTTCATTTGTTTTGTAATTATTATATTGGTGATGATATAGAAAAGAATAATATTTTATGGGAGATACAAAGTGTATTTAGTGGTAGAAAGAGTTTAGAAGATGTATTAGATATACTTGGTATTACTTATCAAAATAGTTTAGAACAAACTCATATACAAACATTAATTGAGAAGACAAAAACACCTTAGGGTGTTTTTTGGATGGTTTTGTGAAACTTTGTGAAAAAAAAGTGAAGTCGCTTGTTTTGAAAAAAAATATTTGTTAAGATGTGGTCGTAAAAAAGAAAGAAGGATGAAACATGTATGTTTTAAAGAATGCTTTAGTAAGTATTTCAAGAAATAAAGGTAGGAATATCTTAATAGGTATTATTATTGTAGTTATTTCAGCTGCTTGTGCTATTACATTATCTATACGTAATTCGGCAGATAAGATAGTAACTGCATATGAAAGTAAGTATAATGTGGAAGCTACTATTGGTATGGATAGAAATGCATTAATGGAATCATTAAGAGGTGGTTCTGGAGATGATAAGAATTCACAAGAAGAAATGATAGAGAAGTTTAATGAAATTAAAAATATTACTGTAGAAGAAATAAATAGTTATGGTAATAGTGAATATGTATCAAGTTATTATTATGTATATAATACTAATATGGATGCTAAAGACTTAGAAGAAGCTACTGATAGTTTAGTAAAAGAAACTACAACAACTACAACTAAGACAGATAAATATACAACTACTTTTGGTGGAGAGGCGCCTCCTGGAAGACCTGGGGGACAAGGTGGTAATAGAGGTTCAACTACTACAAAGAAGAGTACAACTACAACAAAGAAAACAGAAAAGATATTTAATGAAAAAGCAGCTAATGGTGCATTTAGTATAATGGGTTATAGTTCTTATGAAGCTATGAGTGATTTTATAACAGGTAATTATACTATTTCAGAAGGTGAAGTAAGCAGTGATTTTACTTCAAATAATTGTGTTATTAGTGAAGAACTAGCTACATTGAATGAACTTAAAGTAGGAGATACTATTAAGTTAGTTAATCCTGATAATAGTAAGTTAACTTATGAATTGATTGTTAGTGGTATTTATAAAGAGAATACTGATGAAGCTAGTGATATGAAGAATATGTTTAGTAATTCAGCAAATACTATTATTACTAATTCAACTATGTTAGAAAAGATAATTGCTGATGATGAAGACTTAGGTGTTACTGTTACTCCAACATTTATATTAACTAGTACTGATGTTGCTGATAAGTTTAGTGAAGAAGTAAAATCTAAGGGATTAAGTGAATATTATACTGTAAGTAATAATGTTGATACTGTTACTGGAGCTACTAAATCTATTAGCAATGTTAAAACATTTGCTACGACTTTCTTAATTATTACTTTAATAATTGGTGGAGTTGTATTACTAGTTATTAATATGATTAATATTAGAGAAAGAAAATATGAAATCGGTGTTTTAAGAACAATTGGTATGAAAAGAATTACTGTAATAAGTCAGTTTATGATTGAGTTATTAATAGTATGTGTTTTTGGTTTATTAATTGGTGCTGGAATTGGTGCTGTATCTAGTGTTAGTGTAGCTAATAGTTTACTTGCAAATGAAATAGAGAATGCTAGTACTGATATGGAAGGTATAAATCAAAATTTTGGTGGAGGTATGAATCGTCCTTCTGATGTACCAGATGATAAAGGTGATCGTGTTAATCGAAATAATAATAATTTTAATGGTGTAGTAACAATAGAACAAGTAGATAGTATGGAAGCTGTAGTAGATTTTAAAGTGTTATTACAATTACTTGCTATTGGAGTTAGTTTAACTATTATAAGTAGTATTTCTTCATGTGTTGCTATTGCAAGATTTTCACCACTTACTATATTAAAGGAGAGAAGCTAATATGAATAATGATGTTATATTAAAAATGGATAAAGTTAGTTATAGATATAGTGATGCTCCTAAAGATGTATATGTATTTAAAGATTTAAGTTATGAATTTAAATGTGGAAAGATGTATGCTATTAGAGGTAAGAGTGGTAGTGGTAAAACCACATTATTATCTTTAATTAGTGGACTTGAAAAGAAATATGAAGGTAAGATATATTTTGGAGATAAAGATTTAAGTAAAGTTAATTTAGATAAATATAGAAATACAGATATTGGTATTGTATTCCAAAGTTATAATTTATTACCTCATTTAACTGCTTCTGAAAATATTATTTTATCTATGGATATAAATGGTATTAAAGGTATAAAGAAAAAGGAAAGAGCATTAGAATTACTTAAGAGTGTTGGTTTAGGCAAGAAACATGAAAAAAGAAGAGTTCTTAAGTTATCTGGTGGAGAACAACAAAGAGTTGCAATTGCTAGAAGTATGTCTTATGATCCTAAGATATTAATTGCTGATGAACCTACTGGTAATTTGGATGGAGAAACTGAAGCAGAAATATTAAGTATTTTTAGTGATCTTGCTCATAATAAAAACAAATGTGTAATTATTGTTACTCATTCAGAAGAAGTATGTGCAGCTTGTGATGAAGTATATGCTTTAAAGTCTAAAAAGGATTTAGAAGAAGAAATGTTACAAGAAAAAGAGAGTAAGAAAAAGACTAAGAAAAGTAAAAATAAAAAATAGGTCATTTGACCTTTTTTTATTTTCTAGTATAATACTTGTTATATTTTATGGAGGCCGAGATGAGAAATATTGATACTGATAAGTTATCTGAAGAGATGAATGATACTTTAGTACATAGAGCTTGTGTTATGAGAAGTGGTCAGTATTTATCTAGATATTTAATACATCGTAATAGAAGTGTCGATGCAATAAGATTAATCGGCCGTTGTTCTGTTCATGATATGTCTAAGATACAAAATACTGAAGAATTTATGTTACTTGCTAGTATTGTTGATCAAATAGATGATATGCAAGATATTAAACATGTTCTAAGTCCTGAACAAGTAGATGCTATTAAATTACATTGGAAAAGAAATTCACACCATCCAGAGTATTATGATAATCCTAATGATATGTCAGAAATGGATTTACTTGAAATGGCTTGTGATTGTCATGCTAGAAGTAAACAATGTGGTACTGATTTAATAGAATATATAACTGTTCAACAAGATTTAAGATTTCATTTTGATAGAGAACATTTTAGAAAGCTAAAAGCTTATTGTACTGCATTAGTAGAAATGACTAAGGATGATGATTATTCACAGTTATTAAATCCTGATACTGTATTATGTTTTGATTTAAAAGATTCTACTATGAGAGCATTAGAAAAGTTTGATGAAGTAGGATATACAGATAGTATTAGTACTGATAGATTGTTTTTAACTAAGGAAGATAATCCTGACTTTGCTTCTGTTGTTTATTCTATTAATAAAAGAGAAGATAATACTGAGATAGGTCATGTATCTGTTAAGTGTAATGGTATTATGGAGTATATGATATATGAAGGATTTAAAGGTAATGGGTATGGTTCTGAAGCATTATCTAAGATAATAGAATGTACTAATATGAATGAGTTATTTATTATATTAAGAAGAGATAATGAAGTATCTAGACAAACTGTTGTAAGTATAGGTTTTATGCCTATTGAATCTAATGATAGTACAGTTACTTATAGATATAAAAAACCAAATAAGTCTTTAAAAAAGATTATTAATGCATAATAAAAGTGGAGAATTAGTTCTCCACTTTTTTTCCTTGATAAGTATCTCTACGTACTAGTTCTTTATCTATGTCATTTAGTACACAGAATTTTTTAAGTAACCAAGTTGGTTCTATTAGGTCTTCTTTTTTAGGATCTCCTGTAATACGATGTATTACTATTTCTGGAGATAGGTATTCTAATTGAGATACTACTATATCTATATATTCTTCTTTAGTAAGTATATGGAAGGGATGTTCTTTGTAGTAGTCAGCTAAGTTGGTGTCTTCTATGATATGTAACATATGTATTTTGATTCCATCTATTTTAAGATTGTTTAGATATTTTACTGTTTCTATCATGTCTTCTTTAGTTTCACCTGGAAGGCCATTAATGATATGGACTACTGTTTCTATGTTACGTTTTTGTAATTCTTTTACAGCAGTTTCGAAGTTAGCTAGGTCATGGCCTCTATTTATAAAGTCTAATGTTTTTTCATGTATTGATTGAAGACCTAGTTCTACTATTAAGTTAGTTCTTTTTGATAGATCACTTAAATAATCGTAACATTCATCGCTAATAGCATCGCTACGTGTTGCTATATTTAGACCAACTACATTAGGTAATGATAGTATTGTTTCGTATTTTTCTTTTAATATAGGTAATGGAGCATAGGTATTAGTGTTAGCTTGGAAATAACCGATATAATAACTATCTGGCCATTTTCTTTCCATTATTTCTTTTACTTCATTAAATTGAGTAATTAGATCTTTTTCTTTATTACCTGCAAAGTCTCCTGAACCTAATCTAGAACAAAATATACAACCATTTCCATTTATTTTATTAGGACATGAGAAATTACCATTTAAAGATACTTTAAATGTTTTTTTACCATATCTATTTTTAAAGTAATAATTTAATGTATGATATCTTTTATTATCTAGTGTATATTTAAACATAGAAATCACCTGTTTGTATTATAACATTATTTTTTGTTTATGATATAATTATAGATAGTAGAGTAATTATAAATATGATATAATTTCTTTGTATAAGATAAAAGAGGATAGGTGAAGAGATATGGCTGAATTAGGAAGTCATTTTGCGGTAGATTATTCAAATTGTGTAAGTAAACCACAAGCAGTATTTAAAGGACAATTTTATAGAATTACAATATTGAGTGATTTACTTATTAGATTAGAGTTTAGTGAAGAAGGTTATTTTGAAGATAGACCTACTGAATTAGTTAAATTTAGAAATTTTCCTATACCTCAAATGAAGATAGATCAAAATGAAAGATATTTAGATATAACTACTAAGTATTTTAATTTAAGATATGAGAAGGAAAAACCATTCTATGGTAATAAGTATACCCCTGATAGTATTTTAAGAATTAAATTATTAGATTCTGATTCTAAAGATTGGTATTATGGACATCCTGAAGCTAGAAATTATAGTGGTATTCCTGCTAATTTAGATAATACTAAGAATCCATTTGTAGAAGAAGCTGAAGTTAAAGATTTAAAATATGTTAAGAGTAAGTTAGAAGGTTTCTTAGAAGTTAAGTCTAAGGGATTATATTCTGCTGATGGATATGCATCTATTGATGATAGTAAGAGTAATTTCTTAGCTGAAGATGGTACATTAATATTTAATGATAAGAAAAGAATAGATACTTATGTATTTATGTATAATAGAGACTTTGGTAGTTGTTTACAAAATTATTTTACTTTAACTGGTATGCCTCCTTTAATACCAAGATATGCTTTAGGTATTTGGTGGAATAAGAATGATTTCTATTATTTTGAAGATATACAAAAGTTATTACAAAACTTTAATAAATATAAGATACCTATGAGTATTTTATTACTTGGTGATAATTGGCACTTAAAAGATAAAAGTAACTTAGAAAGATTTAATTCAGGTTTTACTTTTAATAGAGAGTTATTTTATAAACCAGCAGAATTTGTTAAGTATATGCATGATAGAGGTGTTAGAGTAGGATTAAGTTTAGATCCTAGTGAAGGTATACATCCTCATGAACCTAGATTTGATAATGTAGCTAAAGCTGTTGGTATTTCTGATAAACAATTAATTCCATTTAATGTATTTGATAAGGAATTAACTATAGCTTATTTTAATGAATTAATTGAACCTTTATATAAATTAGGAATAGATTTCTTTTGGATAAATTATCGTAACTTAAAAGATAAGAATACTAATGCGGCATTAAACTATTATCATTTTAATGATTATCGTAAGATGGAAGGTTTAAGACCTATGATATTGTCTAGACCTAATACATATGCACCTCATAGATTCCCAATTCATTATAGTGGTGAGACATTAGTTAGTTGGGCTACATTAAGAACTTTACCGTTCTTTAATAGTACATCATCTAATTTAGGTATGTCTTGGTGGAGTCATGATATTGGTGGATATAAAGATGGTATTGAAGATTCTGAATTGTATGCAAGATATGTTCAATGTGGAACATTTAGTCCTATATTTAGATTTAGTGCTAAGTATGGTACTTATTATAAGAGAGAACCATGGAAATGGGATGTTAAAACTGAAAGTATAGTTAGAGATTACTGTCAATTAAGACATAGATTAATACCATACTTATATAGTGAAGCTTATAAGTATCATAAAGTTGGATTACCTTTAGTACAACCGCTTTATTATCAATATCCAGAAATATATGATGAAATAGATTATAAGAATGAATATTTCTTTGGGACTGAGTTATTTGTAGCTCCTATTACTAAACCTAAAGATGAAGTAATGGATAGATCTATTGAAAAGATATTCTTACCTGAAGGTACTTGGTATGATTTTAAAACTGGTAAGAAATATTTAGGTAATAAGAGATATATATTATTCTATAAAGATGAAGATTATCCAGTGTTTGCTAGAGATGGATCTATAGTATGTATGGCTGACTTAGAAAAGAATTTAAATGTTACAAATTCACCTAGTACTATGGAAGTACATGTATTCCCTGGTAAGAGTAATCAATATAATTTATATGAAGATGATGGATTTAGTAATCTTCATGAAGATGGTTATTATTTATTAACTAGAATAGATTATAATTATATGAGTAATAACTATACGTTAATTATTAGACCTGTAGAAGGTAAGACCGGTATTGTTCCTGCTAAGAGAACATATCGTATTAGATTTAGAAATACTAGAGAAGCTAATGATGTTATAGTATATATTGATAATGATAAGGTAGAACCTGTTACATATGTAGATGATACTGATTTTATTGTAGAAGTACCTGATGTACCTACTACTAAACAGTTAACTATTAATTGTAAGGGTAAAGATATTGAAATTGATGCAGTAAGATTAATTAATGAAGATATTGATTCAATTATTTCTGACTTACAAATTAAGACATTGTTAAAAGAACAAATTGGTAGAATTATGTTCTCTAATTTATCTATTGAAAGAAAAAGATTAGAAATAAGAAAGATGCAAAAACGTGGTTTAGATAAAGTATTCGTAAATATGTTTATGAAATTACTAGAGTACGTTGCACAAATTTAATAAAAAGTTTATAATAATGAACATTAGTTAGGGGATGATTTTATGGCACCAGGACCACACGGAGGACCAGGAGGACCAAGAGGTGGAGGACCACGCGGCGGTTTCGGCGGACCACATGGAGGTTTTCATGGAGGCTGGGGAGGCCATCATGGAGGATGGGGATTTGGACCTCGTCCTAGAAGAAGAATAAATGTTGTTCCACCATCATATTCAGGTGGAGGAACTGATGGTAATGAAGAAGAGCAATATGTAGATGAAAATGGTAATCGTTTAACAGAAAATGCGTATAGAAGAAAAAAATATGGTAATGTTAAAGGTACTGTATTAACACTACGTTTATCAACGACTGGAGCAATGAAAGAAGAAATGTTTAAAGCTAAATGTGCTACAGCCGATGATTTACTAAAAGCTAACAGAATTACTAATGCTGAAGCAGTAAAAAGAAAAATGGATGCTGCTACAGTATTTTATGGTTATTTGAAAAAAATAGGTTGTATTACTCCTGAAGAATATGATGCACAAATGACTGAATTTGCTCAAAATAATGGAGGAACATATACTCCACAAAATAGTAATTCTAATAGAAGAACTAGATAAAACATATTGATTTTAAAAAAATATTATTTTATAATACATGAAAGCGAAGAAAAAAGAGTAGTAATATATGAAAGAATAAAGAGAGCTAGTGGTTGGTGTGAACTGGTTTCGGAAGTATGTGAACTTGCTTTTGGAGTGATAGGGTAATTCCTTTATAAATTATTTAAGCTAGTATAGAAATATATTAGAAATTAAGGTGGTACCACGACATATTCGTCCTTATGATGAATATGTCTTTTTTTTGATAGGAGAGATTATATGGGATTTAGTTTAATAATGTTTGCATTTATATTTGTTGCAGTGTACTTTGTTTGTTACTTTATCTTTGATGACATGCTCAAGAAAGAAAAGTATACTAAGTTAACTTCACTAGTGTTACTCACTAATAAGTTTGATTTAGACAAAAAGAAAATGAATTATAAAAGTACTATGAATGGTGTTGCTATAATTAATGCTTTTATAATATCTTTTACTTTTACGATAATTGATTTAATACCAGTTATTATAACTTTAAAGTTAGTAATTGGTTTTGTAATAATGATTATATTAATGTTTGGACTTTATTTCGCTTATGGAAAGAAGTTACAAAAGAAATGGGGTAAGAAATAATGGAATATAATTTTAATGAAATAGAAAAGAAATGGCAAAAGTATTGGCAAGAAAATAATACTTTTAAAACTGATGTTTGGGATTTTAGTAAACCTAAATATTATGTACTTGATATGTTTCCTTATCCAAGTGGTGTAGGATTACATGCAGGACACGTTGAAGGATATACAGCAACAGATATCGTTTCAAGAATGAAAAGAATGCAAGGCTTCAATGTATTACATCCAATGGGATATGATTCATTTGGATTACCTGCAGAACAATATGCAGTACAAACTGGTAATCATCCTAATGGATTTACTGAACAAAATATTAAATATTTTAGTGAACAATTAAATAGTTTAGGATTCGATTATGATTGGTCAAAGATGGTTGCTACTAGTGATCCAAAATTCTATAAATGGACTCAATGGATATTTAAACAATTATATAATGATGGATATGCTAAGTATGTAGATATGCCAGTTAACTGGTGTGAAGAATTAGGTACTGTTTTATCTAATGATGAAGTAATTGATGGTAAATCTGAACGTGGTGGATTCCCAGTAGTAAGAAAGAACATGAAACAATTATGTATTGATCAAGCTGCTTTTGCAGAAAGATTATTAGAAGGATTAGATGAAATAGATTGGCCTTTATCTACTAAAGAAATGCAACGTAACTGGATAGGTAAATCTATTGGTGCTCATGTTACATTTAAAGTAGATGGATTTGATAAAGAATTTACTGTATTTACTACAAGATGTGATACTTTATTTGGAGCTACTTATTGTGTATTAGCACCTGAACATGAATTTGTAGATGAAATTACTAGTGAAGATAAAAAAGCTGAAGTAGAAGCTTATAAAAAGATGTGTGCTTCTAAGAGTGATTTAGAAAGAACTGAATTAAATAAAGATAAGACTGGTGTATTTATTGGTGCTTATGCTATTAATCCAGTAAATGATACTAGGATACCTATTTATATAAGTGATTATGTATTAGCTAGTTATGGTACTGGTGCTATTATGGCAGTTCCTGCACATGATGAAAGAGACTATGAATTTGCTAAGAAATTTAATATTCCTATTATAGAAGTATTAAAAGGTGGAGATATTACTAAAGAAGCATATACACAAGATGGTGTACATGTTAACTCTGGTTTCTTAGATGGATTAGATAAAGAAGAAGCTATTGATAAGATGATAGCTTGGTTAGAAGAAAAAGGTATTGGTTCTAGAAAAGTTAATTATAAGTTTAGAGAATGGATATTTGCTAGACAAAGATATTGGGGAGAACCTGTTCCTATAGTACATTTAGAAGATGGTACTGATATGATTTTAGATGATGAAGAATTACCACTTATCTTACCTGAATTAGATGATTATCAAGGACATAATGGTAAAGCTCCACTAGAAAATGCTACTGAATGGAAAGAATATACTACTAAAGATGGTAAGAAGGGTGTTAGAGAAACATCTACTATGCCTGGTTCTGCTGGATCTAGTTGGTATTTCTTAAGATATATTGATCCAAATAATGAAGAAACATTCTGTGATAAAAAGTTAGCAGAACACTGGTTACCAGTTGATTTATATATGGGTGGACCAGAACATGCTGTTGGACACTTAATGTATTCTAGAATATGGAATAATTACTTATATGATAAAGGATTATCTCCTGTTAAAGAACCATTTAAGAAGTTAGTACATCAAGGTATGATATTAGGAGAAAATGGTATTAAGATGGGTAAAAGATATCCTGAATTTGCTATTGATCCTAAAGATATAGCTAATGAATATGGTGCTGATACTTTAAGATTATATGAAATGTTTATGGGACCTATTGAAGCTTCTAAGCCATGGAGTGCTAGTGGTGTAGATGGTGCTCGTAAATTCGTTGATAGAGTATGGAGATTCTTTACTAATATGGAAAATATTACTGATAGTAATGATGGAAGTTTAGATAAAGCTTATAACTCTATGGTAAAAAGAGTTACTAATGATTTTGAAACATTAGGATTCAATACTGCAATAAGTCAATTTATGATATTTGTTAATGAATGTTATAAAGTAGGAAGTTGTCCTAAAGAATATGCTGAAGGATTTATTAAAATGATAAGTTGTATAACTCCTCATATGGGTGAAGAAATTTGGCAATTATATGGACATGAGGGAACTATTGCTTATGAAGCATGGCCTACATATGATGAAACTAAATTAGTTGATTCTGAAGTTAATATAGCAGTTTCAGTTAATGGTAAATTAAGAAATACTATTAAAGTTGCTGTTGATGAAGATCAAGAAGTAGTTAAAAAGTTAGCTCAAGAAGATGAAAAAGTTGCTAAACATTTAGAAGGTAAAGAAATAGTTAAGATTATTGTAGTACCTAATAAAATTGTTAACATAGTAGTTAAATAATTAAAAGAAGAAGAAATTCTTCTTTTTTTAGTGTATAATTATAATTGGTGGTAGACATGAGTAAGAATGAATTATTTTTTCAATCTAATGATAATATGACTAATGTACATATGATTACTTGGGAACCTGATAGTGAAGTATTAGGTATTGTACAAATTAATCATGGTGTAAGTGAACATATTGATAGATATGATGAATTTGCTAAATTTTTAAATAGTAAAGGTATATTAGTTGTTGGTATTGATTTATTAGGTCATGGTATGTCTACTAATAATGGAAATAAAAAAATGTATTTTGGTCCAAATGGTAGTTTTAAAACAGTAGTTGCTGATATACATCATACTTTAACTCAAATCAAAAATATATACCCGGATGTACCATATACTATGTTAGGTTTTTCTTTAGGTTCATTTTTAACAAGAACATATATGATTGATTATCCTGGTATTGTAGATGGTTCAATACTTGTTGGTAGTGGATTTATTAATAATTTAAAATATAAAGGTGCTATGTTTATTGTTAATAGGGAAACTAAGAAGTATGGTGATAATGTAGCTACTGAAAGAGTAAGAGAATTATCTTTTGGTACTTATAATAAAAAGTTTAAACCTAATAGAACTACTCATGATTGGTTATTAAAAAGTGAAGGAAATCTTGATTTATTTTTAGCTGATCCATTAAGAGGTGAGAATTTAACTGTAGGTTTATTTAGAGAACTTTTAAATTCTATGATATATAGTTGTAATGTTGATAATATTAATAAAATGAATAAAACTAAACCAATTTATTTCTTATCTGGTAGTGATGATTATGTTGGAGATAAAGGAAAAGGTGTTAAGAAATCATTTGATTTATTTAAGTCTTGTGGTATTACTGATGTTGATATGAAATTATATCCTACTTTAAGACATGATATATTACATGAAAATGAGTGTGAACAAATATATCATGATATATATGGTTGGTTAGTTAGTAAAAAGTTAGTTAATCCTGCTTCGTTAGCGGTTAAAACTGAAGATAGTAAAGTAGAAAAAAAAGAAATTCAGGGATTAGTTGATTATGATGAATACGATATTGTATGGCCTGAAGCTATGCAAGAAGAACATTCTATTACTAGGAGAAGATAGAGATATCTTCTTTTTTATTGACTTTTATTATGCAAGTGATATATTTTAGGTATAGCTTCAATGAAGCGAGAAGGAGTGTGCGTTTTTACGGACAAGAGTAAGAAAGCATTGGCATTTGCATTAGTTCCTATAGTAGCTATTAATGTATATGCTGGATGTAAGATGTTAAATAGAACATCTAAAGATGTAGAAGTTCAACAAGGTGCATACATAGAAGAATCTATAAATAAAGAGATTATTCCAGGGGAAACATATTTAGAATTAGATGATAGTTCTATTGAAGTGGAAATGGTTGATGAAACGGATTTAGTACAAAGTACTGATGGTAATATATCTATAGAGGAACCTAC
Organism: Bacillota bacterium; assembly: GCA_015059245.1. The sequence continues at coordinate 30,873 of SVAU01000008.1, forward strand.
TACAGAAGATGAGTTTACTAAATTAGAAAGAGTATTTAGTGAATCAGGTAGAACTGTTGATAGTATATTAAGTACAGAAGATATTAGTAGTGAATTATATGTTTCTGCTTTATATACTAAGTTAAAATTGTGTAATATACCTCTAGATAGTATAAAATGTGAACTTAATAATATTATTGTTTATGGTAGTAATGCTACTTGTGTGAGTAATGAGGAATGGTATAGATTATTTGGTAATCTAGTAAGCACTATTTCAATGTATGATAATGTAGTAGATTATTATTATCCTTTAGCTAAGTATATTCATTTAAAGGAATGTGAATTAGAACATAGTCCATTGTTCTTTGATGAATATAGAGTTACATGTAAGAGAATAGAAGAGTTATATAATGTTTATAACCCACAAATAGATATTAAAGATTATTTTACTGAGATGATTAGTTTAAGTAGTAATATTAAATTAATTAATCAGTTTAATGGATTAATAAATAGTGGTATAGACTTAGAAGTATTATTATGTGAACTTGAGAATGTATACGCTTTAGCTATGGTACCAACTGGATTAACTGAAGAAGAATGGTTAATGTGTTTTGGTAATCTAATGAAGACAGTATCAGCTAATGAAAATGTTTGCATATATTATTATGATTTAGCTTATTATGTACATCAATTATGGTGTGATTTTGATCATGAATTGAATCAATTTGGTATGTATACATGTGATGCATATAATTTAACATTAGAAATATAAAACTCAGAGATTTATTTCTCTGAGTTTTTTTGTTCTTCATTAGTTGGTTTCTTTTTATATAAAAGTCCCATTATTGCTTCTTTATTAATTTTAATTTCCAATTCTTCTTCTTGAGTTTTAAAGAATTTTAGTAGGAAGTCTCCGATGTTTACTTGTGTATATATTAGATTACAAATTAGACAGTAAACTGGTATGAAATATAATAATCTATCAAATTCTGGTTCTGTTACGAACTCTGCTGAAAAGTAATCTAATAGAAAGTAGTCGATAGAAGTTAAATCCATAAGTAAAAATGCTATTAATGATATTGCACTAATCGCAAATAATGCTTTTGAAACTTTTGTAAAATGTTGTTTTTTCTTTTCAGCATTTATAACTTGCATTTGTTCTACAGTTTTAGCATTGTTTTTTATTATGTCGTTGTTGTTAGAGATTCTTACAATATATATTAATACAAGTAGAATTAATATTAATAATAGTAGTATCATTTTTTATCACCCTTTATTAAATAAAGTATAACATAAAATGTATAGAATGTGTTATCTATATTGACAAGTGTATTTTTTACACATTATAATGTTTGTAGGGTGATGATATGGATGTAAAAAGTAAGTTATATAAGAATCAAGGAATTCATGTAATAACTGCTTTATTTACTATAGAGCAGGGTGTTACGAAAGTATTATTAATCAAAAGAAAAAATGAACCTTTTTTAGGTGATTGGGTACTAACTGGTGGGGCGTTATGTAACAATGAAGATTTAGAAGCAGGAGCGTTAAGAGAGTTAGAGGAGAAGACTGGTATTACAGGTGTTGAAATTAAGCAATTTAAGGCTTTTGGTAAGGTAGATAGGTCACCTGTAATGAGAATGGTTGCTGTTGGATTTATTGGTATTATTGATTGTAAGAGAGTTCATTTACTAAGAGAAACAAAGAATACTTCAAATGCTGATTGGTTCCCTATAGATAAGATTCCTCCACTTGGATATGATCATGAAGAAATATTACATGATGCAATAATTGAACTTAGAAAACAAATTGTAAAGAGTAATATTTTGAAGAGTTTATTTCCTGATGGTGTAACAATGCCTGAATTACAAAAAACTTACGAAGCTATTCTTGATAAGAAATTTGATAGACGTAACTTCCGTAAGAAGATGTTAAATTTAGATTTAATTGTTGATACTAATAAGAGTGATAGATTTGAAGGTAATAAACCTGCTAAAGTATATGAATTTAAGAAAAAAATAGAAGACAAAGAAATATTTTAATAAAGAAAAAAAGGTAGAGGTAGAGAGTTAATATGATAAAAACATATACAGGTCCGATGCATAGTGGTAAAACATCGGCGATGATTACAGATTATAAAAAAATATGGAATAAGGATCATGTAAGAGTATTTAAACCTAATAAAGATAATAGGGATTTGGGTGAAATGAAGAGTAAGGATTTTGTAGAAGGAATACCTGCTATTTGTATAGATAGATTTGAAGATATATATAAATATTTTGATGATAGCGTTAGAACAATATTTATTGATGAAGTACAACTTATGGAAGGAAATATAAGTGTACTTACTCATTTATCAGTTGTATATGATGTCGATATTTATTTAGCTGGTCTTAATATGACTAGTGAACAGGATCCGTTCTTAATAATGCCACAAATATTAGCTATTAGTGATGAGGTAGTATTTGTTAAAGCGAGTTGTTTTGATTGTGGTAGAGAAGCTTCTTATACTTATTATGAAGGGAAAAAGGATGAAGCAATTAAAGTTGGTGATGAAGGATATTTTCCTTTATGTTCTAGATGTTTACTTAAAAGACGTGGTAGAGAAGGTATGAAGAAAGTGCTTAGACTAGAATATAAAAAAAAGAGTGAAGATTAATTTTCACTCTTTTTTTGTTTCTTTTTATCAATAACTATTTTTATAATTAATCCTACTAATGTTGATAAGGAGATTAATACTGGTATAGTTAAGTTCGTTTTATATTCTAATTTTATTGTATGCTTACCAGGTTCACATTCTATTCCTAATAATGAATTAAGAATAGGAATTGTTTTAGCTTCTTTATCATCAATAGTTACTTTCCAATGTTTATCATATGGAATAGATGTAAATATTAATTGTTCTTCATTAACATTAATTGTTCCTTTAATTTTGTTTTCTTTATAAGTTGTATATACTATTTGATTATCTTTTAATGAATCATATGCTTTTATGAATTCATCTTTGTTGAAATAATATACTTCTAGTTTTTTTTCAATATCTTCATCTGATGGGTATGATATTTCAATAATGTCATCTTTTTTTAGTTCTAATTCTAAGTGAAGTGATGCTTTTACTTCGTTGATATTTAAGTCTTTGTTTTTTACTAATTCTTTGTTAAATGTATATGCGTTGTCGCCAATAGTTATTACTTGATATATACTTTTTAATTTTAAATAGTAAGTGCCTGTTTTTGTAACTTTATAACTAGTTTTTTTCTTTTTCAATGGCTTTAAATTAGTTTTTTCTAGTATATCTTTGTTTGTATTTACCATTGTTTTTAGTAATAAGTTTTGATTAGCAAAGTAACTAGCATCGTTTAGTGCTATCTTAGTAATATTTTTATTTACAGGATATATTTTTTCTAAATGATATTCATTGTCTGTTTTTATGTTTAATATTGTATTAAATATTTGGTTGTTAGGACATAGTGTCATAGTTGCTTTATTATCTGTTTTGCAACCTAGTGTTTGTAAATCAAATAGTACTTGGTTATATTGCATTGATGAGAAATAAAGTATTGCGTTTCTATTTTCATAATAGTTCATATTTAATGAAGGTATGTTTTTATCATCATATTTTATTATTTCTCTATAGTTTGTTGGAGTTTCTTTGTATGTTAATTGTTTACTAACATCTTCTAGATTTGAATTTATTGTTAGTAATGCACTTGCACCAATTTCTATGATTATTGTAGTAGTAAAAATGTATTTATATATATTTGATTGTTTATAAAATATAAATAGTAATGTTAGAATAACTAATGTTATTACATTAAATATTAGTATTTTTGTTTCGATATTTTTAGTAAAGAATTCTATTGCTAGTATTATTAGTAGTATTGCATTAATTATATAAACTTTTTTATCTATTTTATGATCAAATGTTTTGTAATTTTCTATAAACAAGTGGATCATAAAGAATGATATTAAGAATGAGTATCTAAAGCAATATCCAACTGGTACATGGAAACAGTTCATTATATAATTTAATGTTTTTGAATATAGTAATACTATTATAAATATAAATACTAGTAGGTTTTTAAACTTATCTTTTTTATCTATTTTTTTATTTAAGAAATAATATAATAAACTTATTGTAAATATTAAACTTAATGCAATATTTGGGAATACTTTTCCATCTGGTGATAGAGATAGTATTTTATTCCCTGTAAAGAATGATTTTAATAAGTTTAATATAGTTAGTACTGTATAGTCTTCAGAAGTTGAATTTATATATAGTTTAATGCTCATGAAATTATCATATGTTATATATATATAGAAGAAAGATAGGAGCATTGTTACTATTGTTGCTAGTGTTATGGTATTAAAGTTTTTAAGTTTTTGTGATATATCTTTTTTTGTAGTAAATGTTTTATAGATAAAATAGACTAGAGTATATAAGCAAATCATCCATGCTATATAAAAGTTAGATATCATTATGTACGCAAGTGTAAAAATATATATGTATGGTTTGTTTTCTTTCATTAATTTTTCTAATCCGTATTGGAATAGAGGGAACATCATAAAGGCGTCTAACCACATTATTGTTTGATTATAAGCTAAGAACCATGCTGAAAATGTGTATGCGGTTGCAATTATTATAGATAGTGATTTGTTCTTAGTTTTTTTTAATGAATAGAATGTTGTATTAATAGTTGTAATTATTATTTTGATTGTTATTATTGCAATAAACATACTGTTTGCACTTTTTAATGGAAGCAATAGTATATTTAATGGACTTGATAAATAATAATTATAATTAAATAAGAATGAATTACCTAACGCATTTAGAAAAGAAAAGTTAGATAATGTTCCTTCTTGAATACTTTTTATAAAGTGAAATAGCATTGGTTCATATTGATAAAATGCATCATTTTTTGCTAGTGTGTATTTACCAAATGGAGCAATTTTATTTATATATAATGATATAAAAAATATGCTAACTGCAATTAATATACTTATTATATATGGAGATGTTTTTTTTAATTTATCTTTGAATGATGTACTTTCTACTTTTTTGTTCTTGTTTTTCATTTTTATCACCTATGAATTATTATATAAGTAAAAAATAATATTTTCTACATTTTTCTAGTATTTTTTAGATAATATGGTTAAAAAAGGAGAATAAGAATGAAAGTTAAAATAATTGATGAGAATCATGAAAGTGATTTAGAGAGTAGTGTTAATGAATTTTTAGCAAATTGTGATGGAGAGATAATCGATATTAAATATCAAGTATCTATTGGTGTTTTTGGTGAAGATCAAATATATTGTTTTTCTGCGATGATTGTTTATCAAGATTAATAATTTACTTATGTATTTTTATGTCATTTAATGGTATAGTAGGAGATGTATAAAAAAACTTATCTATGTAGATAAGTTATAGCATATACATGTTGTTATAATTTATATCTGAGGGTTCATTTTGAATATTAGATGAATTTTCTAATTTAGATAGACGATTGTCTAAACGATTAATTTGTCTTTCTATTTTTGATAAACGATTATCTATGTCATTTGAATTAGTTAATGTTGGTCCTGAATAATAATTAGAATTCATACTAGTTTGAGTGTATGGCATTTGTTGATTAGGTGTTGGCATTCCGTCTGGTATAAACGATTGGGATGATGCATTATAGTTTGTAAAGAATGAGTTACGATTTCTTTTCATATAAGTTCCTCCTATTAAAGTATATGTTTTTGTAGTAGAAAGGTTGATTAAAATGAGACTTAGAAATGTAAAAAATGCTAGAGAAATAGTTGATAATAGTCCTTTTGTTGTTCATGAACCAAAGGAATTTAAAGGTAAATACAATGAAGTGTTTGGTAATAATAATCCAATAGAATTAGAAATAGGTATGGGTAAAGGTAACTTTATAATAGATAAAGCTATGAAAAATCCTGATATTAATTTTATAGGTGTGGAAAGATATGAAAGTGTTTTATGTAGAGCATTAGAAAAGTTAGAAGATAAACAATTACCTAATGTTAAAATAATATGCATTGATGCTATAGAATTAGATGAAGTATTTGATAAAGAAATAAGTACTATATATTTAAACTTTAGTGATCCATGGCCTAAGAAAAGACATGCTAAAAGAAGATTAACTTCTCATGTATTTTTACCTGTATATGATTTAATATTTAAAGATGAAAAAGTAATAGTTCAAAAGACTGATAATGTAGGATTATTTGAAAGTTCAATAGTTAGTTTAAGTACTTATGGTTATACTTTGGAAGATATTTCTTTAGACTTAGCTAGTACTGGTATGGAAAATAGTTTAACTGAATATGAAGCTAAGTTTATGAGTCAAGGTATTAAGATAAATTATCTAAAAGCTAGAAAAAAATAATGTTTTAATTTAATTTTATAAATGTTATAATATTAGTTGAAGATGTGGAGAGACAGTATGAAGAAGAAATTTATTTTATTTTCTCTTTTTGCGTGTATTTTATTGACTGGTTGTACTACCATGAATGAAATGTCTATGCAAGAAATTATTAATAAAGGTACTGATAGGAATGCAATTGTATATAATAAGTATCGTAAAGGATATAAATATAATCTTCCTAGAGGATTAACAGTATTAGATAGTACTGAATATAATGAGATTATTAGAGATGATAAATATACATATTATCTATATGTTGATGCAGTTAGTCATTATAATAAGGTAATTGAAAAATATGAAGTGACTGATAAGGCACATACTTCAATACAAATTAGTTTTGAAGATAAGTATGGTTATCTTGAAATTAACAAACTTGAAGATGGTAAGTATTTTATTGAAATTATGTATAATTATGCTAAAATAGAAGTGATAGTAAGGGAGATTGACGCTAAAGTTGTTGTGTCTAATGCTCTTAGTATTTTAGCATCTATTGATTTTAATAATGATGTATTAAAAACCTTACTAGATGAAGAAGTTTCACAATTTTCTGAATTTGAAATCGATATTTTTGATACAGTAACATCTGCTGATAGTCAGTATTTAGGAACTGTAGAAGAAAAAGAAGAGGATGAAGAAGAAGTTCATGATTCAGATTATATTAATTAAGGCGGTGTTATAAATGGGATTATGGGGCAATTTCAAAAAAATCTTATTTGAAGATGACGAAGAAGAAGAATTACAAGAAATGCCGGTTTATTCTGATAAGGAAGAAGTAAAGGAAACACCAGTAGAAACTGTTGTACCTGAAGTTAAGCCTGAGGTAGAAGAACCAATAAAAATGGATGAAAGTTCACATTTTTCAAATGTAAAAAGAGATATAGATTTATCATTTGATGAAAGTGACGTATTAGATGATATTATTGCTAACAGAGAAGCAAAAAAGGTTGAACCAGTTAAACAACCTGTATTAGAAACTCCTGTAGTAAAACAAGAAGAAAAGAAATCAGTATTCTTATCATTTGATGAAGATGAATTTGATAGATTAAATTCTAGAGTAAATAGAAATGAAGCGAGAGTTAGACAAGATATTAGAAATAATAGTGTTCCTAATGTTGAAGCTAGAAAAGCTAATAATAATTTTTCATCTACATCTACTAATAGAGATAATAGAGTAGATAATGACAAATATAGAATTAGTAGTACTCCTAAAAAATCATTTACTCCTTCACCAATAATATCTCCGGTATATGGTATCTTAGATAAGAACTATACTAAAGATGATATTGTTGATAAAAAAGATGGACTAAAGAGAGAAAAAATAGTTAAACCAGTTGAAAAGAAAAATGTAGGTAAAACTATTGAAGAAGCTGAAAATGAATTAGAAAGAGAAGTAGTAACACCTGTTAAACCAGTTGTTAAAGAAGAAGTATCTGTAGTTGATATTGATACTGTTAGAAAAAAAGCTTTTGGTGAATTAGAAGATTTAGAAAAGACTTTTACTGATTTAAAATTACCTAATTTAAATGAAGTAAAGGTTGTTGATGAAGAACCAACACCAGTAGTAGAAGAAGTAGTACAACCAATGGTTGATACTAGTATTGAAGATGAATTAGATACTAATTTTTCAGTAGAAGACATCGAATTAGATGAGGAAGAAAAAGAATTAGATAAAGTAGTAGAAGAAGTTATTGATAATAAAGAGGATAAACCTAGAACAAAACCTCAATTATTAGATGATTTAGAAAAAACTAGTACTTTACAAATATTAGATGATATTGAAAAAGAATTAAATTCAATTAAACCTATTTCTAGAGATGTAGAAGTAGATGATGAAGTAGAAGTTAGACCTGCAAAGGATGACACATTAGAGAAAGATTTATTTAATCTTATAGATTCTATGTATGAAGAAGGAGAGGAGGACGAAGATAATGGTTAGTTTCTTACAAACATTTTTACCAATAATTATTTACTTTTTATTAATAATTTTATTAATTGTTGGAATAATATTAGGTATAAGATCTATTCAAACATTAAATAAAGTTGATAAGGTAGTAGATGACGTTAATGATAAAGTTCAATCATTAAATGGTTTCTTTAATTTAGTTGATTTTACTACTGATAAAATTGTTTCTATTACAGATAAAGTAGTAGATGGAATTAGTGGTCTTATCGGAAGTGTATTTAAACGTAGACACACAAAAGAGGATGAGGAGGAATAGTATATGAGTGAAAAGAAAAGTAGTGGTTTCGGGAAATTTTTGGCTGGTGCTGCAATTGGTGTAGGGTTAGGTGTTTTATTTGCTCCTAAAGCTGGTTCTGAAACTAGAAAAGAATTAAAAGAAAAATTTGACGAGCTTGTTAAAAAAGTTAAAGAATTAGATGTTCAAGAAGTTAAAGAAAATTTCCTAAAGAAAATTGAAGAATTAAAAGAAGAATTAGCTGATTTAGATAAAGAAAAAGTTATTTCTATCGCTAGAGAAAGAGCAGAAGTAATTAAGAATAAAGTTGAAGAATTATATAGTGAAGCAAAAGAAAAAGCAACTCCAGTAATTCAAAAAGCTGTTGAAGATTTAAAAGCTAAAACTGTTGTGGTATTAAAAGATACTGTAAAAAAATTAGAAGAACCTAAAAAGGATGCTCCTAAAAAAGAAGCTCCTAAAAAGGAAAATAATGGACAAAAATAATCCTAATTAGGATTATTTTTTTTGGTCTTTCAGGTTCTTTTTGATATTGATAATTGGATTATAAAATGGTATGATAATTAATAGATAGGATAGATTGATATGAAAAAGAGTTTGTTTAATTATTTATTTTATAGTTTTATATTGTTTTTTGTTGGAGTTATAAGTGTTTATGCTTATTATCCAACTGTAAGTATTAATAAGGATTTAATTACTGCTAGTTATACTTCATCTGGTAGATTTTATATTAATAATTCTAGTGATTTTAGTACTTCTAGTTATTTCCAAGCTACAGAAAAAGGTGGATGGATTGATACAAGTACTAATAAGAAAGCTATGGTTAGTGTTAAGAACGGTACATATTATATATGGCATAAGATGATTAATGGTCAATATTCAAGTCCATATAAAGTTGTAGTATCTAATTCATGTGATAATCAGTTAAAACAAAATCAAACTGGTACATTTACTATGGAACGTTGTTTTATTAAAACATCTTCTGGTACAACAATGGAACAATCATTAAATAATGTTAACTTATGTGCTACTGGTTATAAAGCAACTGGTGGAAATGTAGTATCTGATACTTGTAGTAGTATGTCTCTATCCGGATTATCAAAACGTTATTGTCAAAAAACTTATCAATTTACTTGTGTAAAAGGAACTACTCCTACTGTACCTGCAGCTACATTATCAGCTTTAAGTATTAGTAGTGGTACTTTATCACCAACATTTAAAGCTAGTACAAAGAAATATACTGCTACAGTAGCTTCTAATGTTACTTCAGTTAAAGTTAGTGCTACTGCTGCTAGTGGTGGAACATTAGTTAGTGGATATGGTTCAAGAACAGTAAAACTTGGATATGGTAATAATACTATTAAAGTTCAAGTTAAGAATTCAGCTGGAACTGTAACTACATATACAATTGTTGTTAATAGAAAAGATAGTAGAAGTGGTGTTAATACTTTATCTAATTTAACTATTAGTACTGGTACTTTATCTCCAGCGTTCTCAAGTGATGTAACAAAATATAATGTAAAATTAGATAATTCTATTTCTTCATTATCAATTAATGCAACTGTAACTGATAGTAAGTCTAAATTCGTTTCAGGATTTGGTCCAAGAAGTGTTGCTTTAAAAGAAGGCGTAAACCAAGTTCAAATTAAAGTTAAAAGTGAAAAAGGTACAACAAAGATTTATACAATAAATGTAACTAGAGGAGCTGCTCCTGATGTATGTCAAAATGCTAATGGAGACCTTGCATTATTGAAAGGAATTGGAATAGAAGCTAATGAACAAAATCCAATTACTTTAGATGATTTTGATCCAAATAGATTTGAATATGGTGGAATTACTGTTCCATTTGCAATTAGAAACTTAATAATTACTCCATTAGTTTTAAATGAAAGTGATGAATATGAAGTTAATGGTGCTGATGATTTAGAAGTTAATATTGAAAGAGAAATTACTATTTTAGTTAAGAGTAAAGCCTGTCCAGCTATTACAAATACTTATACTTTACGTGTAACAAGATTACCTGAAGAAGAAATGGGTGGAACTGCTGACTTAAAGAGTTTAACTATTAAGAATCATAAAGAATTTGAATTCCAAAAGAATAAATTAGAATATGGTTTAACTATTAAAGAAGATGAAAAGAAACTTGAAATAGAGTATGAAACAGAACTTGAAGGAACTAAGTGCTCTGTTAAAGATAATGATGGTCTTAAATTAGGTAGTATTGTATCTATTGAATGTATATCTGAAGATGGTGTTGATACTGCAGTATATACTATTACAATAGATGGTGTTAAAAAAGGAACTAATATGTTCTTAGTAATACTATTAATTATTATTATAATTATTATATTAATTCTTTTAATCATGAGATTATTAGGATATAAAATTTACTTCAATATGGAAGCTGTTAAAGCTGCATTTAGAGGTATGGGAGAAAAAGCTAAAAATACATTTGACAAATAGTAATTTAAATACTATAATCTAGTTTAATTAGCGATGAAGGAATTTACGACTCTGGAGCTAAAACGTAACTCGCGTTAAGAGATAAAGTGTATGATTAAGTTCATGAATTAAGGTGGTACCGCGCTATTGCGTCCTTATGATTCATGAACTTTTTTTATTATATTAAGGGAGGATATTTAAAATGAAAGAAATGACAAATTGGGAAGAATTACAATGGAGAGGCTTAGTAAAAGATGTAGCTGGAGACGATATAGCTGATAAGATTAATGGTGAACCTATTACTTTTTATTGGGGAACAGATCCAACAGCTGATAGTTTACATTTAGGTCATTATAGTTCTTTAGTTACTGCTATGAGATTGATGAAAATGGGACATCATCCAATCTTATTATGTGGTGGAGCTACTGGTAGAATTGGGGATCCAAGACCAACTGCTGAAAGAGAAATTATAAGTATAGAAACATTAAATAAAAATATTGAAGGTATTAGAAATCAAATAGATAGTTTATTTGGTGGTAAAGCGAAATTGGTTAATAACTATGATTGGTTTAAAGGATATGAATTCTTAGATTTCTTAAGAGATGTAGGTAAGTATATTAATGTTAATTATATGTTATCTAAAGATATAATTGATAGAAGATTAGAAACTGGTATTACATATGCTGAATTTAGTTATATGTTAATTCAAGGATACGATTTCTTACATATGTATAGAGATATGAATTGTATAATGCAAGTAGAGGGTAGTGACCAATGGGGAAATATTACTACTGGTATAGATTTAATTAGAAAAATAGAAGGAAAAGATGCTTATGCATTTACAATGCCTTTAATACTTGATTCTACAGGTAAGAAGTTTGGTAAGAGTGAAGGTAATGCTTTATGGTTAGATAAAACTAAGACTTCTAGTTATGAATTATATCAATACTTATTAAATACTGAAGATTCAATGGTAGAACATTATTTAAAAGTATTTACATTCTTAAAACCTCAAGAAATTATGGATATAGTTGAAGAACATAATAAAGAACCACATTTAAGATTAGCTCAAAAGAAGTTAGCAGAATGTATTATTACAGATATTCATGGTAAAGAAGATTACGAAAAAGCCGTTGCTATAAGTAATGCATTATTTGGTGGAGATTTAAGTGGATTAACTGCTGAAGAAATACTTATAGGAATGAAAATGGTTCCTTCTATAAATATAAGTGGAGAAATTAAATTAATTGATTTACTTGTAGATAATGGTATTTGTACTTCTAGAAGAGAAGCTAGAGAAATGTTAGCAGCTAATGCTATATCTATTAATAATGAAAAATATACTGATGAAAATGCTGTTATAGATAAATCTATTGCTATAGATGGTAAAGTATTAGTAATTAGAAAAGGTAAAAAGAAACAATTTATAGGTATTTTTGAATAATAACAAAATAAAAACTCCGTTCATAGAATATATTGAAAGGAGTTTTTTTTATGTACAATAATTATCAACCTGGATTTAATGATCAAAGATTTGGATTTATAGGACCATTTTTATTAGGAGGATTAATAGGAGGTACTGCTGTAGGAGTTTCTAGACCAAGACCTGTATTTGTTAATCCTGCTCCATATTATCCACCATATTATGGACCTAGACCACCTTACTATTATTAATAGATATACCTATTAGAGTATATAGTGTTACTAGGTATGAACCTCCATATGATATGAATGGTAGTGGTATACCTATTATTGGTACTATTGATAAATTCATAAATATATTATAAAAAGTTTGAAATAATAACGTATTTAATATTATGAAATTAATAATATTAGATATGTTTTTTTTATTAGTTATCTTTTTTATGTAATAAAGTAATATGAATAAATAAGATAGTACGATAAACGGAAAGGAGAGTGGGTATTTACTTATTATTGCGGAGAATATGAAGTCATTATGATTTTCTGGTATATATATTAGTTTTTTAGCTCCGATAGATATAAGTGAGTTGGTTGTTTGAATATTATTTTGTTCTTTAAAAGATATTAGACGATCTATTCTATAGAATATATTAGTTCCGTAAATATTTATTAGTATATCTTTATTTATGAAATATAGATATATGTTTAGTAATAAAAAGATGCTTATTATTGTAGATATTATTAATAATGGTTTCTTTTTTATTTTAGTGAATTTTAAAGTAGATAGAAATATAATTATATAAAATATTATTGCTCCAGTATCTGGTTCTAAGAAGGTAAGAATAGATGGAATAATAGTTATTAAAGCTATATAAAATATATTTTTCTTTTTAATAATTAAATATGGTAGATAGATAGAAAGTATTAACTTAGTTATTTCACTTGGTTGAATAGATATTCCAGCCATATGTAACCAGGCTTTTGAACCGTTTATTTCTTTACCAATTATTAATACTATGGTTAGTAATAACAAAGATAGTAGATATAAAATATTAATGAACTTTAAAATAAATTTAAAGTTTATTTTTGATGTAATAAATAATAGTATGTAACTAATAGATAAGTATAATAAGTGTTTATTTATGTATGGTGTGCTTGATAGATAGATGATACTTATTATATTTAGAATAATAATTGGTATTAATATAATGTATTTGTTTTTAGATAAAGTTTTCATATTATTATGATTGTCAAAATATAAATTATTATACATATAGTAGAATAGGAGGGATATAGTGAAATTACCTAGTGTTTATGCAAATGTAGTTGGTAAACAAATAAATAATAATAGTAATTATTATAGGAGTCGAGATGATGTATCGGTTGATTTATCTAATCTCAAGGCGTTATTTGATAGAAATGGATTTGGAGATAGGATTAATGTAGAAATAAAAACTAGTGATGGCGTTAAATTAGAGAAACTTGTATTATGTAAAAATAATTATTTTGTTACTATTGATAATAGAAAAATATATTTTGATTCTATATTAGAATATAAAATAAAAAAATAGACGTTTGTCTATTTTATTATATCTTTTATGCAATCTTTTAATTGTTTTGCATCTTTACCAAATATTATCTTTAATTGGTTGTCTATTTCAACAATACCTTTAGCACCTAATTTTTGAATTGCTGGTTTGTCTACTTTAGTTACGTCTTTTAAGATTACTTTAAATCTTGACATATTGCATTCTGCATTAATTATGTTATCTTTTCCACCTAAGTATTTAATTAATTTATTTACTTCTGAAGAAAAATCTTTTTGATTAATCTTTATAACTACTAGAGCTATTATTATTAAAACTGCCAATATAATAATATATTGTAACCATTCCATATCATCACCTCTTTAAATTATACTATAAAAGTTATAAAAATAAAAGGGTGTTGATTTTAGCACTATTTTTTTTATTATACATAAATTAATAGTGAGATATAAGAAAGGGTGAAGAAGATGTGTAATGAAAAGGATACTAATTGTATTGCTGAAATATTAGGAGTTATCTTGGTGTTACAACAAAATGTATGTGGTGATAGTTGTTTAGATTCTTGTGATAGACCTATGCTTGGTGGAGGACCTACTTGTTTAGCTTGTAATACTAGACCTGTAATGATATATACTTGTGGTGGTGGTAATGTACCTTGGAGTATGCCTACTACGAAAGATTCTACTGCTACATGTGATGGTGATACTGATGGATGTTCAAATGTATTTAGGGTAGAGAAGTTAGAAGGTAATTGTTGTACATTTAGAGTATTACAAGATAATCCTGATACTACTAGTTTATATCCATATACTGCTACTAATTCAGTTTTTACTATTAGTTTAGATTGTATTTGTGCATTAAGATGTTTAACTGATACATATGTAGAATGTATTTAAACAAAATAAAAAGTGCTTATGCACTTTTATTTTGTTTTATATAGTCTATAAAGATTTATAGATGGAGGATTAAGGAATCTTGCATTTAATCCAGTTGTTCCTAATCCGTTAGATATGTATAAGTCTGTATTTTTGATTTTTTGATAATCTTCGAAGTATTTTGTACTATTAGTTGGTAGCATTAGTGGTTTTGTGAATTTTAAATCTATGCTACCACCTAATGAGTGTCCACTAAGTACTATGTTTGGATTATAGTTAATGAATTTATCTATTGAATCTGGTTCATGTGTTAAAACTAGTTTAAAGTAATTAGTAGGATCTTGATTATCTATGAAATCAGTTAAGATTGTATAATTTGGTTTTGTTATTGTTGGATTGTAACCGGCTATTAGAATAGGTGTTGTGTCTTTGTAATATAATGGTATTGATTTATTATCAAGAATAGTGAATCCGCTTTTTGTCATTATTTCTTGATATTTTTTGTTGTCTAAGTCTTCATCACCAAATATTGCATATTTGTATAGAGAACATTTTAGACTGCTTAGATAAGTAGTTAGTTCTTCTTCAGTATTTTGGGTTAATGAGATGTTTTTGTCTAATAAATCGCCTGTAAATACTATTATATCTGGTTTTAATTCGTTTATTTTGTTTGTTATTCTTTCTAGTTGTTTTTTATTAATTGTTGTACCATAATGTATATCTGAAAATTGTACTATTTTAGTTCCATGGAATGAATCAGGTATTAGTTTTGATTCTATTTTGTATTCTTTTATATTAATAAACTTTGGTTCTATCATGGTACTATATGATATTAGTATAATTATAGTTATTATAATAGTAAGTATAATTTTATTAAGTAGGGGATGTTGTTCTTTAGTTTTTTGTTCTTTTTGTTCTTTTTGTTCTGGAACTTTTTTAGGTTCTTTTTTTATGACTTTTATTTCTTTAGTTTCTTCAACGTCTTCTACTTCAATTTCATCTCTATATCTATCTGATCTTCTTCTTATTTGTTCTTCAGCCATATTTTACCTCCTTATAAAAACATGAATATTTCTATTATAGCTATTGTATTATGTAATGCGTGTATTAACATTGTACCTAGTATGTTGTTATGTTTTTTATAAGCATATCCAAATGCTATACCTACTGTACTGTAAGGGATTATATGAAGTATCATTGGTAAGTCCTGAAGATTAGTTAATGATGATACTACATGTATTCCTCCAAATATTAGTCCTGTTGTAATTGCAAATATATGTTTATTATCTGTGAAGTTTTTAAAACTTCTTCTAAATACTAATTCTTCTGTTATAGGAGCGAGTATGATTGCTATTAATGATTGAATAATAGGGGCATTTTTAAATAATGATATATTTTGTTCTTGATTTGTTGCTGTACCTATATTTAATGATGTTAATATCATAGAACTTAGTAGCATTAACCCGAATCCTATTAGCCAGTATTTTATAGTTGTTTTTAAAATAGTTTTATAGTTCTTTTTTAAATCTTTTAAATCGTTTAGTAGTGATTTTCTATAATATACGATATATGTTATTGCCATTCCTATAAATACAAAAAAATACACTGTACTTTCTGATATTTTATTTTTTATTAATAAATAAGAAAAAGGCATACAGTATATGACTTGTATTAAAAAATAAGAACATATTACTATTATACCTTTTATAAATTCTTTGAAATCAAATTTCATTGTTTAACACCTCTTTATTATTTGATATAACCTAGGTATTTTAATTTTCTTACGATTTCTTCTTCTGATTGAGCTCCTACTAGTCTATGAGATGAGTTTATTTCTTGTCCATCTTTTATGAATACTATTGTAGGTGTGTTGCTTACGTTTGCTATATCATTAATTTTTGCTCTTTCGGATTTGTCTAGTTTATCTAGAACTATTTCATAACCATAGAAGTTTTGTTTTGCTAAAATTCTTTTTAATTTTGGCTTGAATTCATGACAATGTCCGCAAGTTGATTGTGTGTACATAAGAAGGAATGACTCTTTATTGTTGATTTTTTCTTCTAATTCTTTATAGCTTAATTCTATTAGGTAAGAGTTTTCTATTTCTTGTTGTTTATTCAATGTTATAGCTGCATATATTATTGCTACGATTGCGCCTATTGATAGGGCTAGTCCTATAAAAATTAATAATTTCTTTTTCATATTTATCACCATTCATAATATATCATATTAGAAAAAATACTTCAATTTAATATTGTTATTTTGTTTTCTTAATGGTAAAATTATAGATAGAAAATAAGGTTGGTGCATTATGAAAAAAGAAAAGATTTTTTTAATGATAATAATGGCTGTTAGTATGCTTATGTTTACTAGCACTGTTTTTGCTGAAGAAAAAGAAAAAACTTGTACAGCGATGCAATTAGGAGAACTTAGAGAGATTGCTTCTAATGTTAAGGTAACTTATGTTGTTAAAACAAAAGTAGAAAACACTGGAGAAGATATTGAAACTGGTGCTACTAGTTATACAGCTAGGTATGTTGATATTAAGGTATATAACATGCATAGTAAAATTTACCTTGATGTAAAGAATGATATTAATTTCAGTACTGTTGCTTCTGTTGCAAATTTAGCTAAGGATGGAACTTTAACTTTTAGACAAAATATGATTGACAAGAAAGTTAATTATGAATTTAAAGTAATGTCTGATGAATATGGTTGTCATGGTAAGGTACTAAGAACTATAAAGTTATCATTACCAATATATAACTCTTATTCTGAACTAGAAATTTGCTCTGAAATCCCAGAATATTATTTATGTCAAGAGTTTGTTACTTCACCTGTTGATGGTGCGACATTCTATGATAAGGTTGATGCTTATAAAGCTAAATTACTTGAACAAGGTGGAGATGGTCAAGAAGATAATACTGGTACTATAAATAAAACGTTTGCTAGTGCCTCTAAATATAAATACTTGATTGTTGGTATAATTGTTGCTCTCGGTGTTGTAATAACAGTTGTGATAATAAAAAGAAAGGAAAATGCATAATGAAAAAGTTTTTTAAATATATTCTTTTTGTATTTGTATGTTTATATGCGTTGCCTATTGCGACTAAGGCTGCCACTTACAACTTGGGTACTTTAGCGCCAGGCGCTGAAGCTTCTAAGAGTTATGCATGGTGGGATGAAGGATCGTGTGTTGCTTCTGTTAGTGGTGTTTTTACTTTTACTGAAAGAACATCGTACTATGAAGCAAAAGACTCATGGTATAGATATTTAGATATTAAAGTTAATGATTATGTTGCAAGAGATTACAATAACGTAAATGTAACATGTACAGTTCGAGATGTTAGACATCCAGATTCATGGAGAAATTCAGGTCGTGTATTCTCATGGACAACATATACATTTAACTTTAGTGTAAGTGCTGGTGGACAAGCCGCTCCAGTTGAAAATCCTAAAGTGTTTTATCTTTATAAAGGAGATACTATTAATTTAAAAAACAAATTGGGTATAGACACTATCGAATCTTTTACACAAAGTGTTGGTGGTGAACTAGGAACAATTAGTTATAGTAATTGCTCTGGTACATCTGCTTGTACAATCAATTTTACTCGTGGTACTCCACTTCAAGATAGACCACATAAATTTACTGTAGTTTATAAAGGAACTAATGGAACACGTTATCGTTCTGTTGTTACTGTTTATGAAATGGATACTAAAAGAACTATTGATTTAGGTTCTATTGAACCAACTGCTTCTATATTTGGTGCTTATGAAGAAAACGTATCTAACTTCAATTGTACTAATTCTGTAGCTAGCGTTCCAGCTGGTGTTACAAAAGACGGAAGTGGTACTAAGTATAGAATTAAAGTTACTAATAATAATACTTCTAATAGTACTTATAGTAATAAGACTGCTGTATGTACTTTTGTTAGAGATGGTAAGAATTTTGAATATACGTATACTTATTCGTTGAAAAAATATAATCCAGAAACTGTGACTAAGAATTATGAAAAGTACCCTGGTGAGGTTATTGATATTTTCTCTGATTTAAGTATGAAGAGTATTGTATCTGTATCACCAAATTATAATTCTGCTGCATTAACTTATACTGGTTGTGTTGGTAATGCTACTTCTTGTAAGGTAACTATGAAAGATACTTTAACAGAAGGAAGAGTAAATACTTTTACGATTTATTATTATGATACTGCTAATAAATTCAAATTAGCTACTGTTACTATAAAAGAAAAAGGTACTACTATTTCTAATAATTTAGGAACTATAGGAGTTGGTAATACTAAAACTACTACAATTCCTGCAAGTAATGTTACTTGTGTTGCTGCAGATTCAACAAAACCTTATACTGCTACTTTAACTAAAGTTGATGATTATCAATATACTTTATCAATAAAAAATACTAATAAGACAGTTAAAGAATATGCGGGAATTACTTATACTTGTACAGGTGTTCCTAGAAACGTAGGTGGAAGAAGTTTCTCATATGTTTATACATTTGCATTAAGTGCTGAGTCTAATCCAGTAGTAAATGCTAAATACTATGAATTATTTCCATCTGAAACATTAGAATTTGTTACTTTATTTGGTATTAAAAAAGCTCGTTCTTATACATATGATAGAGGAAGTCAATATAATACAATTCAAGTATTTGGATGTTCTGATAGTGCTATGTGTAAGGCTTCATTCGTAAGTCCTACAGCATTACATAATAGACAACATCAAATTACTGTTACTTATGTTAATGATGCTGATGTTTTATATAAAACTGTAGTAACTATCGTTGAAAAAGATCCATCAATTTCAACTAAAGCATATCCTGGATTATTAGGATTCTGTGATTTTGATAAAAATAAATGGGAATTAGCTAGTTGGGCTGATACTTCTGGTAAAAACTATGTTTACTATGAAGCAACTGAAAGAGGTGCTCCACTACCTGATTGTAAAATTGATCCTACTCAAAATACTGAAAAATTACCTTTAACATTTAAAGGTTGGACAAAAGGCTATAAAGCGGGGGATGCATTAACTACTAAGACTACTTGTGGTACAGATTTACTAGCACCTGGTAAACCAACTAGTGCTGGTCAAACATATGCTCCTTGTTATGAAATGGCTCCTCATGTTAGAGTTTCTACAAACTCAGGTTCATTAAAAAATGCTGATGGTTTTGAATTTAGAGCTTCTGATATGACTTATATTAAGTTTGGTTCTAGTTTTACTCAAAAGGTTAGATTACCTGATGTAGAGTATACTGGTTTCCATTCATCTAGTAGTTTAACTGGATGGAGAAATAATAGTACAGGAGAAGTAAAAAATCCTGGTGCTGAGGTTTATTTAGATGGTTCTGTTTGGGTTGCTATTTCAAATAGAACAGTGTCTCAAGTTGATTTATATAAAACTGTAGGTTTAAATGAAACTACTGGATTTAATATTCCGAATATGACTAGTTGTTCTGTAGAAGGTGGTACTTCAGATTTCGTTAATGCGTCTGGTAGCTCTGGTTATTGTTCAGTTACTGGTAAGAAAGTAACACCATTTGATGTATATGCTAACGTTTTAGTAACATTACAAGATGGTACAGTTAGAGTTTATAAATTTAATGTAGAAGATAGATCTCATATCTTAGATGACGATAATGGTATCTTCAATGTTGATACTGAAGACGATATCGTTGTTGGTAAAAATGATGAAAAAACTTTAAATGATTTTAAAACAGATCAATGTGAAAATTTCTTTATTAGTAGAAATGAGTATGTTAAATATACATTCGCTAATGCAAAACCAAATAATGGATTTGGTGCAATTGATATGAATACTGGTATTTATAAGGTATATCAATTATGTCCAAGTGATTATTCTACTTATGTTGGTTTATGTCTTGACCCAGGTCGTAGAGGACCAAATGAAAGTGGTACAGGTAAAACTACTAAAACATTTAATTATAAAGGAAGTTCTGTTACTGTAACTGGTAATGAATATAAGAAGACTTCTGATGTACAAAGAGATACTGAATTTGGTAAATTAGTAATGCACATTGTTCAAACTTTAGATATTAGTAAATTTGATGAAAACGCTGGTTATGTATTACAAGAAAGAGCTGCAGCTCACGTTGCTGTTCGTTCTATGGCAATACATACAGGATTTAGTAGATCTCCGGATCCATCTGATGAAGTTTATGCTTCTCACTACTATCCTTATCTTGGTGTAGCTGGTGGTATTACTGATGGTCTTGCTGATGGTGACATAGATGAAGCTGAAGCTAGAAGTGCAGTAGACAACGGTAAAAACGGTAACGGTTTCCAAAATTGGAGAGATGGTGTTGATGATTTAGTTGTTCAATTACTTGCTGATTATGGCGGTTCTACTACTACTGAAGAAAATGATGGATTCAGTAGAACAATTGAAAGTAGTACTTATGTGCCAAATGGTAATAGTTATACAATTAACTATGTAGGTACAATTACTGCTCCAACTGGTGCCGATGCTACAATGGAAGAATGTAGAAAACCTGGAAGTTATGGAGTTGTTTGTACAGTTAATAGTTGGTCTTTAAAAGGCGAAAGTGGCGGAAGAAAAACATATCAATATGATGTAACAATTACTGTTCCGGATGCTGCTAAAGTTAAGCCTCCAACAAGTGTTGAAGAAGAAAAAGATTTATCATTCCAAATTTCTTATACTGGTGGAGCTGATATAGTTAATGCGTTTATCGCTTCTGCAAAAGATAGTTCAGTTAACGTTCAAAGAATGTTAATTATTAGTACTACAAATCCTAAAGTATATATTTACTTCAGTGTTGTTCCAGAAAACTGTGATTTAGAAGTATTAAAACAAGATAAATGTGATGATGAAGCTGAATGTACAACAAATATAAATAATAAATCATTTAATGCTGTGTTATTTAAGGCAGCTAGTTGCTGTAGATATGTAAAAGATGAAAGTTCATACTTATTTAAGAGTGTATGTAGTGCTGAATGTACATCTTCTACAATGACATCTGTATGTGCTTATGTTCCTGAAGGAAAAGAAAAAGCAGATTTATATGAAATTAAAGAAGGTTCTCAATATAAAGGTACTGCTCTTGGATACCAAGACTCAATTGGTACTTGTATTGTTAACGTAAATGATTTCTTCGTAAATGATGGAGCTACATTCTTAAGTGCTGTGGATCCTGATAAGAACTTTACTAAATATGATGATGTTGAAAACTTAATAAATGTTAATGAATATGATACAAATAGATATTGTCAAGTTACTTGTAAAGAAGATTGGCAGTTCTCAATGGATTCATTTGGTAACTTTATAGGTGCTGACGCTGTTGCAGCTGGTACTTATTTCCAAATTGTAAGTAATGATATGTTTATGAGTGGACAACGTACATGTTACTCAACATTCATTAACTACGATAGATTTATGGCTAATATAGTTGATTTATCAAATGAAGTAGTTAAAGCTTATAATAGATATTCTAAATGGTCTCATGTATGGACTGATATTGATAAACAAATTCCTAAAAAATGGAATGGTGTTGATTATTTCTCTTCTGGAGATTCTGGACAAGGGGTAGTTTGTGTTGAATACTTTGATAAGTGTCCACAAGGTACAAGCCTAGGAAATTATTATTGGAGTACAGAAGTTAATGATTGTAGAATGGTTCCTAATTATCAAAGCGGTTCTACTGGTTCTGGTACTACTGGTGGTAATTGTGAAGCTAAACCTGATACAAATAAGGGTGAGGATTATACTGACGGTGTTGTTACTTATAAAACTACTGGTGAATGGAATAGTGATGCAACTTATTGTTCATTCTATAGATGGGCTTGCGATGAGTATAAAGATGATCACGAAGAAGATTGGATGAATAAGACTACTAAAACATGTTATTATTATACTTATTATACTAAGGAAACTAAGGTTCAAAATACTAAGACTCGTTCTTCAACTAGTAAATCCGATCCTGATGGTTCTGGTCCTAAAGGTCCACAATGTCCATCTGGTACTACTGCATCTGGTGATACATGTTATTACTCTTGTGGTACTGGATACTATGCTAGCGGTGGTACATGTTATGAAAATACTCCAAGTGGTTGGACATTATCTGGAGGAATTTTCTATAAGAACTGTAAATCAGGCTGGACTTCTTATGAAACTGCTTATTGCCGTAATAATAATGTAAGTTCTTATAGTGCTAATAAATATGAACTTACTATGGATCCTGATTATAATGAAGAAGATTTAAAATGTAAGGTTTGGGGTAAAGGTTACGACTATGGTTTAAAAACTGAAAATGAAATTGTAGTTAATAACTCTGATGGTCAAGATATTTACTATAAAACTGAAGAATACGATAAAAGTAAATCTGAAGGTTATGACGATCGTGATAGTATAGCTAATAAAGGCGATAATAATAGACAAAATAAACAAGAAAAAGATAAAGATGTTAAAGACAATTATAAAAAAGAATATAAACATGATTGTACTTTAGTTGCTGCTGAATATAAACCAAGTGCTCAAGGATCTTCATCTTGTGAACAAAAGAATTTAGTAGGTGAGGCTATTGGTACTGATCCTTATTCAAAAACAAATGAAATGTTCTGTGAAGACAACAAATATGCTGATTTAACTGGTTCTGAATTAGATAAAGCATTCTGTAAGGTTAATTCAAATCATACAGACAATAGAGTTGATGCACCTAAGACATATGAAAGTACCGATTATAAAAATGAAGAAGATGCATTTAATTGGATTACCGAGAAGTTTAAAGAACATTCTAAGAAAGAATTAGATAATGCTAGATTTACAATGCAAAGTTATTATAGTCAAATTTATTCTCATGCTCACGACATCTTCAAATGTCAAAACTTCGAATTAAGAAATACAACAGACGATAAGGATGCAAGTAGAACTAATAATCCTATAACTAAGGATACTATTATGGGAAAACAATATGATTATATTAATATTCCAACTCAATTTGATCCATTTGCTACTTATGATTATGATGAAAAATTCTTTATGGATAGAATTCCAGAAGAAGATAGATATTTAATTCAATATACTGAAAAGAATGATGCGGTATTTGGTGGAGATGGTACATATGCTGATTCTACCGATAGACGTGAAGAAATTGAAATAGATGTTCCTAATAGTTCTACTCCAGTTAAAACTTGGTTAGCTAGAAACTATACTGAGACTTATTATTACAATCCGATTACTCCATGGCAAAATGTTGTTGATCCTGGAGACGCAAACGTTCAAGTTGCTCTAGATCGTGTTAATAAATATCATGATCCTAGATATCAAGTTACTAATCCTGTTAAAGCTCAAAAGAAAATTGTATTATGTACAGTTGGAGTTATCAGTAACGGTACTAAGTATTGGGAAGGTAAAGATGGAGAATTCGTTGCATTCGCATCTACAAGTACTACTCCTGAATGGTTAGGTGGTCGTTGTTATCAAGTAACAGTTGATTATAAAAAAGTTCACTATGTTAAAACATCTATTCTAAATAGTAGTTATTACAAGAATAGAGGATACTGGTATGTTCGTGGTGGAGATACTAAGATCCATGGGGATAATATCGAAGATGCAATTGAAAAGTTTAATGGTATTAGTAGAAAGAATGATTATGGTATAACATTTGATGCTAATAATCGTGATGAACTTAAGAGATGGTCAAGACTTGGTTCATTCAATGTATTCCCAGTAAGTATGGCTACACCTAGAAATCTATATTCTTATACTTATTCATTTGGTAATGTAGGAAGCTACTATAATGATGATTTAGGTAGAATTATGGGTAATGGTGAACAATCTATTATCACAAATAATATTAGAACTTGTGTATACGAAGTTTATGAAGAAGTTTGCTTATGTTGTGGTTATAAGGTTGAACCAGACGAAATAGTTGAACAAGTAGCTAATGGTCATGGTGATTATTCATATATTATGTCTAATCCTGATGAAGCTGGAGGAGATACTAGAGGAAATATTACATTCTATACAAACTCTGTTTCACTTTCAGATCTTGACTTAGGTAGAGATAGTAATACTACTGGTACTAACTGGAGTCAAAATTCTCCATTTATGTACAACGGTGATGAAATGACTACTGATAAAGGTTACTTATTAAAAGATAATATTGAAGCTACTGGAGAAAATATTTATTCTAGAGATCCTGAATATGCATATTATTTAACTCCAGATACATTAAAACAAATTAGATCTTATAATGATGCTAATGGATATGATTTAAATCTAGATAAGTTAATAGTTTATGACGTTAGTAAAATAGAATGTGATGGAAATTCTTGTGAAGAAGGAAATCCTGAAACAATTAATTTCCAACACTATGGAAGTAAATTCTTAATTGGTAAAATTGATGGTCCAATTGACTTGAAGAGTTATGGTACTATCGGAAATAGTTATACTAATGTATGTTTAGTTGAAGACACTTCGTTAACTCCTACATTTGATATGGCAGATCATATGGAAAAAGGAAAATGTCGTTGGGTAGACTTTGTAGAAACTGGACAAAGATATAGAAATCCAACAACTAGACAAGAATCAAATACTTGGTTTAGATTATCATTTAAGTAGGAGGGAGTGAAATTATATGACAGAATCCTATTGGGGTTATTGGTTTATCTTATTAGGAGTATTCATTACGATGATTATGATATTATCTAATGATGCTACTACTACAGATACTCAAGATTATTATCAATTAAAAGAAGTTGCAAATAGTGCGTTATATGATGCTGTTGATTATTCGTACTATTCTCAAACAAGACAAGTTAGAATCTTAAAGGAAGTTTTCGTTGAAAACTTCCTGAGAAGATTCGCTGAAACTGTTAATATCACAGATTCTTATAAAGTTGAATTCTATGATTTATATGAATCTCCACCTAAAGTAAGTGTTAAGGTTGCTACAACTACTGCAGGTTATTTTATTGGTAGAGATACTGATGTTGTTTCATCTGATGGAACTGTTATTAATAATGCTGCAACAAAATTAGATGTTGTAAATACAATTGATTTAACTATTGATTTTAATGCTACAGAAAGAAATTGTGATGACAAGTATAAATGTACAGAAAAAATTGATAGTTGTACTTATTACACTAAATAGGTGAAAGGAAGGATAAATATGGGAAATATAATGGTACCACTTAAGAAATTCTTAAGTAACAAGAATACAATAACAATATTAGGTGTTTTAATAGGTGTTGTTGTTTTATATGTTGGTTATAACTGGCGTGTAACAAAATCTATTCAACCTGTTTCAGTTCCAATAAGCGCATCTACTATGATAGCTGGAACTAGAATTAGCGAAGAAAATATTGCTTACACAGAACTACCTAAAGACATTATTGCTGGTATGGATAATATCATTACTAATGTTGCTGATATTAATGGTAAAATTGTTTCTTACGATAGTAAGATTCCACAAAATGGTTTCTTCTTTACAGAGAATGTTATGAAAGAAGAAGAAATGCCAGATTCATTATTCTCTAATATTCAGGATGGATATACTATCTTAGCATTTGAAGTTGACAATAAATCAACTTATGGTAATGCAATATTCCCTGGAAATACAATCGATTTGTATTTAGCTGGTGATGTTGATGGTCAAGCTTTATATTCTAGATTTATTGCTAGTATTCAAGTATTAGCTGTTAGAGATAAAGATGGTAGAGACGTTTTCATCGATAGAGATAATACAGGCGATCCTGAAGTTATGTCATTTGCTGTTCCTGAATACTTATATCTTTTATTGATGAGAGCTCAAATGACTGGTTTTGAACTACATTTAGTTGCGAGAAATGCTTCTTATAGTGAAAATGCAGCTCCTACAACTATGGTTAGTGAAGAATTAGAAACATTAATTAAGAATAAAACTTATATTATTCAAAATGAATGTGTTGATTTAACTGTTTGTGGTTAATAAATTTAAAGAATAAAAATAAGAGGGTGTTTATATGGATGAGAAGAATGTTTTCTCCCAAATGGACTTTGGTCCTTTGAATGAATTCCTTGAAGATGATGATGTTACCGACGTCTCTTATAGTAATAGTGGACAAGTATGGTTAAAAACATTATCTAGAGGAGTTTATCAAGTTGAGAGACCTGATATAAATAATCCATTTATGGAAAAGTTAGCCTTTCAGTGTGCAAACGTTATGGGTAGAACATTTAATATGGCTCATCCATTTCTTGACTCTGAAAGTGCTGAATTACGTATGAACTTTGTTCACGAATCTATAGCTACTAACGGAATAGCTTGTCTAATCCGTAAGACTCCTGCTAAGATTCGTTTGAACAAAGATAAATTAATGAGTGAACAATATATTACTGAACAGATGCATGATTTCTTAATTAAATGTGTTTGGGGACATTGTAATATATTAGTTGCTGGAGAAACTGGTTCAGGTAAAACAGAGTTAGTTAAATACCTATCTAGTAATACTAAAGAAAATGAAAAGATTATTTCTATTGAGGATACATTGGAACTTCACTTAGATAAGATTTTCCCTCATAGAGATATTGTTGCTATGAAAACAAATAACATAGCATCATATACTGAAGCGTTAGTAGCCTGCATGAGACAGAACCCAATTTGGATATTACTTGCCGAAGTTCGTTCTGCTGAAGCGGTTATGGCGGTTCGTAACTCAATATCTTCTGGACACCACGTAATTTCAACAATCCATGCCGATAAGGCATCAAGTATACCGATGCGTATGTACGCGTTGTTGGAAGGTAGTCAAGATATTGATCAATACTTGTGTTCTATTCATAGATATGTTCAAATTGGTATTTATGTTAAAGGTTACTATTCACAAGTATTAGGTAGATTCCAACGTGAAATCATGGAAATATGTGAGTTTTATGTTGATGAAGCTACAAATAGACCGATGTCTAATATGTTATATTCAAAAACTTTGGATGGTAGAGTTACTTTAAGAAATCCTACTAAGAAGTTAATTGATTATTTAGCTATTGGTAATATATATTTTGAAGATGAAGATATCTTTGGTTTAGGTGATGCTGAATTTAAAGAAGATTTATCTAATTTAAGAGATGGTAGTGCTGATAATTTAGCACTGAAGAAGACTTCTTCAGATGGTTTGGATGCTGCTATGAATAGTGATAAAGGAGAACAAAAAGAAACTCCAGCGCCTGCTGCAGCTCCAGCTCAAACTACTACAGTTCAAGCAACCGCACCTGCTAGTACTGTTACACCAGCAGCTACTGCTGCACCGGCACCAGCACAAGCACCTGTTGCTCAATCTCAAGTTAAAGTTCAAAGTCCAGCACCAGCTGTGACAGCACAAGCATCTGCTGTTTCGGCAGCACCGGTTGCACCGGTTGCGACAGCACCTGCTACTACTGCAGCTAGTACTGATTCAAGTTCTACTACAGTTATTGAAACTTTATAATAAGAAGGTGAAAATATGGAATTATTGATATTATTATGTATAGCAATATTTGTTTTAGCTTATCGTTATAATACAGGTGATAACGTTTATAAATTTTTTGCTGATACTGTATCGGGAATATATAATACTTATGCTCCATATAGTTATAGGGAAGTTAAACAAAAAACTAAGGAATTAGGATATGAATATACTCCAAGACAATATGCTACTCAAGTTGCATTATTTGGTGGAGTAGCAGGTGGTTTAACCTTCTTATATTTATATAGTATTCCTGTTGCTGTTGTATATGCAGTTATTGCAATTGCTTTTGTTCCTTATTTGGCTTATTTAAGAACTATGAGATTATATAGTGAGTATGTATTTGAACAAATTCAAGTTTATACTACTAACGTTATTATGGAATTTAATACTACTCAGAGTTTTGTAAAATCTTTAGAAGGTGTTAGAGACTCTGGGATATTACAAGATCCAGTTTTACGAGATGTTAAAAGAATGATTCAAATGGCCTATGAAAATGGTACTATTGATCAATCTATTGATTTCTTTAACGAAGCTTATCCATATTATATGGTTAAGAATATGCATCAATTATTTTTACAAATTACTAAAGAAGGTGCTAAGGATTCTGGTGAAGCTTTAGAACTTATGTCTTTAGACATTGATGCTTTAGTAGAAGGTGTATATAAGGATAGAATGGATAGACAAGTATTCCATACTAAGTTCTTGACATTCGGTGGAGCGTTATTTTTGCTACTATTAATTATTCAATTACTATTTGGTAAAGAAGAATATTTAGATATGTTAGATGATGGGTTAGCTCCTTTGATAATTCATGCGGTAATTATAATAAATTGTTATTTCTTAATTACTGGTGAAAAATTCTATAACGAAGACGTGGGGGTTGAATAGTATGTATGTAGAAATCCTCATTATTGGAATTTTGGTTTTCACTATATTAACTGTTAATGGATATGTTAAACCTAATAAGTTTATTTATGATAATCAAGATTTATTTATGAAATTAAAGGAAGCAGATTATGATTTCCTTGTTAAAGCAAAATATGGTGATGGTGTTGATCCAGACGTTTTATATCAAAAGAGAATTAAAAATGGTTTATTAGTAATTCTTGTTTGTATATTTATGTTTATTTCTGATTTAAATGCCGTAAAAATAGTTGTTTCTATTGTTATTGGTTTTGTTATTTTTAAATCAGATTATTCTAATTTACAAAGTTATTATAAAAGACACTTGCAACAAGTAGACTCTCAATTACCTTATTATTTAAAGGGATTAGAGATTTTAATTCAACACTATACTGTTCCGGTTGCAATTGGTAAATCTATACCAGATGCACCTAAGTTATTTAGAGATGGGTTAATTGAATTAATCAATAAGATTAATGCTGGTGATTCTTCAGTTTTACCTTATATGGAATTTGCCCAAACTTATCCTGTTCGTGACTCTATGAGAATGATGCGTTTGTTGTATCGTTTAAGTTTAGGTAGACAAGAAAGAAAGCAAGAACAATTAATTACCTTCTCAAAAACTATTTCAAATCTTCAACAAAAAGCTAGAGATCAAAGATATAAGGCTCGTCTTGAAAAGATGGAAAGTAAAACTATGAGTATGTTGGTTTGTACTGGTGTTGGTATCATGATTTTGATAGTTCTATTTGTTATGAAGATGATGTAAAATATGTGAAAAATATTGAAATGATAAAAAAATTATAGTATACTTAAATTGTATAAAATAGAAAGGAAGAATTTTATGAAAGAAGCTACAGGAGAATTAAATATGACAGTTATTACAGTTGTTGCTATAGCAGCTGTTGGGTTATTATTTACAGTATTTGTTTGGCCTAATATTCAATCAAATTTAGCATTAAGTACTGCTTGTTCTTCAGTTGACAATAATGGTGATTATGAATCAGCTGATACTGCTGTTGCAGCAGGTGCTGATGGATATATTTCATGCGATAATTACATTTGTCATGCTGTATATAACGGTACAACTTTCTCAAGAGATTGTAAATAATATTTAAATATTAAGAAAACAGGTGATATACTATGAAACAAGCTACGAGTGAAGCAAGTATTTCTGTTATAGTTGTTACGGCCGTTGCTATGCTAACGGCTGTTTTCTTTACTATAATATGGCCGAATCTTAAGGCTAATATGCAAAAAAGTTCTAGTTGCTCTAATGCTGTTTGTGATGTAGGGTTTATTAATAGCCCTGGAGCAGATCACCATGGGCAAACTTATTGCTATGATCCTTATGATGATTCTAAGGAAATATTTTATTGCCCTTATAGAGGGTAGGTGTAAATCGTGAAAGAAGCTGTAGGTGGGACTTGGTTGTTTGGTATTGTAATTACATTTATTGTTTTTTTTACAACGTATATTAGTATGTCTACTAATTATGCGAAAACTTTTAAAGTTAAAGATGAAATTTTATTAACAATTGAACATTTTAAGGGTGTTAATGAAAATTCAATAGGGCGTATTAATAGATATTTGGATGAAGTAGGATATTTTTCTAGAGGCGATTGTAAAGGTTATGATGGAAGAGACCCTTCAGTAGGACGTAATAAGTTTTCTAGATGGTTAGGGTTTGAATTTAATAATCCTACTAATTCACCTTCTAGTTCTGTTGAAGATGTTAATTATTGCATTCGTCAGTCTTTATTTAACTCAGGTGATGGTAAGGTTGCTGCACATCCAAGATCTGCTCATTATCAAGTAGTTGTATTTTTCTCTTTAGATTGGCCAGTTATAGGTGCTTTTCTTAATGTAAGAATAGAAGGAGAAACTTCTATTATTCACATGTATACAGAAGAGGATAAATACAAATTTCATGCGTAGGGAAGGTGGAATTAGATGAAAACTAGTATTTCTTCAATTTGGTTTGTAGGACTTGTTGTTACTTTCCTTATGGTTTTTTCTGCGTATATTATTATTACAGTCGATTATTCTAAAACATTTAAATTAAAGAATGAAGTATTAAATATTATTGAAAAGAATAAAGGAATGACTATTTATTCTAGTGGTAATACTGTTAATAGTACTGTTACTAGTGGCACTGTAGTCAATCACATTGGTGCTATTAAAACTATTAATGCTTTTTTGAAAGCTAGTAGTTATACTGCTAAGGGGCCTTGTAATATACCTAAAAAAGCTAGGTATGTTTATGGTGTTTATAAACTTGAATTTGATAATGGTAAAGGTTGGGGCGATATAGGTG
Source organism: Bacillota bacterium (assembly GCA_015059245.1). The sequence goes on from SVAU01000008.1 coordinate 62,471, forward strand.
AATTAGTCACTGATAAAAGCAAAGAATATTATTATTGTTTTGCTAAGTATCCTACTGGTAATATCGATAATAAAGTATATGATTCAGTTTATTATGGTATTGAGTTATTTTATAAATTTGAAATTCCTATTTTAAGAGAATTCTTACCTATTAGAATTGATGGAGTTACTGATGAGATTTATCGTCCACTAGAAAAAGATGAACCTCAAGTTGGTTGTGGGGTTAGAGGGATATGTAGGAATCCAAATGATTATTTCGTATCTATCGGAGGTTAAAAGATGAATGTTATAGTTTCTAATAAGTATTCTGCTATGTTGTCTAGTCTTAGTACTAAGATAGATTTAATAAAAACTGTTGATGGAGAATTTCAAGTTGATGATTTAATAGCTCAATTTGATAATTTCTTTTTTAACAAAATGGTTCTTGATATTACTGCTATTTCTGGATATCAAGATATAACACAAATTCAAAGATTATCTTTTGGTATGGATATGTCTAAGATTGTATTGTTGTTGGATGATTCACCTATGGTTAATTCACAACAATATTTATCTGAATTAGTATCTATGGGAATTTATAATTTTACAAGAAATATAGATGCTATTGCATACTTGATTGATAATCCTAACTCATATAAAGATGTTGCACAATTTCATATGATTGGTGGAGCTGCACCTATGGCAGCTCAAGGTCAAATGACTCAACCACAAAATAATGGTGGAAAAGGGACTTTCGGCTTTAATCAACCATCTAATGAACAAGCTTTTGTTAACAATAGTGCGATGATGCCTACAATGGGATCTACTCGTGTTATTGGTATTAAAGGACTTACTGAGCATGCTGGAGCAACTACACTAATTTATATGTTAAAAAAACAATTATCTGATCATTATAATGTATTAGGTTTAGAATTAGATAAAAATGATTTCTTGTACTTTAATGATCCTGATTTAAAGAGTGTAAGTAGTAAAGAACTATCTACTATAATTAATAATCCTATTAATAATTATAATGTTATATTAATAGATATTAATAATAGTTCTGAAGAATCTAATTGTAGTGAAATGATTTATTTAATTGAGCCATCTACTCTTAGATTAAATAAAATGATTCGTCGTGATAGAGCTATTCTAAGTAAAATGAGAAGCATGAAAGTTGTTTTAAATATGAGCTTGCTTGATTCTTCTGATATTAGAGATTTTGAAGGTGAAGCTGGATGTAGTGTATTCCACAATATTCCACCATTAGATGATAAAAAGGATAGACATAGAGTTCTAGATGAATTATTAAATAAATTAGGTTTTGACAAAAACAAACCTGTTGGTGACGGAAATAAACCTGTAAGGTTGTTCGGAATTGTAAAAGAATAAAGAAAACCTTGACATATTTTGATATTTTCAATACAATTATATTATGAAATGAAGGAGATGTTTTTATGTATTTATTAGCTGCTGCAATTAATTTTTGTACAAAAACAAAACCTATTTGGGTTTTAGTTGGTAGAATTTTAGGAATCTTTAAAATTGTTATTCCTCTATTAGTTATCATTTTTGGTATGATAGATTTAGGAAAAGCAGTTGTAGCAAGTAAAGATGATGAAATTAAGAAAGCTGCTAAATCTCTATTATTTAGAGCATTAGCTGGTATATTAATTTTCTTCATACCAACAATTGTAGGCTTCTGTTTTACATTAGCAGATGGATTTAATTCTGATGGTGATTATTCTGTTTGTGAACAATGTATTACAAGTCCAGGCTCTTGTTAATCAATTATTGAAGAATTAAATGATATTTGTTTAAATATCATTTTTTTTGTGTTATAATTTTTATGATTGAGGTGTAATTGCATGAAAAAAAAGATGTTATTAATGTTTTTAATTTTTATAGGAACTTTTTTATTATTAAATATAGGTGTTGCAAATGCTGCTAGTACTACTTATTTATTAGAGGGAGCAGCAGATTGCCAAGATATTATTGATGCTGAAGTATGGGACTTTTTGCAACAAGTATTTAATGTTATAAAGTACGCTGGACCTATTTTATGTTTAGTTTTGTCTGTTGCAGACTTTATTAAAGCGACTGCTAGCCAAGATAAGGATGCTTTAGTAAAAGCAGCTAAAACTACTGGTAAAAGAGTTGTTTATGCATTAATTTTATTTTTTATTCCTACATTAATTAACTTTTTATTCCCACTACTAGGTTGGGTTGGAACTTGTGGAATAGGATAGGAGATTGGTTTGTGTGATAAATCTATTATTTTTATTAGGTGATGTCCTTGAAAAAGGATTTATTGGTATTATTTTAACACTAGATACTTTAATCTATGGTTTAATTTCATCTGCGTTTAAAGTTTTTATGGCAATTGCTAGTGCAAGATTGTTATCATCTGATGCATATTATACAATAGCTAATAAAGTATATTTGATTATCGGTGTATTAATGTTATTTGTACTTTCTTATGCAATGTTAAAGGCTATCGTTAATCCTGATGAAGGGAAGAAATCTTTTGGGCCTGGAATTATTAAAAGAATTGTAATTGCTGTTGTTGGGTTAGCTATTGCTCCTGCTTTATTTAATTTAATGTATCAAGTTCAGGGATTAGTTTTAGAACATAATGTATTAGGTAAATTATTCTTTAGATCTGATAATACAACTTTAGTTTCTCCTGGTACTGTAGATGTTGGCGGACAACAAATCACTTTAGAAGATTCTAATCCAGATGATTATATTAATGTTGTAGGTGGTTCCGTTACTGCTACAACTATATGGCAAGCTTTCTTTTACCCAGCAGAAGATAGTGGTTTAACTTCTGATGAAATTGTTGGTAATTTAAGCGATTATTATTTATCAACTGCTGGATGGTATGGACTTGGATGTGCAGCTGGTGTAGTTGGTGCTGTTGGTTATGCATTTGGTTGGACTGGATTTGGTTTAGCTATTGGATTATTAGGTACTGCTGTTGCTGCATTAACTTGTGATGATGCTGTATCAAATTTAGGAACAGCTATTTCTACGAATGAAGAAATAACTCTTTCTGAAGCGTATGCTATGACGGCTAAGGGAGATCCGTTTGGTGTATATACAGTATTTATTAATAATTATGTAGAAGATGGTGAAATATCTTATCTATACGGAATTTCTACTATCGCTGGTGCATTTACTTTATATGCATTTGTTACATTTAGTATAGATATGGGAGTTAGAGCTGCTAAGTTAGCTTATTATCAAATAATTGCTCCTGTACCACTTATTATGCAAGTTTTACCTGGCAAAGGTGAACAAACATTCAAGGAATATACTAGGGGTGTTATTCACACTTTCTTAGAAGTATTTATTCGTATAGCTGTGGTATATATCGTCGTCTATATTATTTGTCATTTACAAGATTTATTTTCGTCAGTTGATGCTTTATGGGGTAATCAAGAATTAAGTGGTCCTGAAGTTATGTTAGCTATGGCGTTCTTAATTATTGGTTTAATCATATTCTGTAAAGATGCTCCAAAATTCTTAAGTAAAACTTTAGGAATTGATGGAGGTAATTTAGATTTAGGTATTAGAAATAAATTAGCTAAAGGTGGTGCATTTACTGCTGCTTCTGCTGTTGGTGGTGGTGTAACTGCTGGTGTTAATAATTTAACTAATAAATGGAAAAATGCTGATAATTGGAAAAATAAACATGGTCATGTAACTCTTGGAAGTATTACTAAGAACTTAATTGGTGGTGTTGGTAGTGCTGCTGCTGGAACTGTATCTGGTGGTGTAAGAGGTGGAATAGCAGGTAAGGATGCTAAGAGATTTGGCGATGTTAAGGGTGCTGCTTCTCGTGGTGCTCAAGGAGCTATTAGAGCTAGAGATAATAGAGAACAATACTATGAAGCTTATGGAAAAGACAATGGTGGAGTTTTCGGTGTTATCGAACATCGTTTAGAGGATAAAGTTTCTGGTGTAATGAGATGGGCTGGATTTGATAGTGCAGCTAGTCTAGATGCTGAGTTAAAATCTTTAAACGAATTAGAGAAAAAAGCAGATGCTTTAAAAGCTGCTGCTAAGAGTCAAATTGAAGGCGATGTTAACAAGAACAAAACTGGTAAGACTTATGGTGTAACTGCTAGATTTGATATAGCTGCTTATAATGCTGCTAATGGTACAAGATTTGCTGCTGGTTTTGGTGGTGGATATAGTACTACTACATTAAAAGATATTCGAGATCATATGTTACAAGCTGAAAAGACTGGTTCTTCAGCTGGTATAGATTATGCTAAGTGGCAAGACTTATATAATAACTACTTGAAGAACTTCGGAGATGAAGTACAAAATAGAGCATTACTTGCTGATAGAAATTACGCAACATTATCTTCAAGAGATCAAGCCGACTTAGCTGGTGTACGTTCTGCTGCTCTTGAATTTAGAACAGCGTTGGGTGATAACTTAGGTGCTACTGTAATTGCTGCTGCTAATAATGCTGCGGGTACACAACAAATTAATGCATCTAATTTAGCTACTGAAGACTTAATTGTTAATAAAGACGCTCATGGTCGATCTTCTGCTATTAGTGAATTAGGTGACCAAATTAAGATTGTTCGTACTGAAGTTGTTCGTAAACAACAAGATATACGTAAAAAAGAAGAAACTGCTAATGGTGGCGGAAAACCAAAACCATAGGATATTCTTTTGGAAAGGTATGTGTGATACATGAAAAATAATTATTTGATTCCTGCAAACTCTAAGAAGTCACAGTTGATATTAGGTGTATTTAACATGGTTGATTTAACTGTGTTCTTAGTAGGATTAGGTATTACAGTATTTTTACTACTAGTAATTAAATCTGATGATATTGGAGTGATGTTACTACTTGCTTCACCAGCTTTAGTAGCGTCTTTCCTTATTGCCCCTGTACCTAATTATCATAATGTTATGACTTTGTTAGGAAATATTTATAAATTCTATACTGGTAGAAAAAAATATTATTGGAGAGGTTGGTGTGCTAGTTATGGGAATAATAGAAACAAGTAATGTTAATAATCCTTCTGGAAATGTACCAAATGAGGTTAGTAAGTATTCAGAAGATTGGGTACCGATAAAAAACATAATGAATGGTATGATACAATTAGAAAATGGCCAATATGTTACGGGTATTAAAGTTGCACCTAAGAATATTTTCATTTTAGATCAAGGAGAAAGAGATAATATAATTTTCTCATTACAAAATTTTTATAATATGATTGATTATGAGTTTTGGTTAGTTGTTGCTGATAGACCTGTAGATATTAATCTATACTTATCTCAATTACAACTTTTATATCAAAGATGTACTGATGGTGCTGTTAGAAAGTTAATAATACAAGATATTAATAAAGCTAATGCATTTATGAGTGCAGAATATAATGTTGTAGATACAGAGTATTTTATATTATTTAAAGAGAAGAGATTAGAGATTGTTCAAAAGAGACTTCATAATTTAATTGCTGGATTAGCTAATGCTTCAATTAACTCTTCACAAGTGTCTAACGCAGATTTAAGAATGATTTTAGACAATTTCTTAAATGGTGGTATGACTACTACATTTGGGACGGTGAGAGTAGGATGAATATAAAAAGTGAAATAGCTCCAAAGGGTTTACAATTTAGACCAATGGACTTTGTAATTAGTGGTAAGAGTGCTACTATTTTAACAGTTATAAGTTATCCAAAATTTATTAATCCAGGTTTCTTAGCTAATTTAACTAATATTTCTGGAGTTAAAGTTGTTGCAAAACATATTCCAATTGAGTTTTCAACAATTAAAGAAATGTTAAATAAAGAAATTGCAGATTTAAAGATGCGTTATCAATCTGAAAATGATCAAACTATTCAAGAAAGAATTAGACAAGATTATGAATCATTAGAAAATTTTATTTCTATGTTAGCTGCTACTCAAGCTAGAATATTTGATTTTCAATTACATGTAATGATAACTGCTAATAATCCTGAAGAATTAGAAATGAAAAAAATGCAAGTACGTAGTTATATTGATGCTTTAGGAATGAGAGCTATACCTTTAATGTTTGAACAAGAAAAGGTATTAAAATCAATTATTCCTATATTCCCTAAACAAGATATTGAATCTAGAATTGGTACTCCAATACCATCTATTACAATATCTGCTATGTATCCATTTGTATTCGATAGCATTAAAGATCCTGGAGATTCTACTTTACTAGGAGTTGATTTTTCTGGTGGTGTTATCTTATTTAATCAATTCTTATATAAAATAAAAAAAGAACATAATAGAAATAATGCTAATATGATTATTTTAGGTACTTCTGGTAGTGGTAAATCAACTGCTGCTAAGTTATTAATTAGAAGTCATATTAGAAATGGATATAAAGTAATTTGCCTTGATCCAGAAGGTGAATTAGAAGAAATGTGTAAAAATGTTAATGGTAGTTTCCTAGATTTAGGTAAAGGTGGAGATTTTGGTATGATAAATCCACTTGAAGTTGTACCTGATGCCGATCAAGAAGAGTTAGATCAAGGTTTAGGATATACTGTATTAACTAGAGCTTTACAAACTTTAAAAGCATTTATGAAATATCTTACTCCAAGTATTGAAGAAGATGTATTAGCAATGTTTAGTGAAGTTGTACAAGATACATATAAACGTTATAAAATAGATTTTGATACAGATTTTAGTAAGTTAAAATCTGAAGATTTCCCTACATTTGATGATGTTTATGCTACTGTTAAAGGTAGATTATTATCTATGCCAGATAAAACTCGTGAAAGAGATGTAATGGAAAGATTAGAGTTAAAGATTAGACCATTGGTTAAAGAATTAAGATATTATTTCTGTGGTCACACTACTTTAAGAATAGATAGTAATATTATTGTTTTCAATATTAGAGAATTGATGAATAGTGATGAAAACATTAGAAATGCTTTATTCTTCAATATATTAAAATTTGCTTGGGGATTAAGTCTAGATAAAGAATCAACTACTGTATTGTGTGTTGATGAAGCTCACGTTTTATTATCTACTAGAAATGAATTGGGTGCTGAATTCTTAGCACAAATTCAAAGACGTGCTCGTAAGTACAATACTGGTACTATTATAATTACTCAACAACCTACAGATTTTGCTGCACAAAATTTAATTGTACATGGTAAGGCTATATTTGATAATGCTTCTTATTACTTAGTAATGGGATTAAAGAAGCAAGCTACTGAAGATTTAGCGTTATTAATAGATTTAAATGAAAGTGAAATGGATAGTATTAAATACTATAATCAAGGTGAAGCGTTATTTATATGTGGAAGTAGACGTATGAGAGTTAATGTTTTATGTACTCAAGAAGAACTTGATTCATTTGGTTCTGGAGGAGGACTATAATAGTTAAAAAGCCGTTATAACGGCTTTTTTATTTTGTTTGTTTATGTTATACTTTTTATAGCGTGGACGGTGGTATAATGTCTGATAAAATAAGAGTAAAACCTGAAGAATTGGAAGGTAGAATTTTGGAAGATATCCAAAGAGATTTAGCAGAAACTACTGTAGATGAAATGACTGTTCCAGTACCAAATATTGGATTAGACGTTGCTTCTAGAGATAACCCTGATTCTTTAAAAATTGAATGGGATACGGATACATCTGCCCCTAAGATGGAGTCAAGTGTTGTAAGTGATGAGACTGATAGATTAAGGAGGAATGTTTCTAAACCTGCTGAAACTATTTCTTCTAAAGGATATAATCCTAACGGTGGGGGATCATTTGATGGTGAACAGCCATTTGATAATGGTTTAAAACCTGGTACTTCTATACCTCATACTGGTGATATGGGTGATGAAACGGGCACTGATGGTTCTGTTCCTGGTTCGGGTGGTTATGATGATGGTTATGATGGTGGAAATGGATACAGTAGTGGTAGACGTGGTAACCAAAAAAAGAGACCTGAAGATAAAAAAGAACCTGAGAGGGAACCGGAGAAAGATCCTACAAAAGATCCGAATAAAACAGGAGATAAAAAAGGTGGTCAGCCGAATGGTGAAGGAGAAGCTAGTGGTGAAACTGGTACTCCTAAGTCTAAAACAGATTTAGATAAAGAAAAAGCAGAAGCTGAAAAGAAGGAAAAAGAAGAAGAAGCAGTTGATAAAGCTGCTACTAATGGGATGATTGCAAATGGTAATCCAAATGGTACTTCTGGTCAAAAACCTGCTGGTGAAAATCCTGAAAAGAAAGCTGAACCGGAAAGGCCACAGGATGATGAAACTGGCAATGGGTATGGTGCATTAAAGAAACAAAAGAATGCTGGTCCTAATGATAATTCCGATGCAACTGCTAGAGCTAGAAGAAATTTAGAACATCAAAACAAAGTTAATAATGCTGATTCTAAACCTAGTCAAGCTAAGAAACCTGATAAGTCATCATCATCAACTCCTAAGACTGGAAGTCCAATAAAAAATGCTTTATTAAAAGCTGGGAACAGTTTAAAGAACAAAGCAAAAGGATTGGGTAAGAAAAAAAATGATTCTGGTAGTGATAGCAAAGGTCAAGATGTTGTTGACAAAGCTGGAGGAGCAATTAAGAACGCTTTATTGCTATTTATGAAAACTCACCCAGTATTATCAATGGGAATTATTTTAGTAATTTTATTATTAATTATTTTTATGATAGATACTATGGAATTTGATTCTAGTGGTAAAGGTAGAGGGAAGAGAAGTTGTACTTACTCACTAAGTGGTGTTACTTCTACAGGTACTGTTGAATTATCTAATTTGAAAGTAGAGATTATTAACTGTGATGGTAAAGCTGATAATTATGAGGTTTTAGACACAGTTGATTTTGAAAAATATATTTTAGGTGTTGCATTAGCTGAGGCAGGACCTAGTTCTCCTGATGAAGCTTTGAAAGCACAAATGATAGCGGTTAGAAACTTTACTTTAACAAGAAATAGTGGTATGTGTCCTAGTCATCCTGAAAGTTGTTTCCATGGATATAATGAATCTACTGGAATAATTAGAATGAGAGCTTGTACTAATGATCAAGTTTATTGGGATTATACAAAAGATTGCCCTAAGATTGAAAGAGCGGGGAAACCTACATTATATTGCGAAGGTGTAGATGGTTCTACTGATATATGGAAAAAAGCTTTAAGCGAGGAAAGACAAAAAGAAGTAGAGGCATTAGCTAACTCAGTTATGGGAGAAGTTTTATTAGATGAAAATGGTAATGTTTTAAAACTAGGATATCAAGCCGATGAAACTGATAAATTTATAGCAGATGCTAATGCTGGGAAATCATATGTTGAAATACTTGAAGCTGTTTATGGTTCAAGCAGTTATAGTTCTGCTAAATGTACATATGGTGGTGTATATGATTATGGTGATTATACATTATCTTCAGAAAACACTAGTATTCTACATGAACCGTTAGATGAGTTCTTAGAAGATAATGGTACTAGTTTAGAAGAATTTAATGAATTAATTGCAGACAATGTAGATGATGCTGGTTGGGGAACAAGAGCTGGTGTTGTTGCTGCTGCTGTAACATTAATTGGAGAACTTGGAGATAATTACGGAGTTAAAGTTCCTTATTATTGGGGTGGTGGTCACTATGATGGAGTAGTTGATGGAGCCTTAGGATATTGGGGAAGTACACAATGTCATACATATGCTAATAATCAACATTATAATTATTGTGGATTTGACTGTTCAGGATTTGTTCCATGGGCTATTAAGAATGGTGGATTTAAAAAAGGTGTTGATTTAGCCAATAATTTCCAAAATATGCCGAATGCAAGAAAAGTAAGATTAACTAATGAACCACAATTACAACCAGGAGATTTATTGGAGTCTAGTGGACATATTGTATTAGTAGTTGGTGTTGATGAGGCTTCTAAACAATATATATGTGCTGAAGCGATGGGGAATGCATATGGTGTATTATTTACAAGAAGATCGTTTAATGAAAGTGGTTACTGGGGGGTAGACTTAGAGGATTATTATAATGATCCTAACTACATAAGGGAGCCGATACGATGAAGAAAATATTAATGTTATTAATGTTAATGGTATTACTTACTGGATGTTCTGCTAATGTTAACTTAACAGTTACTTCAAGTAATATTGAAGAAGAAATAATTATTAATGCTTATTCAGATAGTGATACTACTAAAGCACAAGTTTATACAAGTTTTAGAAAATATATGCCAGTATTTTCAAATGTTCCATTATCAGATACTGAACCAGACACTAAAAAAGATGGTGTTGAGTATTATACAAGAAGAGAACAAGATCTTGGTTCTGGATATAGGTTTAATTATAAGTATAAATATAAATTTGAAGATTATAAGAATTCAAGAAGTGTAAAATATGGATTTGCATCTAGAACTATTCAAAGAAATCCCGGTGATAAGAATATTATGATTTCTACTGATAGTGCTGGATTAAAATATTTTGAACAATATCCTAACTTGGAAACAGTTACAATAAATATAAGATCTTCGTATAAAATGCTTGAGAATAATGCAGATTATGTTAATGGTAATGTTTATACTTGGGTACTTAGAAAAGGTACTAAAAAGAGTATTTATTTATTATTAGATGATCCTAATGCGAATCAGACAAGTACTGGTGATTCTGAGAAAGATGAAAATGAGAAGAAACCTGTAATAGATATGCGTGAAGAGAAGGAAGAAAGTAAGTTTATTAAGTTTGTAAATGAGCATCCTATTTTAGTCGCATTCATTGGAATTTTAGCATTTTTCATTATCTTATTGATAGTTTCCAAATTAACTAAAACTAAATATTAATAAAAGGAGATTACTCCTTTTATTTTTGTCTTAATATGTAGTATAATATGAGTAGATTGGGGCGATATATAGTGAAATGGCGTGTTTCTAGTAAAGATTTAATTATTTTTATAGCGTTTCTATTATTGTTATTTTATTTATGTACATTAATTACTGGTAATATTGGATATATTGGAACTCATGGTGAGTTTTATGGATTAAGTCCATTACTTGGTTTAACTAAGTATTTTGGTTTAACTTTCTTATTATTTATTATTTTCATTGTTGCTATTTTTGTTAGTGTTTCTTCTTACATTTTTGATCGTAAAAAAGGTGTAGGATTTGAAATTGGTGAAAAGAGTGAAAAAGGTTATTCTAGATGGGCTAAAGAAAAGGAAATGAAAACTGATAAAGGAGTAGAAATAGTTGATCCTTTAGCACAAGAAACAACTGTAGCTGGTATTCCTTTAGTAAATGATGGAAAAAGATTATGGGTTGATAATGGTGAGTACCATAACTTAGTAATCGGTTCTACAGGTTCAGGTAAATCTCAAACAATAGTTGAACCAATGGTTGAATTATTAATTAAAAAAGGCGAAAGTATGATTATTACTGACCCTAAGGGTGAGTTATATAAAGCTGCTAGTGTATACATGAAAGAACGTGGATATAACGTAGTAGTATTAAACTTCCGTGAACCACAAAATGGTAATGCTTGGAATCCACTTACTTTACCTTATCAATATTATAGAGATGGTAATTTTGATAAAGCTACTGAATTATTAGATGACGTTGCTTTAAATATTTTATACGATCCTAATAATAAGAGTGGAGATCCTTTCTGGGAAAAATCAGCAGCTGACTACTTCTCAGGTTTATCTTTAGGTTTATTTGAAGACGCTAAAGAAAGAGAAATCAACTTAAACTCAATTAACTATATGAGTACTGTTGGTGAAGAAAAATTTGCTGCAAGTAATTATATTAAAGAATACTTTACATTAAAAGGTGAAGCTTCAAATGCTTATGTATTTGCATCTAATACAATAAATTCACCTACTGAAACTAAAGGTGGTATTTTATCAGTATTTAGACAAAAGATAAGATTATTTGCTTCTCGTGAAAACTTATCTGAAATGTTAGCATATAGTGATTTTGATATGCGTAAGATAGGTAAAGAAAAGACTGCTGTATTTATTATTATTCATGATGAAAAGACTACATATCATGGTCTTGCTACAATATTTATTAAACAATGTTATGAAACATTAATCGATGTTGCTCAACAAAATGGTGGTAAATTACCATATAGAACTAACTTTATTCTTGATGAGTTTGCTAATATGCCTCCATTAAAAGACGTAACAACAATGGTTACAGCGGCTCGTTCTCGTGCTATTAGATTTACATTCATTATTCAAAACTTTGCTCAATTAAAAAGTGTTTATGGTAATGAAGATGCTGAAACAATTAAAGGTAACTGTGGTAACTTAGTATACTTGATTTCAACAGAATTAGCTGCATTAGAAGAAATTAGTAAAATGTGTGGTGAAGTTAAATCAGATGATAAAGATAAAACTGCTTCAACTCCATTAGTTACTGTTACTGACTTACAAAAATTAAAATTATTTGAAGCTATTATTATTAGATGGCGTTTAGCTCCATTTAAAACTAAATATACTCCAAACTTTAAAATGGATTGGGGACATCCAAAAGTTGAAGCTACTTATCCAAATAGAGAAAAACAAGAAGTTCAATTATTTGATGTTAAAGAATTTACTAAGAAGAAAAAGAGTGATAAAATTAAAAACTCTTTAAATGAAAAAGGTTCTTCACCATTCCCTAGTGGAAGTGGAAGTTCTAATCCATTCCGTGGACCATCTGATATGGACTTTGGTTCTAAATCAGATATAGATGCTCCTTTTGGTGCTCCTAAGAATGATGGTGGTGGATTGTTCGGAGGTTTAGGTGGCGGTATCGATCTAGATGCAATGATGAGAGATATCGACAAAAAGATTGCTGAATTAGATGCAGAAGAAGCTAGACAAAAAGAAGAACAAGCTAAACTTAAAGAACAAAAACAACAAGAAGATAAAAAAGAAGAGAAAAAGGAAGAAAGTAAACCAACTGATACAAATAAGATATTAGGTGATTTACCTAAGAAAGATGATTTTGATTTTGACTTCGATCTTCCTGATATTAAAGAATTACCAAAAGATGAACCTATTAAAGAAGAAAAAGTTGATGTTAAACCTATTAAAGAGGAACCAAAAAATGAATTTAATATCTTTAATACATCTTCGTTTGATATAGATGAAATAGAAGAAAAAGAAGATAAAAAGTCTAATGAAATATCTATTGGTAATGAAAAAGCTAATATAGCAGTTGCTATAAGTAGTCCAATGGATGATGATGATTTTGATATTTTACCTAAAGTAGAAAATGCATCTATTATTCAACCAAACTATAGTAGTAATACTGTTGTTAAAGCTAACGAAGAAAGTTATAACATTTATAATGATGTACCTAATTTAATGGAAAACATTAAGAAAGATACAATAGAAAAAGAAGAATTTGTTAAAGATACTATTGAGATATCTAAAGACAGAGTAAAAGAAGTATCTGATAAGTTAAATAGTTATAATATCTTTGATGAAAAACCAAATGTTATAAAATATAATTCTAATGATGCTCCTGATAGTGATGGAAGAGTAATTAGATATGAACAAGAGGTTAAAGAACAACCTAAACAAGAAAAGACAAATGTTAATGTTGATCCAGATAAAATTGTTATTGATAGTAATACAATATCTGATGATGCATTCTTTGATGACTTTTTTGGAGATGATGAATAATATTCATCATCTTTTTTATTGCATATAATATATTGGTGATATTATGAAGAAAATTAAATTAAGTGAATATAAAGAATCTATGGGAGTATTTATTGAGATTAATAATAATTATAATCATATTGTAAAAACAAGTATTCATATTCCTTATGATAATTTATTAACTAATTATAAGGAATTGTTAGATAAAAGTAAGAAATATTTTATTTATTGTACAGGTGGTATAAAGAGTAAAAAAGCAGTTAATATATTAGATTATTATGGTTATGATGTTACATTAGTAAATAAGTAAAGTACAATGTATATGACTTTGTGAACAATTGTTTTTTAAACTTATATAATTTATAATTATATTGTGATGTATATGGAATGGATATATGAGTTTGAAGAAACACTTATGGAATTTTTAAATGGGTTAGGAATATGGGCTCCTTTTTTAAGTTGTATTTTTATATTCTTGGAAGGTATTTTAGCTTTTTTACCATTATTTGTTTTTGTAACTGTAAATATTTTATCAATGAGTTCTTTAGTAGGATCATTTCTTGGAAGTGTACTAGGTATTGTATTATCTTGGATATTTTGTGTTTTTGGAAGTTTTACTATGTTTCTTGGTACAAGAAGATTATTTGGTAAGAAGTTTAGAAATAAGATAGCTAAGAATACTAAAGCTAATAAATTTATGAATGTTATAGATAAATTATCTTATAGTCAGATAGTATTGATTGTTTCAATACCTTTTTCACCATCATTCTTTATTAATTTAGGTTCTGGCTTATCTAAAATAAATGAAAAGAAGTACTTTTTTGCGTTATTAGTAGGTAAGTTTGCTGAGATGATCTTTTTAGGCTATGTAGGAGTTAGTTTAATTGAATGCTTAACACAGCCTTTAGCTTTAATAAAAGTGGCTATTATAATGATTGTAGGCTATTTGTTTAGTCTTGGTATTAATAAGAAATTTAACTTGGATGAGAGGTTTGAATAATGGATTTTATATTACTGGTTTTATTAATTGTAGTAATTATATTACAAGTACTTAATTTACTTAAGAAAGATGATGATAAAGATATAGTTGAAAGATTAGGTAAGTTAGAAAAGAATGTTAGTGCTGATTTAGCTGATTTTAAATTTGATATTAATAAATACTTAATGGAAGATTTTACTAAGTTAAATGAACAAATAGAACAAAAATTAATGTATATTAATGATAAAGTAAATGAGAGAATAGATCAAAACTTTGAAAAGACTAATAAGACATTTAATAATATTTTAGAAAGACTTACTAAAATAGATGAAGCACAAAAGAAGATAGATAGTTTATCTTCTGAAATAGTTGGTTTACAAAGTGTATTAACTGATAAAAAGACTAGGGGTATATTTGGGGAAGTTAATTTAAATTATATATTAACTAGTGTATTTGGTGAAAAAAGAGGAAGTATATATGATATACAACATACTATGAGTAATGGACATATTGCTGATTCAATATTATTTGCACCAGAACCTTTAGGTACTATATGTATTGATAGTAAGTTCCCATTAGAAAACTATGAAAGAATGACTGATAGATCATTATCTAATGCTGAAAGAGAAATGGCTGCTAAGTTATTTAAAAGTGATGTAAAGAAACATATAGATGCAATATCTACTAAATATATTATTCCTGGTGAAACTGCTGATGAAGCTATTATGTTCTTACCTGCAGAAGCTATATTTGCTGAAATTAATGCTTATCATCCAGAGTTACTTAATTATTCGTATGAAAAGAAAGTATGGATATGTAGTCCAACTACTTTAATGAGTACATTAACTATAATTCAAATGATACTTAAGAATATCGAAAGAGATAAATATGCTCAAGTAATACATGTTGAATTAAATAAATTAAGTAGAGAATTTATGAAATATAGAGAAAGATGGGATAAGTTATCTAGAAGTATAGATACTGTAACTAAAGATATTAAAGAAATAAATATTACTACTGAAAAGATAACTAAGAGATTTGATTCTATAAATAGTGTAGATGTAGGATTGTTAGAATATACTGAAGAAGAAAGTGAATAACTTTCTTTTTTTTGTATAGATTATTATATGAATAGATTGTTAAGAATAGGGATTGGTTGTTTTTTATGTAGTATTAGTTTAAGTGTCATTATTATATATTCTAATTTATTATTATATGGGTATAGTTTATTTGAATATGTAGTTAATTTGTTAAGTGTTATAGAGTTTTATTATTTATTTATAGGTATATATTTAATTATAAAAAAAGATAGATTTTAATAATCTATCTTCATTGCATGTTTTACTTTAGCCATTTGTTCTTTAGCTACTAGTCTTGCTTTTTCAGTTCCTTCATTTAGTATTTGATCTACTAATTCAGGATGTTCTTCGTAGTATTTTCTTCTTGTTCTTACATCACTTAAGAAATTATTCATTTCATTTATAAGTTCTTTTTTACATTGAACACAACCACGAGAACCTAGTTTGCATTCAGAACATATTGTATTTAGGTTTTCTTCGTTATTTATTAATTTATGATAGTAGTAAACCATACATACTTCTGGATTTGCAGGATCGTCTTTTTTTATTTTATTTGGGTCAGTTACAGCTCCCATTACTTTTTTATGAATTGTTTCTTCATCGTCATTTAAGTAAATGGCATTTCCTAAACTTTTACCCATTTTATCGTTTCCATCTAAACCTTTTATTCTTTTGTTTTCTGATAGATAAGGTTCTGGTTCTTTTAATGTTTCACCATATATAGAGTTGAATTTACGTACTATTTCACGACATTGTTCTATTAATGGTAGTTGATCTTCACCAACTGGTATTAATTCTCCATCAAATGCAGTTATGTCTGCAGCTTGTGATACAGGGTATCCTAAGAATCCATAAGTAATACTTTCTCCTTCGTTACCAAATAGTTCCTTTTTTTGAGCTATTTCAGTCTTTACTGTAGGATTTCTATGTAGTCTTGCTACAGTTACAAGGTTAGAGAAGAAAACTGTTAATTCAGCTATTTCTGGTACTTTAGATTGAATAAAGAAATTTACTTTATTTGGATCTATTCCTATAGCAAGTAAATCTATTGCTATTTCTTTTACATTTTTTCTTACTTTATCTGGATTATCAAAATTATCAGTTAATGCTTGTACGTCAGCTATTTCTAGATAAAAGTTATAGTCATCTTGAAGCTTTACCCAATTTTGTGCGGCTCCAAAATAATGACCTAAATGCAAATTACCAGTAGGTCTTAGACCGGTTAAAATTGTTTTTTTCATCAAAATCACTTCCTTCATGTAAGTATTTTATCATAAAGTGTATAAAAAGTTAATTATAAACCATAATAAAAATGAAGGAGAATAGATATGAAGAAATTTTTAGTTTGTACTATGTTATTAATGTGTTCATTTTTATTAATTGCTTGTGGAGAAGAAATGACTCCTACTCAAGCTGTAAGAGATTATATGGAAAGTTATGTTACTTTAGATGATAGTGTAGTTAATCAATTAAATGATTATGTAGATAATAATGAAGAATTAACTACCGAACATAAAGATACTTATAAGGAGATATTACGTAAACAATATAGTTCTTTAACTTATACTATATTAAATGAAAGAATAGAAGATAATGTTGCTTATGTAGAAGTTGAAATTAATGTTAAAGATCTTTATAAAATAAGAAAAGAAACTAATGAGTATTATGCTAATAATAAAAATGAATTTAATGATAATAATGGTGTTTATGATGTATCTAAGTTCATTACATTTCAATTAGATAAAATGAAAGCAGCTATGGATACAGTTAAATACAAATTAGAACTTAAAGTTGTTAAAAATGATGATGATTGGGATGTTACTCAATTATCTACAACTGATTTAGAAAAGATACATGGTATTTATAATTATGAAGAAGAATAATATTCTTCTTTTTTTCATATGTTGATTTAGGTGAACTATGAAAAAGATTCTATTATTATTTATGTTAATTATTCCGTTTAATGTTAAATGTTTAAGTGCTAGTTCTTATATTGTTATGGATATGGATAGTGGAAGAATTATGGAAGGTAGTAATACTGATAAAGTAAGTTTAATAGCTAGTATTACTAAAATATTAACTGCTATTACTGCTATAGAATATGGTAATTTAGAAGATATTGTTAAGATAGATGACTCTATTTTAAAGTCTTATGGTAGTGGTATTTATGTACAAGTTGGTGAAGAATTAACTTTAGATGATTTATTATATGGATTGATGTTAAGAAGTGGGAATGATGCAGCATTAGCAATTGCTTCTCATGTTGGTGATGATGTTGATAATTTTGTTTTTATGATGAATGAAGTTGCTAAAAGAATAGGAATGAAAGATTCTTACTTTGTTAATCCTTCTGGTTTAGAAGAAAATGATGGTAGTGCTAATAAATCTACTGTTTATGATATGGCATTATTAACTAGATATGCGATGAATAATGAACATTATAGAAGAATAGTTAGTACTAAGGAGATAATAGTTAAGTCAAGTTATAAGACTTATAAATGGGTTAATAAGAATAAATTACTAAGTACTTATAAATACTGTAATGGTGGTAAAACTGGATTTACTAAGAAAGCACATAGAACTTTAGTAACTACTGCTAGTAATGATAATATGAATTTAATAGTAGTTACTTTTAATGATGGTAATGATTTTAATGATCATAAGAATTTATATGAGAAATATTTTAATAATTATGAAAGAGTTAAGATAGTTGATAAGAATGATAATTATGGGAGTAATTTAAAATTAAGAAATGATTTTTATATGATAAAAAAAGAAGATGATAAAGTAGAGGTAAAGGTAAGTAAATATGATACTAGTAATGCTATTAATGGTAGTATTGGGGGTAAGGTAAGTGTCATATTAAATGGTGAAGTTTTAGGTAGTAGAAATTTATATTATGAAAAGATTAGTGTTACTAAAGATAAAGGATTTTTAAGTAAGTTAGTAGAATTTTTGAAATTCTGGTGATTAGATGATAAATATTGTGTGGTTTATATTAGTAATATGTGGATTAGTTTTTTATTTTATTACAGGTAGTGTTGATATGAGTGAAGTAATACTTAATACATCTTATGATACATTAGATATGATAAAGTCTATTGGTCCTTTAATAGTACTTTGGTGCGGTGTTATGAATATAGCAGAAAAGAGTGGTTTATTATTAAAGTTTAGTAAGATATTAACACCTTTACTTAAGAAGTTAATGCCTAGTGTAAAAAATGATAAAGCATTCTTATATATATCTTCTAATATAGCTGCAAATATGTTGGGATTAGGTAGTGTTGCAACGCCGGCAGGATTAAAAGCTATGAAAGAATTGGATAAAGATAATAAAGAATCAAAGATAGCTAGTGATGGAATGATTACATTTTTAGTATTAAATACTAGTGGTGTAACTATTATTCCGATGAGTGTTATTGCTCTTAGAATGGGTTATGGAAGTATAGATCCAAGTAAAGTAATTATACCTAGTATTATAGCTACATTAGTTAGTAGTTTTTGTGGGTTATTATTAGATTATATTATAAGGAGGAAGAATGCTAAGTAGATATTTGATTCCTTTAATAGTTTTTGTAATTATTATGTATGGTTTTATAAAGAAGTGTGATTTATATAGTACTTTTGTAGAAGGAGCTATAGATGGATTAAGGACTGTAATAGATATATTACCAGTATTACTTGCTATGATATTTGCTGTTAATATATTTGTTGGTAGTGGTTTGTTAGATATTATAGGTGGTAAATTTAAAGAGATTATACCAATGATTATACTTAGACCTATTAGTGGGAATGCATCACTCGCTATGTTAAGTAAAATATATCATAGTAGTGGGGTAGATAGTTTTATATCTTTTTTAGCAAGTATTATTCAAGGTGCTACTGATACTACTATATATGTATTAGCTTTATATTTTGGTAGTATAAAAATTAAAAAAACTAGATATGCTTTACCTGTTGGTTTATTTGCAGATGTGTGTGGTATTATTGCTGCTTTTGTTGTTGCTAAATTATTTTTTTGATATAATTTAAATAGGGTAGTGATAATATGAAAAAAGAATATGAAAATATGGATGAACTTGATAATCTATTTGATATAAGTAATATAGAAAATAGAGGAGAAATAGAAAAAGATAATGTAGAATCAATATCTAAAGAATTAGCGCATGTTAAATGTCCAAATTGTGGTTATATGAATTTTGAATTAACAAAGAAATGTACTAAGTGTCGTTATGATTTAGATTTTGTTAATAAAAGTTGTCCTAAATGTGGAAGAATAAATGCTAATGCAGTTAAAAGATGTGAATGTGGATTTAACTTTAATAGAAAAAGAAGATCTTTAATAGTTAATTTAATTCTAACATTACTTGTTATGGCTATTGCTTTTATTGTAATGAAGTATTATCCTGATATGTTAAAGAAATATGATATGGTAGTCAAAGTAGTATTAATATATTTTGCATATGTATTTATTTTAAAAATGTTTATATCTTCTAATCCAAATGATGATCTTGCTGCTGAAAATGATATACTAGATAAATATAAAAGGAAAAGTAATCCTAAGGTAGTTAGAAATTTACTTATTATATTTGGATTTATAGCAGCAGTAGGATTTTTAGTTTATTACTATTATTTTAGATAAAAAGAAGAGAAATATTTCTCTTTTTTTAATTTTTCTTGTATAATTAAGGACAGGTGAAGTTTATGGAACGTTTACAAAAAGTTATAGCAAATAGTGGTTATTGCTCAAGAAGAAAAGCAGAAGAATTAATATCTTCAGGACAAGTATATGTTAATGGAGAAATGGTTACTGAATTAGGAACTAAAGTATCTGGGAATGAAACTATAGTAGTTGAAGGAGTTACATTAAGTAAGGATACTAGAAAAGAATATTATCTTTTAAATAAACCAAGAGGTTATATTTGTAGTTTAAAAGACGATAAAGGTAGAAAAGTAGTTACTGAGTTAATTAATACTAAAGAAAGAATATATCCTGTTGGTAGATTAGATTATGATACTACAGGTGTATTGTTATTAACTAATGATGGAGAATTTGCTAATATTTTAATGCATCCATCTAATGAAGTAGAAAAGACTTATTTAGCTATTATTGAAGGTATTATGACTACTGAAGAAATATATAAATTAAAAGAAGGAGTAGTAATTGATGGAATTAAAGTTACTCCTAAGAGATTAAAAATAAAGAAGAAAGATTTAGAAAAAAATAAATCTAAAGTAGAGATAACAATTGTTGAAGGTAGAAACCATATAGTTAAAAAGATGTTCGAAGCTATTGGTCACCCAGTAAATAAGTTAACTAGAGAAAGATTAGCTTTTTTAGATGTAAAAGGATTACAATCTGGCGAATATAGATATTTAACAAATGATGAAGTAAAACAATTAATGAAATTAAAAAGAAAATAAAAAAAGTACCATATTCGGTACTTTTTTAATTGTTATTCAGCAGTTTCAGTAGATTCTTCAACTTCGATAGCGCCAACTGGGCAAGCATCAACAGCTTCTTTAGTAGCGTCAGTTATTTCTTCATTGATAACTACTGATACTCCTTCTTGATAGTCAAAATTTTCAGGTGCGATTGCTACACAAGCTCCGCATCCGATACATGTATCATTAACTTTTAACATTGTTTACGCCTCCTTTAAAGATAATAACTTAAAGAACAAAAAAAATCAATTAAAACATTTAAAAAGACATTGACTTATGTTATCATTATATATGATAAGGAGTGTTGTCCTATGGAATCAAGACAATCAAGAATGGATAAATATTACGATAGTGATATAGATATAGATGATAGTTCAGTTACAACTTCTAGAACTAAGAAAAATCAAGAATTATATAAAGAAGTAGGAACTTTAGATTTAGAAGATTTTGATTTAAATAATAATGTTTCTATTATTGGAGAATCAACAGAAAGTATAAGTCTTGATGAAATACAAGATATTTTAAGTGAAAAATATCGTGATAATAATCGTAGTAAAAGTATTGGAGATACTGAAGAAATAGCTTTACCTAAAATAAACTTAGATGAAACTAGAGAATATGATTTAAATTCTATATTAGAGAAAGTAAAAGAAAGTAAAGAAGTAGACTACGAAGAAGAAAGATTAAGAAAAGTACGTAGTTCACAATATGATATTTTAAAAGATTTAGATAAGTTGACTAATGAAGAAGAAATAGATGAAGAAGATTTATATGCTGATGAAATGGTATCTACTGATGAAATAATTGAACCTAAAGAAGAAATTAAGGTTGTGGCAGAAGATGCTAAGCAAGAAAAAGAATTATTAGATTTAATTGATACAATAGTTGCTAAAGAATTAATTAGTGATGATACTGATGAAATAGCAGTAACTGAAGATAATAGTGAAGAAGTTGTTGGAGAATTAGATCCTCTAGATATCTTAAGTGATTTAAGGGGGGATGATGATACTAAAGTAATGGGAGCTATTCAAATAGATGAAGAGACTGAAAAGACTTTAGGATTAGATACAAATGAATTTGCGATAGATGAAGATGAAGAAGAAACAGGAGAATTAGAGTATATTCCTGAAGATGAAGATTCTGTAGATAAAAAAATAGAAGAAACAGAGGAAGTAAAAGTTACTCAAGTAACTGAAGATACTTTATCTAATTCATTTGCTACAGCTTCAATAAAAATTACTGAAGAAGACTTTGATGACTTTGATGATTTAAAAGAAAAAGGTGGCTTTGGTAAGGTAATAATTATACTAGTAGTATTAGCTTTAGTAGCAGCATTTGTATTTGGTATATTAATGTTACTTGGTAAGATATAAAAGAACTAATTTTTAGTTCTTTTTTTCATATAATTAGGTATGAGATTAAAGAGAAAAAAGAAAACTAATTATTTTATTATATTTTTGATAATATTTATTGTTACTAGAATTATGTTAAAAGATATTGGAAGTAAACTTGCTTATCATATAGAGAATATAGTAATTAAGAATGTTAATAAAAGTGTATATAATAATGTTTTTTCGATATTAGGTAGTGATGAACTTGGTAGTGAAGAATTATTAGATGTTATTAATTTAAGCAAGAACAATGATGGAGAAGTAATATCTGTAGATTATAATATGAATATTGCTTACGATGTTCTTAGTAATTGTATGGAAGACTTATATAGTAGTATTACTAGTCTAGATATGAGTTCCTTATATAAAAGTGGTATAAATAATGTTTATTATATACCTATGGGGTTGATATATAATAATGTATTACTAGATAATTTAGGATTTAGAATACCTTGTAAAATAAATTTTATTAGTGATATAGATATGGGGTTTAAGACTAGAGTTAAGGATTATGGTGTTAATAATTTATTAATTGAAATATATTTAGTTATAGATATTAAGAATTATATTATGAGCCCTAGTACATATAAAGAATTTGGAGAAACTTATGAAATATTAGTTGCTTCTAAAATCGTTTTAGGAAGAATTCCAATGTATTATGGTGGAATAATGGAAAAGTCTAGTTCGATTGTATCTAGTTAATAATTATTATTTATGATAAAATTTATATAGTAGGTGATTGTATGCCAAATAAAGATATATTTATTAATGAAGCAATTAGCGAAATGTTTAGAACATATAATAGATCTAAAGAACAACCACTTTCAGTGGAATATAATAGTTTTTATAGTAGTGTTATTAGAATGTTGATACTTATTTATGGCGAAGATATAGTTAAGTGTTATGAAACTAATGATACACAAGGATTTGTTAATACTATTTTAAAATTTGGTTATGATAACAATTTATATGAAGACTTTGTATTAATGTGTAATAAGTTTTATAAATCTGAAGTAAAAAAGGAAGATAAAGCTATTAAGAAGAAAAATAAGTATTTTAATTTAGTACAAAAACATTTAATTGATATGATGATACAAAGAAATGATCAAAAATTAGTAGATAGTGTAACTATGAAAGAGTTTTATGATTTATTATTTACAGCAAAGAGTAATAATTTTTATCGTATGAGTTATGCTTTATTAGTTGCTTATAATCCTTATGAAATATATGAATATGCACAAAAACATAAAATAGTGGGGTAATGGAAATGAAAACAATAAAAATAAATGAAGTAGAATATGAAATAATTAAAGATGAAAAAGATGCTATAGATAAAGAAGTTTTAGTAGAAAAAATAACTGATTACTTTGATGATTTTGATTATATTGTAGGCGATTGGGCTTATGGTAAATTAAGATTAAAAGGGTTTTATGATTCTAAGAATAAGAACTGTAAAAAGCTTAATGATATAGCTGGTTTACAAGCATATATTGAGAATAATTGTGCTTATGGATGTAGATGGTTTCAATTAAAAAAGAAATAATAAGTTATTGAAAACCATTCTTTAGTTTGCTATAATAAATAGTAGAATAGAAAGAATAGAGAGGGATTGCAATGCCTGAGAAGATTTCGATCTTGAAAGAATCTGGTGAAACGATTAGTTCTAATGTTGTTTCAGTATTCATGATTCCTGATACTCAAAAAAGATATCTTATTTCGACTGAAAATACTGTGGATCCACATGGACTCACTGTTTTGCATGTAAGCGAAATTGTTGATGGCGCTTTACAAAAGATTGCTACCGACGAAGAGTGGTCTTCTATTAAGACAATAATGCGTGCAATCATCTCAGGAAATGTTGGTAGTTACCAATATTTACAAACTATTGATAGTATTAAAGCTAGTGACCAATATTCAAGAGATATTTCTGTTAGTGCATCTGCTGCTAAGCAAATGTCTGATAATTATGGTACTAGAGATGTAAATAGTATACCTGCTGCTGTAGATGCAGCACCAGCTCCAACGGAAGTTGTTCCTGCTGCGGATGAAGTTGTTCCTGGTATTGCTGTTGTTGAAGAAACGGCACCAGCACCGGCTCCTGAAGTTGTTCCTGCACCAGTTGCAGAACCAACACCAGTTGCTGCACCGGAACCTGTTCCTGATCCAGTAGCGGAAGCAGCACCAGTTGCTGAGGTTGCTCCGGCACCGGCTCCTGAACCTGCACCGGTTGTTCAAGTCGTTGCTCCAGTTGCAGAACCAGCGCCAGTAGAAGCAGAACCTGCACCTGTAGTTGTAGAACCACACTTAGTTGCAGCTTCACCAGTTACATTGCCGGTTGATGAACCTGCTGTACAAACTGAACCTGAACCAGTTACATTTGTTGCACAATCAGATTTGTCAGCTGTGCCACCAACTACAATTCCAAGTGGTCAAATTGCTCAAGAAGCAATTACAAATGCTAACTTAGGTATTAAGTTTGATATTAATCCTAGTTTTGCACCTAATGCTAGTTTAGAAGAAGTTGTATTGGCTTCTCAACAAATGTTTATTGAAGGTGTTAAAAATCTAGTTCAAACTATTCAAGAAAAAGTATATAGAGAAATGTATAATAAAGAAGCAGAATTAAAAGCTAAGGAAGAAATGTTAAATCAACGCGAAAAAATGTTGAATGAACAAATGATGACAGTAATGTCTAAGTTCGCTAGTATGCCTGGTGCTGAAAATACTGCTACAGTAGAAAAAACTGAACAATAAACCTTAAGTTATAAACTTAAGGTTTTTTCATATAATAAAATATGAAAGAGTTATTAAAAAAACATTATGGGTTAGAAATCGAATATAGTAGGAATTATCAAGATGGTTTGATATTTTTTGTTAATGGTGACTACTATTATTTATGTAAATGTTTACTTAATGAAGAAGAACTATTAAAATGTTATGATTTATATTTATTATTAAAGAGTAAACAATTAATATTACATGATTTTGTTTTTAACAATGATAATGATTTATTATCAGGTGAATATGTCTTATTAAAGCTTAATTATTTAATTGATGATATAGATATTTATGATATAGAGAAATTGAATATAGAAGTTGATTTTGATTATGTAGAAGATTTTTACTCTTTATGGATTGATAGAATAGATTATTATGAGAAAGAATTATTTGTCGATGAAGATAATAATTTTATTAATTATAGTTTTGATTATTTTATTGGTCTTAGTGAAATGTTGCTAGATTACTATAAGAATAGTATTTTAGTAATAAAAAAGAACTATGTAGTACATAGATCATTTATAACTTTGAATACAATAGATTTTTATAATCCTTTAAATATAATAGTAGGGGATAAATTAAAGGATTATGCTTCTTATATTAGATTAACTAATAATTGGGATTTATTATATTCTTTATTAAATAATGTAACTTATGAAGATAGAGTTTATCTACTCGTAAGGTTAAGTTTTCCTTTTAAATATTTTTACTATATAAATAATTATATTAGTAATAATAGTTGTGTTGATGACTTGTTAAATATAGTTGAAGATATTTCTAAATATGAGGATTATTTAGAAAGGCTGGAGTTATTGACGGGAATTAAGTTATTTTATTGGATAAAAAAAGATAATTAAACTGGTACGTTAATTATCTTTTTTACTTCTGGAATATCTTCTTGAATGTTTCTTAACATTCCTTCCATTGTTTTTTCTTGACCCATGCATTCCATACAATGAGAATTCATTTTTACAAATAAGATACCATCTTGATAGTCGATGTATTCTACGCCACCGCCATCTAGAGCTAGTATTAGTTTTAATTCATCTATTTTATCTTTGATTCTTTTGATTAATTCTTCTTGATTCATATTTATCACCAAGAAAATTATATCTAATAATTTATTTGGTGTAAATAATTTGTTGTGGTATAATACTTAATGAGGTGGAAATTTCCAATGTATAAAATAGGAGATATCGTTAAAGGAAAAGTAACCGGTATTGAAAATTACGGTATATTTCTTTTAATGGATGATGGTTATACTGGCTTGATTCATATTTCCGAAATATCCGAGAAATTTGTAAGAAATGTTTTTGACTATGTACAACTAGATGAAGTCATATCATCAAAGGTCATTGAAATTGATGACAGTAACAAAAGATTAAAATTGACGATTAAAAATTTCGATTATAGGATTGAAGACAAGAAAAATCTAGAAGATAAGAATGGATTTTCTTTGTTGAGGGAAAAACTTCCGTTATGGATCGCCGAGTATAAAGAGAAAAACGAATTGTAGTTTTTCTTTTTTATTTGATTTAAAGCAAAAAAAAGAACGAACTATAAGTTCGTTATTTTTTAAATGGTGCCCAAGGCCGGACTTGAACCGGCACGAGGGTTAAATCTCGCAGGATTTTAAGTCCTGTGCGTCTACCTGTTCCGCCACTTGGGCAGGCACCTTCGTCTTTTCAATAAGACTACTTGAGTATAACGCATTTTTTTTTGATTTGCAATACTTTTTTGTTTTTTTTATGAATATTTTTTAATTTTTATTGGAATTATAGGGAAAAATACAAAAAATGAAATATTTTTGTTTTTTTTGTTGACATCTGAAAATTTATTATGCTATAATCAACTTGTCGCTGGAGAAAAGCGAGATGGAGGAATACCCAAGTCTGGTTGAAGGGACCGGTCTTGAAAACCGGAAGGTCGTGTGAGCGGCGCAGGGGTTCGAATCCCTTTTCCTC
>SVAU01000024.1 GCA_015059245.1 Bacillota bacterium
CTACTACTGAGAATGCTACTAATACTAAGAATATATCATTTAATTTAGGTGGATTTACAGTAACAGGAACTATAACAAATAGTGGAACAATAACAATAGACAATGGACAAATAAGAAATACAGAAAGCTCACCATTTGTTAATACTGGTACAGTAAATGTAGGAACTAAAGATGGCAATATGCTATATGATAGTATAGTGATTTTTGGAGGATCAAATGTTAATGGTCTTACTCAGAATGGAACATTTAATTTCTATGATGGATATATAGAAGGTAAAATTGCAGTTACAGATGGCTATAATGAACTTGAAGAAGGATATTATTATATAGTAGATCATGATTCTGTTAATAGTTGTCAGAAGGCATATTTATCTTCTGAACTTGATGCAGTTGTAAAGAAGATAAATAGTAATAAAGATATTTACTTTAAACTATTTCAGGATGCTATAGATGTATCTACTAATAATGATCCTAATATATATGCAGTTAAGAATTTTGAAACATCTACTAATTTAAATATACCTGCAGGTAAAGAACTTTTATTTGATATAGCGGGATTTACTGTTGATTCTGGTTCACCTATAACTAATAATGGTACATTTACAATTACTAATAGTATAACTACAGGTGGTTCTATGTCTACACGTGAACCTTTAGTAAACAATGGTACATTAATTATAAAGGATATAACAATGACTCAATCTACATCTACTGGTAATATAATTGAAAATAGTGGAGATTTAAGTTTAATTAATTCAAGTTTAACTGCTAAAAATGGTTATTCACTTGATATAAAGAGTGGAGGAACTATAACTGTAGATAGTACGACAGAGATTAAAGCTAATAAATATGGTATTTATAATGAGGCCGACGAATTAGTTACAATAAATGGTGGTACAATAAATGGAATTGAAAATAATGCTAATGGAAAACTTGTGTTAAACAATAATACGTTGTTACGAAATAGTAGTGTTAATTATACTTTATCTAGTACTAAAGGTAATATAGATTTAAATAATGTTACAGTTCAATCTGATAAAAATGGTATTACGACACAAAAAGGTAATATTAATATTACTGGCGGAACATATACATCTGCTGGTTATAATATATATGTAAATAGTTCATCTTCTAATACTATTAATATTGATAATGTTATTGTTAATTCTACTAGTAGTTATGGTATAAATATAATAAATTCTAGGACAGCTATAGTTAAAGATACTACAGTTACTTCTACTTCGAGTGCTGCTAGTATTAGTTCAACTAATTTGACGATTTCTGACTCGACATTTAATTCTGGTGGAAGTTCTACTACTAGTTTAAGTGCTACTACTGCTACTATAAGTGATTCAACTTTTACTGGTACTAGTAGTTATGGCTTGAAGATTACAAATGGTAGTTTTAATATAACTGATACTGATATTACTTCTAATAGTAGTTATGCTCTTTATTTGGTAGCTGATTCTATAAAAAATATAAATATAACATTTAATAGGGGTACTATTAAATCTGTAAATGGTTCTGCTATATATAATTCTAATTATAATTCAACTTACAAGTCTACTTTTAATTTGATAAGTGGAACTGTTCAGGGAAAAGTATATGGAGTTTATAATTGTGGTGAATTAGTTTTAGGAGTAAATGATGGTGAAATAACAGATGTTACACCAGTAATTATTGGTGAAACATATGGAATATTTAATACATCAGTTTCTTCTAGTGTTGAAGGAAAAATATCTTTCTATGATGGAATATTAAAAGGAAAAACTGCTGGATATGATGGTGCCTTGTATAAGACTGCTGACAATTCTACTATAAAATATGGGACTGAAACTATTGATAGTGAATTATATAATACAGTTTCTTTAAAAAAACAAGTTGAATTTGTTCGATTAAATGATTCACAAAACTTTACTTCATTACAAGCAGCTATAACTGCTGCTGGAAGTAGTGGTAATCTTAAATTAATAGCGGATGCTATAACAACCGAGACTTCTGAAATTAGTGCTAGTCAAACAATAAATCTTGATCTTAATGGGTTTGAATTAGAGCTTTCACAACCTATTGTTAATAGAGGTACTTTAAATTTAGAAGATGATAGTACTAATCAGTCTGGAAAACTTGTTAATAATACTAGTGATTTAATACAAAATTATAAAAATTTAACTGTAGATAGTGGCAATTATGAATCTTCGAAAAATGCTGTTTCAGTAAAAAATGGTGTTACAAGTATTACAATAAACGGAGGATCTTTTGTTGGAGGAGAAAATGGAGTTGATAATTATTATTCCTCTAATACTAGTAGTACTTTGTCAATAACTGGTGGAACATTTAATAGTATAAAATGTATAAATGTTAATATGACAGGTGGAGAGGTTACTAGAAAAGGTGTTACAGTATATGGTGGCACAATTTCTGATGTTAATATTACTTCTACTAGTGGTGCTGCTGTTTCTTTACTAAGTGGTACTGTAACTTTAAGTAATGTTACTGCTAATGGTTCTAGTGTAGGACTATATGCTAGGGGTAATGGAACTTATAATATAGTAGGTGGAACTTATACTGGTAATACAAATGCTTTAAATACTAATAGTGAAAATGCTAAAATAACATTGGATGGTGCAACTTTAACAACGACTGGTAATAGTGCTATTTACGTTGGATCATATTCTAGGGGTTCACTTGGAGGTAAAATTAATATTATCAACAATACTTATGTAAAAGGAACAAAAAATGGTATTTACTTTGATTATGGTGGAACAGTAATTCTTGGTCAAAAAGGTGCATCAGTAAGTGATAGTAGCCCTATTATTGTTGGTGGAGACTATGCTATTAATTTTGCTAGAAATACGGGTGAATATGAATTTTATGATGGAATATTAAAAGGAAAAACTGCTTCATATCGATATCTTCCTGATATTATTGAGCCAGGCTATAGATTAAAAGATGGTGAAGAAATAATAGAAGGTGAAACATATCAAACTGCAACTATTGAAAAACAAGATGGTTTCTTGCAAGTAGGATCTGATATTTATGATGATTTGGAAACAGCTGTTCAAGCTATTGATGGTACTGGAACAATTGATGTAATCGCAGATGGTGAAATAGTTTATCCTACAACAATTCAATCTAGTCAGAATATTACTATAGATTTACATGGTTATACTTTGGGTTCAATATCAACAATAACTAATAATGGAACACTTACTTTGAAAGATAGTAGTAATGATGAGAGTGGTATTATATATTCTAGGAATAATACTTTTGTTGATAATAACAATAATTTAACTATAAAATCCGGTTCATATATATCAGATAATAATAATTCAAATTTTTTATATCAAAATAAATCTACTGCAACAATGACTATTGATGGAGGAACATTAAATGTAGAAACTACTAGTTCTTCTATCAATACTATTTATATAAAAACTGGAACTTTAACTATAAATGGTGGTAATATTTCAAATTCTTATGCTACTCCTATTGCTTGTTATGGAAATATGACGATTAATGATTTTAATAATACAATAATAACTAGTCCTTCAACTTCTATTAGTTTAATGGGTACTACTACGGTAATAAATGGAGGAACTATAAATGGTACTATTAGTAATAGTAGTAATTTAACTATTAATGGTGGTACTATTACTGCAACTAAGAATAATACAAATGGTATAACTAATAGTGGAACTTTAATTATAACTGGTGGATATATTAAAGGTAAAAGTTATGGTATTTCAACTTCAACAAAGAAACTTGTAATTGGAGTTGATGATTCTTCTGTAACTATTGCTACTCCTGTAATAGAGGGTGAAACTTATGGGGTTAGTTCATCTACTACTAATAATATAGAATTTTATGATGGAATAATAAAAGGAAAGACAGGAAGATTTCAATATATTCCAAAAACTATTGCCTCTGGAACTAATTTAGCTAATGATACTGAAACACTTGAAAATGATACTATTTTATTAACTGCTTATCTAGCACAAGAAAAAGATTTTTTACAAAATTATAATAATAATGAGGTTTATAGTAATATAAATACTGCGATTAGTGAGGCAAGTAGTGGTGATAAACTTGTATTAATTGATGATGGTGTAAGTTTTGAACTAGTTAATGTTGATAAAGATTTAACTATTGACTTAAATAATCATACTTTTTCAACTAGTAGAAAAATTATTAATAGTAATACTTTAAATATTATTGATGATAGTCAAGATAAGAATGGTAAGATTATAACAGGAAGTAGTATTGATCTTATTGATAATAGTGGAACTTTAAATGTTAGGGATGTTGAAATTATTAATAATTCATCATTAACTACTAATTATACAATAATTAATACTGGAACTTTAGATACTGCAAATACTAGTATTAATTCAAGTTGTAGAGCAATTAATAATAGTGGTGATTTTATTTCTGATACTACTATAATAAGCGCTAAGAGTTATAGTGTTTATAATAATAAAGATATAGATATAACCGATAGTGATTATCATTCAACTAATTCTAGTTGTATATATTCTGATAGAAATAATGTAAATATTAGAATTAATGGTGGTACTTATAAAGGCGAAGGTAATGCTTCTAGTGCAATTGATGTTAATTCTAGTGGGTCAATAGGTACTAGTACTTTAAATGTAGAGGATGCTAGTTTTTCAGGAAGTTATCATTCTATTGCTTCTTCTATACCTACAACTATTAATAGATGTAATTTAAATAGTAGATTATTTATAAATAGTAATAGTGGTAGTTCTTCTATTTCTAATTCAACGGTAGGTAGAATAAGTAATTCTGGTAATTTAACTGTAAATAATGTTACTACCACTCGTAATAATACTGATAATGACACTGGCGTTGTATATAATGAGGGAAATATAGATATTACTGATTTAACTATGACAACAAATTCTCTAATTGCTATTTATAATAAGCAGGGAATATTTAATTTTAATAGTGGAAGTGTTGTAAATAATTATAATAGTAATTCTACTTCATATGGTATATATATAGAAGATGGAACATTTAATTTAATTGGTGGTACTATTAATAATAATTCTAAATATAAAGCTTATGGTGTTTATATGGCTAAAGGTATTTTAACAATAGGAGCTAAAAATACAGTTGTTGATCAAAATAATATAGCATCACAGCTAGATCCTTTAGTTAGTGGTATATCAAATACATCTGGTTATGATGGTATTGGTGTTAAAGCAATTAATGGAACATTTAATTATTATGATGGTAAAATTATAGGTTCAGCAAGTGCTAAACCTGATGCACCTACTGAGATAGAAAATAGACATAGAGTTTTAACTCGTCAAAATGCTAATAATTATGAAGAGTGTGTACTTGATTATGTACCACAATGATAAAAGTGTCATTTGACACTTTTTCTATTTAAAAAAATTACTAAATATTATATAATAAAAGAGGTGATTAATATGAAAAAGATAATGGATGGTAATGAAGCTGTTACTTATTCTTCATATCCTTTTACGGAAGTAGCTGGTATATATCCTATAACACCTGCTTCTACTATGGCAGAACTTACAGATAAGTGGTCTAATGAAGGTAAAAAGAACTTTTTTGGTGATCCAGTAAAAGTTGTAGAAATGGAAAGCGAAGCAGGTGCTATTGGACTTGTTCATGGTTCTTTACAATCAGGATGTTTATCCTCAACTTATACTGCTAGTCAAGGCCTTCTTTTAATGATTCCAAATATGTATAAGATAGCTGGAGAACTTTTCCCTTGTGTAATTAATGTTGCTGCAAGAAGTTTAGCAACTCATGCTTTATCAATCTTTGGAGATCATCAAGATATATATGCTTGTCGTCAAACTGGATTTGCTATAATGGCATCTAGTTCTGTACAAGATTCGATGGATTTAACGGCAGTATCTTATTTATCTTCTATAAAAGGAAGTATTCCATTTATTAATTTTAATGATGGGTTTAGGACCAGTCATGAAATACAAAAAATAGATGTTTTAGATTTAGAAAAAGTAGAAAAATTACTTGATAAAAAAGCAATATCTGATTTTAGAAAGAGAGCTCTTAATCCGGAAAATCCATTTATTCGTGGTACTTCTCAAACAGAAGATATTTATTTTCAAGTAACAGAATCTAGAAATTCATATTATGATAAACTACCTAAGATAGTAGAAGACTATATGAATGAAATAAATAAAATTACAGGTAGAAACTATAAACCATTTAATTATTATGGTGCTCCTAATGCTAATAAAGTAATAGTTGCTATGGGATCTGTTTGTGAAACAATAAAAGAGACTGTAGATTACTTAGTTAAAAAAGGGCAACAAGTTGGTTTAATAGAAGTACATTTATATAGACCTTTTTCTACTAAACATTTAATTAATGTTCTTCCTAAAACTGTTAAGAAGATAGCTGTACTTGATAGAACAAAAGAAGCTGGATCAAGTGGAGAACCTCTTTATTTAGATGTTTTAAAGTCTGTTAGAGATTTTAATGATAAAATAAAAATTATTGGTGGTAGATATGGTCTTTCTAGTAAGAATACAACACCAGCTATGATTAAAGGAGTATTTGATTACTTAGATTTAAAGGAATCCCATACTAATTTTACTGTAGGTATTAATGATGATGTTACTAATCTTAGTATAAAATATGATCCTAAATTTGTACTTCCAACTAAAAATACATCATTCTTAGTATATGGTTTTGGTTCTGATGGTATGGTTAGTGCAACTAAAGATTTACTTAAGATTACAGGTAATTTTACTAAAGCTTATGTTCAAGGATATTTTAAATATGATTCTAAAAAGAGTGGTGGAGTTACTATATCTAATTTAAGATTTAGTAAAGATCCAATACGTTCAACTTATTATGTTGATAAAGCTAGTTTAGTTGTTTGTACTAAAGAAAGTTATTTACAAAGACTTCATATGTTTGATTCTTTAGATAATAATGGAGTTTTCCTTTTAAATACAAGTAAAGATAAGATAGAAATACTTAAATATTTAACTAATTATGATAAAGCTATTATTAAAAAGAAAAATATTAAATTATATATAGTTGATGCTTCTAAGATAGCTCGTGATAATGGTATTGATGGTAAAATTAGTACTATTATGGAAACGTTAATATTTAAGTTAGGTAAAATTATAGATTTTGATTTTGCTGTTAAACAAATTAAAGATAATATTACTTTAAGATTTAAGAATAAGGGTGAAGAAGTAGTTCTTAAGAATTTAAAAGCTGTTGATGATTCAGTTAATTTACTTGAGCAAGTTAAAATTCCTGATATTACTTATGTACCTGAGATAGAAACTCGTAATGATTTATTCTCAGTTATTATGAGAATGGAGGGGGATAAACTTCCTGTAAGTAGTTTCTTAAATAATGTAGATGGAGTTTTGGAAGCTGGAACTAGTAAACTTGAAAAGAGTAATAGTTATGATACTTGTCCACATTATAATTCAGAAAACTGTATTCACTGTGGATTATGCTCTCTAGTTTGTCCTCATGCTGTAGTACGTAATTTTTTACTTGATAAGAATGAAGTTATTGATGCTCCTAATAGTTTACAAGGTAAATTAGGTGAAGCAGGTATTAAAGATCAAGAATTAAAATGTACTGTAGGAATTAGTTATGCTGATTGTACTGGTTGTTCTTTATGCAGTAAGATTTGTCCTGGTAAAAAAGGTAATAAAGCATTAGAAATGATTTCTAAAGATAAATTAACTAAGGAAGAAGTAATTGAGTCTAATTACTTATTCAACGAAGTTACTGAAAAGAAAGTTTTATCTACTGATACTGTAAAAGGTAGTCAATTTAGAAAGCCATTATTTGAATTTAGTGGTGCTTGTAGTGGATGTGGTGAAACACCTTATTTAAAACTTCTTACTCAATTATTTGGTGAGAACTTAGTAATTGCTAATGCTACTGGTTGTTCATCTATATATGGAGCTAGTTGTCCTTCAACTCCTTATTCTGTACCATGGTCTAATTCATTATTTGAAGATAATGCAGAATTTGGATATGGAATGGTTATTGCTGAAATGACTATGAAAAATAAAATAAAAAATATTATTAATAATAATATTTCTAAAGTAAAGAAGAGTGAGGCTCCTATTTATAAAAAGTATGTAGAAGATTCTAGCATGGAAAATGCAGAGGCTTTGTATAATATTATAGATAATACTAAGATAGAGGAATTAAAAGAATTTAAGAGTTTTATTAAACCTAAATCAATTTGGTCTGTAGGTGGAGATGGTTGGGCTTATGATATTGGTTATAATGGAATAGATCATGTTTTATCTACAAATGATAATGTTAATATTTTAGTTTTAGATACAGAAGTATATTCAAATACTGGTGGTCAACAATCTAAATCAACTAGAAGAGGAGCAGTTGCTAAATTTGCATCTAGTGGTAAAGTTACTGCTAAAAAAGATTTAGCTCGTCATGCACTTAGTTATCCACATGTTTATGTTGGCACTATATCGCTTGGTGCTAATCCAATGCAAGCAATTAAAGTATTAAAAGAAGCAGAAAGATATAATGGACCATCAATAATTATTGCATATTCACCATGTATTGCTCAAGGTATACTTAGAGGAATGAACAGTATTGAAGAAGAAAAAATGGCTACACAGTCAGGTTACTTTCCAATATTCCATTATAATCCAGAAGAAGAGAAATTCCATTTAGATTCAAAAGCTGATTTTTCAAAATATGCAGAATTTTTAAGTGGTGAGAATAGATATAGAAATCTTAAGAATATTAATAAAGACTTTAAAAAAGTATTAGAAGAAAATAAAAATAATGCTATATCTAGGTATGAGTACTACGAAGAATTAGCAAAAAAATGTAAAGAAAAAGAGTAATTTACTCTTTTTTTCTTTGTTTAAATATTTATTATTTTTATAATTATATTAGGTAAGTGTCTGTTAATAATGATAGTAATTTATCTTAAAAACAAACAAAAAGAGACTGTCCCCCCTGAAGGGCAGCCTCTAAAAAAAGAATAAAAAGGGGTTGGCTAGTGTGATACTAGCGACCAATTCGCCTAATACCGAATTGGTGATTACTATAATAATTGCAAAGTGCCTTTTTGTCAACTAAAAATAAAAAAAAATTAAAAAAAATTTTTTTAGGAGAATTAAGATTTAATAGTATTGTAATTGAAGATGGAAAAATAAAAGTTAAAAAAAACATAATTAATAAAAAAGCTTTGTATTTTTTATAAAATGTGTTATAATACACGTAAGAAAGGAGTGGGAATTAAAGCCCACTCTTTATATTTGTTAAATTTAGGAGGTCTAAATGAAAGAAAAAGTAGTAGGAAAAGTTGATCCAGCTATTAAAGATTTAAATATGTTTGTTAGTGATGTATATGTTTCAGAAGAAGAAGGCGTTACTAATTTAAATGTAGAACTTGATAGTAGTGAAGTAATAGATGTAGAAAGAATAACAGAAGCATCTAAGATAATTAATCCAATAATGGATGAACTTGATTTATTAGAAGGTGAATATGTTTTAGATATTCATTCTAAAGTAAAAGGAGATGTTATAGATGAATAGTAAAGAATTTTTAAAAGCATTAAATGAAATTACAAAAGAAAAAAATATTGATCCAGAAGTAGTATATAGTGCTATGGAACTTGCACTTACTTCTGCATATAAGAAAAATTTTAACTCTAACACTAATGTTAAAGTTGTATTTAATCGTGATACTGGAGATATAAAAGTTTACTCATTCTTAACAGTAGTACCAGATGATAAAATGACTAAAGAAGAATATGAAGACTATCTTTTTGAACATTATTCAGATGAAGACGAAGATGATGAAGAAGAATTAGAAGAAATTGATACTACTGAAGAAGATGAAGATGAAACAGAAGAAGAAAAAATTTCATTCTTTAATCCAAATGTCGAGATTAAATTAAAAGATGCTAAAAAGATAGATAAGACTTTAGAAATAGGAGATACTATTGATACTGAAGTTACACCAAAAGATTTTGGAAGAGTTGCTGCTTCTACTGCTAAACAAGTAGTAATTCAAAAAATTAGAGAAGCTGAAAGAAGTAGTATCATGGGAGAGTTTGCTGATAAACAAGATGAAATGCTTATTGGAACAGTTGCTCTTGAAGATCCAGATAACTATTATATAGATTTAGGTAGAACTAATGGTATACTTCCTAAAAAAGATATTATTCCAGGTGAAAAGATTGAAATGGGAAGTCAAGTAAAAGTATATGTTACTAAAGTAGATAATAATGGTAAAAATTTACTTGTTCTTCTTTCAAGAAGCCACTACGGATTTGTTAAAAGATTATTTGAGCTTGAAATACCAGAACTTTCAGATGGATCAGTACTTTTATATGCAGTAGCTAGAGATGCTGGTAATAGAAGTAAGGTAGCAGTTTATTCAGAAAATCCTAACATTGATCCAATTGGTGCTTGTATTGGAGAAAAAGGTTCTAGAATAGCTAGAATAATAGAAGAATTAGGTGGAGAAAAAATAGATATAGTTAAGTATGATAAAGATCCAGCTGTATTTATAGCAAATAGTTTATCTCCAGCTAAAGATTTAACAGTACTTGTTACAGATCCTAAAAAACAAGAAGCAATGGTAATTGCAGATGGAGATAATTTCTCACTTGCAATTGGTAAAAAAGGACAAAACGCAAGATTAGCTAGTCGTTTAACACGTTATAAGATAGATATTAAAACACGTGAACAAGCTAGCGAAGAAGGTATAAATATAAGAATTGAAGACTAGGTGATAAAATGAAGCAAAAGAAGATTCCTCTTAGATCATGTGTTGTAACAGGAGAAAAACTTCCTAAAAAAGAATTACTTAGAATAGTTAGAACTCCAGATGGAGAAGTAATTTGTGATTTAACAGGAAAAAATAATGGTAGAGGAGCATATATTAAAAAAGACTTAGAAGTGTTAGAAAAAGCTAGAAAAAGTAAAGTACTTGAGAGAAAGCTTGAATGCACTATAAGTGATGAAGTATATGAAGAGGTTAAAAATGTAATAAATAATATATAAGAAAGAGAGGTGTTTTTCATGATGAGTTTATTAGAATATGCAGAAGATGTAAACTTAGATATTGAAAATATAAAAAATATATGTAAGGAATTAGGTATTAGTTATACTGGAGATGAATCACTATTAACTGAAACAGATATTATTGAACTTGATAATTATATATCTAATATGAATACTGAAGAAGAAAAAGAAGAAATTAGTGAAGAATTAGAAGAATATCTAGAAGAAGCTAGAGATTATGATAAAGCAGCTTCACTTGCTAGTAATAAAGGTTATGGTTTAGATGATCAAACTGAAAGTTTTGAAAAAGTTAAATCTAAACAAAAAAGAACTCAGGATTCTAAGAAAAAAGATCAATTCCAAGTAGATAAGAAGAAGATGTATAAACATCGCGAAAAATTACAAAGTAATATTCAAACACAAGATGAAAATGTAATTTTATATAAAGATAATATGACTGTAAGTGAGGTAGCTGAGGCTTTAGGTGTAAGTGGAACTGAGCTTGTTAAGAAATTAATGGGATTAGGTCTTATGATAAGTTTAAATGGTCCTGTTGATTTTGAAACTTGTGAAATATTAGTTAGTGATTATGATAAAGTTTTAAAGAAAGAAGAAACACAAGATATTTCTAATTTTGAAAACTTTGAAATAGAAGATAAAAAAGAAGATTTAATAGCACGCCCACCAGTAGTGACTATTATGGGACATGTAGATCATGGAAAAACTACTCTTCTTGATTATATAAGAAAAACAAAAGTTGTTAGTACTGAAGCTGGAGGAATTACTCAAGCTATAGGTGCTTATAATGTTAATGTTAAAGATAAGAGTATTACATTTATTGATACTCCAGGACATGAAGCATTTACTGAAATGAGAGCTAGAGGTGCTAGTGTTACTGATATAGTTATTATAATAGTTGCTGCTGATGATGGTGTAATGCCACAAACTAGAGAAGCAATTGATCATGCTAAAGCTGCTGGAGTTCCTATAATAGTAGCTATTAATAAAATCGATAAAGAGGGGGCTAATCCAGATAGAGTACTTACAGGGCTTGTAGAATCAGGTCTTACTCCAGAAGAATGGGGTGGAGATATCATAGTAAACAGAATATCTGCTCATACTGGACAAGGTGTTGATGAACTTTTAGATAGTATACTTTTAGTTGCTGAAATGAATGAATACAAAGCTAATCCAAATAGATATGCTACTGGTACTGTAATAGAAGCAAGACAAGAAAAACAAGTTGGTAATGTAATAAGCTTACTTATTCAAAATGGTACTTTAAGACTTGGTGATCCAGTTGTTATTGGTACAAGTTTTGGTAAGATAAGAACACTTAAAAATGATATGGGAGAAAATATAGTAGAGGCTACTCCTTCAACACCAGTAGAAGTTACAGGATTTAATGAACTTCCAAGTGCTGGAGATAAGTTTATGGCATTTGAAACTGAAAAACAAGCTAAACAAATAGCCGAAGAACGTTCGTTAAGAGCTAAAGAAGCTAAGATGAGAAAAGAAAAAGTAAGTTTTGATGATTTATTTGCTAGAATAAAGGATGGGGCTAAAGCAATTAATGTAGTATTAAAAACAGATGTTAATGGTAGTTTAGAAGCTGTTAAGAGTTCACTTGAAAAAATAGATGTAGATGGTGTTAAACTTTCTGTTATTCATGGTAGTGTTGGTGCTATTACTGAAAGTGATATAGTTTTAGCAAGTGCTTCTAATGCTTTAATTCTTGGATTTAATGTAAGAGCTAATAATAAAATACTTGATACTGCTAAAGAATATGGTGTAGATATTAAAACTTATGATATTATCTATAAGTTAATTGAAGATATGGAAGCAGCTATGAAGGGAATGTTAGAACCTGAATATGAAGAAAAAGTGTTAGGTACACTTGAAATTAGACAAATATTTAAATTCTCTAAAGTTGGTTTAATAGCTGGATGCCATGTACTTGATGGTACTATTAAAAATAATAGTAAGGCAAGAATAATCAGAGATGGTATAGTAGTTTATAATGGTTCAATTAAAACTTTACAACACGAGAAAGATCAAGTTAAAGAAGTTAAGAAAGATATGGACTGTGGAACTACTTTAGAAAACTGCCAAGACTATAAAGAAAATGATATAATTGAAGCATATGAACTTGTAGAAGTTAAAAGATAAATTTAAAAATTACAAATCTTATGGTTTGTAATTTTTTTATGGGGATAAACATATTTTTTTATAATAATATAATAGAGGTTAAAAAATGGATTATTATAAAAAAATAAAAGAAGAATTAATAAATAATGAAGTAAATAGAAAAGTAAAGAATTATTTGGTTAATAGAAGTTTATATGAATTATATAGATAATAATTAAGGGAAATTAATCAAGATAAAACGATAGGTATAATTCTTACTAAAAAAGATAATAAGTATATAATAGAATATTGTAGTGATGAGAGAATAATTTCTAGAGAATACGAGTTGGTTAAATGAATATTATAAATAAGTTAATGCTTTGCAAATAATAAGTGTAAAGTGAAAAAAATTGCTTTTTTTTTAAATTTTAAAAAGTATTGACAAGAATTTGTGAGCTATATTATTATGTACATAATAGGAGGAGTGTAATGAAGAGAAGAAAAAATAAAAAGACGACACTTATTTTAGTATTAGTACTCTTAATAAGTGTTGGATATGCAGCTCTAGCTAGTAACTTAAAAATTAATGGATCATCAAAAGTAAATGCAGCTAAGTGGAATGTATATTGGGATAATATACAAATAACTGAAGGTAGTGTACCAGCAGATAATGACCATAAAGCAAGAATAACTGATAGTGGTAAAACACAAGTAGAATTCAGTATAGTACTAAATGTACCTGGTGACTATTATGAATTCACAGTAGATGCAGTAAATAATGGTACAATAGATGCCATGATAGCAGCGAATGGAATAGTAGATGGGGTATATAGTGATTCAAACTATACACAAACAGCAACACTTCCAGATGCAGTAAGTTATACAGTAACTTATGCAGATGGAACAGTTATCGAGCCTAAACATTTACTTGCAAAAAAGAGTGGAAATACTGCAACTAGAGAAACATACAAAGTAAGAATAGAATATAGAAATGATGATGAAATAGATGCAGATGATTTAGATGAAAATGATCAAACATACTATTTCAAGTTTAGTGTAAATTATGTACAAGCGGATAATACTGCTATATTCTCACATCCAAGTGCAATTCATTATGTTAATAGACAAGTTCCTGGTCAGATAACACCAGGAGATACCATAAAAATAGGAGATACAGAAGATTTCTATGTAGTATCAAGTACTCCTGAAAAAACAGTATTAATAGCAAAATATAATTTATTTGTAGGAAGTATTTTTAATTCAAATACTGGAACATTGCAGGGAAGAATACAGCCGACTGATTCAGGATATGGATTACAAAGTGCTGCTGCTACAGCTTATGGTATTACTGATGATAGTGGTATTATGAAGGGTGGAGTTCCTTTTTCAAATACAAATTATTGGATGAGTAATGACAATTTATTAAGTGCATATAATCAAAATAATACAATATATTATGATCTCAATGTATATCGATTTAAACATAGTAGTGATAATTCTTTTGCATCTCCATATGTGTATGATAATACATATGCAACAGCTCCTGATTTTAGTTCTGAATGTCAATATGATGAAGGGGGTTATGGTATAAATAATTGTTGGAATACACCAGGATATAGTATTGCATATTATGTAGAACAATATAAAGCAAGATTAATAGAAATGGGTGCTCCTTCTACAATAACAGGAAGACTACTTTCATATGAAGAGGCAGATGCAGTTAAAAGTATTCCGGCTAATACAGGTATTGAGGACGCTTCTATAGTATTTGATGGATTTCAAGCATATTGGCTTGGATCGGCTTATCGTGGCTATGTTATGTATTATGTTGATGGTTCTAATTTTTATTACTTTAATGCAGAATCATATGATAATAATACTAGTTGTGGTGTTCGTCCGGTTATAGAAGTTCCTACAAATAAAATTAGATAAAAGTATAAAAAAGTAAAGTTTTGTAAATACTAAGTGTAAATGCATTAGTCAAGTAAAAGTAGACAACTATTTAATATAATATAAATCCGTGAATTGTTTAGGAGTTAAATAATTTAAGGCACATTGAGGTCTTTCATTATTAAAATAATAAATATAGTCCTCAATAG
>SVAU01000025.1 GCA_015059245.1 Bacillota bacterium
GTTCAGCCGTTACAAAAATTGAAAGTGCTGGCGGAAAAGCTGAGGTGATCTAGATGTTTTCTAATCTAAAACAGCTATTTAACCGTTCAAATAAAGATTTAAGAAAAAGAATATATTTTACACTATTTTGTTTAGCAGTATTCTGCTTTGGAAGTAATATTACAGTTCCATGGATGAGTACAGTATATGAAGAATTAGGTTTCCTAGAAATCTTCAACTTAATGTCAGGTGGAGGATTAAAATCTTTCTCCATCTTCGCATTAGGTGTATCTCCATATATTACTGCATCAATCATAACTCAATTATTACAAATGGATATACTTCCATACTTTAAAGAATTAAAAGAACAAGGTTATACAGGTAAACAAAAGATAAATAGAATCACTAGATATTTAGGTATATTATTTGCCTTTATTCAAGGATTCGC
Organism: Bacillota bacterium; assembly: GCA_015059245.1. Next base: position 428 of record SVAU01000025.1, read on the forward strand.
ATTTACAATTGCATACTCTGGAACAACAGATGTAATGACAATCATAAAAACTACTGTAGTATTAACTGCAGGTACAAGTTTACTATTATGGATTGGTGACCAAATAACAAAATATGGTATTGGTAATGGATTATCACTATTAATCATGGCTGGTATTATCCAATCATTACCATCAGTATTTACTACTGCATTTAATGAATTAGTACTAGCTGGAACATTCAGTAAAGTATTAGGTTCAGTATTATTTGGATCATTTGTTGTAATCTACTTATTAATCATAATTGGTATGGTATGGATTCAACTAGCAGAAAGAAGAATTCCAATTCAATATGCTAATAGAACAAATAGTGCATACGGAGGACATCAAAATTTCCTTCCAATAAAAATAAATTCAGCTGGTGTAATGCCAGTAATCTTCGCATCAACATTAATAGCAATTCCAGTTACTGTTGTTAACTTAATCAAGAATCAAACTGCAATTGACTTTGTAGCTAAATATATTGATAACACATCATTAACAGGATTTATATTATATATATTACTTATATTATTCTTCGGATATTTCTATACGATGTTACAAATGAATCCAGAAGAAATGTCAAAGAATTTAAGTAAGAGTGGTGCGTATATTCCGGGGGTAAGACCAGGGAATGATACTATTGAATACGTTAGTAATGTTTTAAGTAAGCTAACAATCGTAGGTTCCTTATTCTTAGTAATAATTGCTGGACTACCAATCATATTCTCAAAATTCTCAGGATTATCTAGTGCTGTTACAATTGGTGGAACAGGATTATTAATCGTAGTTGGTGTTGCGATAGAAACTTATAAACAACTAGAAAGTAGTTTAATAAGTCGCAGCCATAGAAGGGCAATTAAGAGATAATGAAAAATATAATATTCCTAGCAGTTCAAGGTGCTGGAAAAGGAACATTTGCCAAGAAATTAAAAGAAAAATATGGCTATGCACATATTTCAACAGGTGATATACTTAGAGAAAGAGCATCTGTTGGTGATGAACTTGGTAATAAAATAAAAAATTTAATCGATAATGGAATATTTGTTCCAAACGATATTATTTATGAAGCAATCGAGTATAGAATTACTCAACCAGATTGCGAAAACGGTTATATCCTAGATGGCTTCCCTAGAAATCTAGAACAAGCTGAAGGATATGACAAACTTCTAGAAAAACTTAACAAAGATCTAGGAGTAGTTATCAATATAACTATTGATAAAGAATTATTAAAAGAAAGAATTATTGGTCGTAGAATTTGCAAGGATTGTGGAGCAATATACAATGTATATAATCCAGAATTCCAACCAAAAGTAGAAGGTGTTTGTGATAAATGCGGCGGCGAAATATATCAAAGAGCTGACGATAACGAAGAATCAATGAACACTAGAATAAATACTTACTTTGAAGTAACTGCACCAGTAATCGAGTATTACAATAAAAAAGGCGTATTAAAAACTGTTGATTCAGGCAAAGGTACTGATGAAACATTTAAAGAAATAGAAAATATTCTTGGGAGTGAAGATGTGAATAACTAATTGGTTATTCACATCAAAACCACTCACATAAGTTATGGAGAGATTAGAAACATGGCTAAAGAAGAAAAAATCGAAGTTGAAGGCAAAGTAGTAGAAATACTAAAAGGTGGAACACCTATTGTTGAATTGCCTAATGGACATACTGTAGAAGCCTACGTTTCTGGTAAAATGCGAGTTAACATGATTCGTATCTTACCAGGTGATACAGTTACTATAGAATTGTCGCCTTATGATTTAACACGTGGGCGTATAATATGGAATAAAAAATAATGGAGGTACAATTATTATGAAAGTAAGACCATCAGTAAAAAAGATTTGCGCAAAATGCAAAATAATTAGAAGAAAAGGAAAAATAATGGTTATTTGTGAAAATCCAAAACACAAACAAAAACAAGGCTAATTAGGAGGTAAAATATGGCACGTATTAAGAATATTGAATTACCAGGAGAAAAACATACTTGTATAGGTTTAACTGCTATTTACGGAATTGGTAGAAGCTTAGCTAACCAAATTTGTGATGCAGCTGGTGTTGAAAGAAGTAAAAAAATTAAAGATTTAACAGATGAAGAAGTAACAAAATTACGTTCAGAAGTTGAAAAACAATTAGTTGAAGGTGACCTTCGTCGTGAAGTTCAAATGAACATCAAAAATAAAATGGAAATTAATAGTTACCAAGGTACTAGACATAAAAAAGGTTTACCAGTTCATGGTCAAAGAACTTCAAGAAATGCTCGTACAAGAAAAGGTAAAGGTAAAGTAGTTGCTAACAAGAAAAAAGCTACTAAATAATAAATAGGAGGTTAGAAGATTATGGCTTATAATAGAAGAAAAAGAAAAGTTAAAAAGAATATACCTGAAGCACAAGCTCATATTCATTCAACATATAACAATACTGTAGTATCTATTACAGATAAAGAAGGTAATGTTATCAGTTGGGCTTCTGCTGGTACAATCGGTTATAAAGGATCAAAGAAGAAAACTCCATTTGCTGCTGGTATGAGTGCTGAAGCTGCTGCAAAAGCTGCAATGGATAACGGAGTTAAAAAAGTAGAAGTATTTGTTAAAGGTTTAGGTGCAGGACGTGAAAACGCAATTCGTTCATTACAAACTGCAGGATTAGAAATTACATCTATTAATGACGTTACTCCAGTTCCACACAACGGATGCCGTCCACCAAAACGTCCAAGAAATTAATTGAAAGAGGGGACTTAAGGATATGTTAAGATTTGAAAAACCAGAATACAAAATTACAGAATACATAGAAAATAATCACTATGGAAAATTCGAACTAGAACCACTTGAAAGAGGTTTTGGTACAACTATTGGAAATGCTTTAAGAAGAGTTATGTTATCATCATTACCAGGAAGTGCAATTACTTCAGTAAAAATTGAAGGTGTAATGCATGAATTCCAAAAAATTGATGGAGTTGTAGAAGATGTTACTGCTATCGTATTAGCATTAAAAAGCATCGTTATTAAAAATCATTCTGAAGACGATAAAGTTATTAGACTTTATGCTGATAAAGAAGGCGCTGTAACAGCTGGCGACATCGAAAGAGATGCAGATATCGAAATCATTAATCCTGATCTAGTTATCGCTAACCTTGTAAAAGGTGGAAAACTAGAAATGGAAATGACAGTAAGTAATGGTAGAGGATATGTAGATTCTAAAGCTAACCAAAAATTATTAGGAGAAAACAAAGTTGGTGTAATTGCTATTGATTCACTATATTCTCCAATCGAAAGAGTAAGTTACGAAGTTGAAAGTGCTCGTGTAGGACAAAACGAAAACTTCGATAAATTAATTATGAACGTTTATACAAATGGTTCAATTACTCCAGAAGAAGCTGTTGCTTTATCTGCTAAGATTTTAATTGAACATTTCAATATATTAACTGACTTAAACTCAATCAGCGACGTTTCTGGCTTAATGGCAGAAAAGAAAGTTGATACAATAACTAAAACTTTAGAAACACCAATTGAAGAAATTGAATTCTCAGTTCGTGCATATAACTGCTTAAAGAGAGCTGGTATCAATACAGTTCAAGACTTAATTTCTAAAAAAGAAGTAGAAGTTACTAAGATTAGAAACTTAGGTAAAAAATCATTAAAAGAAGTTATAGATAAAGTTAAAGAAATGGGACTTAAGTTCCGCGACTAAAAATAAACAAGGAGGTACATTCTAATGGCAAAATATAGAAGATTAAATAGAGAAAAAAGTATTCGTAGAAGTATTTTAGCTAGCTTAACTAAAGATGTTATCTTAAATGAATCAGTTGTTACTACTGAAGCAAGAGCTAAAGAAGTAAGAAAATTCGTTGATAAAATGGTAACTTATGGTAAAAAGGGTACATTAGTTTCTAGAAGAAAAGCATTAGCTTTCTTAAATAACGATACTCAAGTAGTAGCTAAATTATTCGATGAATTAGCAAAACGTTATGAAACTAGAAATGGTGGATACACTAGAATCATAAAATTAAAAGAAAGAGTTGGCGACGACGCTTTAACTGTAAAATTAGAACTAGTTTAATAGTTCTTTTTTTATGCCCCAAAATAAAATATGTAAATTTATGTAAAAAAAAGAGTTTTATTGAAAATAATGCTTCTTTATGATATTATTATTTTAGACTAGAATATGAGGGTGTGTAATTATGGACGATAAATTAAAGGTTTTTTGGAATTTGGATGTATTGGTTAAAATGTGTCGTTCAAAAAGTGACGGTCCATCATTACGTATCGAAGAAGAAGAAATTGTAGAAAAAATAGAAGCATGCAACTTAGAAATAGAAGAAATTAAAACTCAATCAGACGAGGACAGTTATGACACAAGCGCCGAAATGGCAGATAGAAACATCGAAATAATTACAAAAAAACAACTACAAACACTAAAAAATACTTTAAAAGAAAAGAATAAAGAACTAAATACTTTAAAAGAAGAAGAACAAAATTTATATTCAAATAATTCATTATTAAGAGAAAATAAATTAAGTCAAGAAAAGTATATTCTTAGCATGCAAGAAAGAATAAACGAAGCTACTGACTACGAAGTAATTGATCGTTATAATGGATTAATAGCAGAAACAACTGAAAAAATATCAAATCTTGTTGATGATTTAGAAGAGCACAACGAAGCATATGAAAAAGTTCAACAAGAAATAGTTGAACTATCAGAAGAAATTGCTAACATTGAAGATAAAATAGATAAAAAGAAAAAATTACTTGCAGAAACACAAGCAAGTTTAGAAAATAGAGAAAACTATATTGATAAATCTAAAAAAGAAAAAACAGACAAGAAGATTGCAGAATTAGAATTAAAAGTTCAAAAAGCAACTTCAAGATTAGATGAAATTAGAAAAGACCCAAAATATTTAGAATCCAAAATAAAAGACATTATCAATGATAAAGAAGATATAGAAAATGCAAGACCTTATTTAATAAGCTTAATTAATGCAGCTATTAAGGTTCCTTACATTAATGTTCCTGCAGACAATGCTTTAGAAGAAGAACTATTAAAGGCTACACAAGCTCGTGATTCATTCGCAAACGAAATAGAGCAAAAAAGTTATAATATTCTAGAAACTAACACACCAGAAAAAGTTCGTATAGAATTCCTTAACGAAAGAATAACTCTATGGAGTAAAGAATTAGAAGAATTAAAAGCTAAAGTAGATACAATAGATAGAGATCAAGAATATAACTACGAAGTTAAGAATCAAACTCTACAAGCGATGATTCAATCAATGAAAAAAGATCTTCGTGAATATGAAAAAGCATATGCACAAGCACCAGAAATAAGTGTTGGAGCAAAAGCTAGTATCAAAGCTGCTATGGACGAAAAAAGAATCGATCTATTAGAAGCAGAAAAAATAGTAACAGCATTTAGAAAAGACGAATCAAATGATATAGCAAGAGCAACAAAGACAATTAAATACGAATGTGAAAGATTATATCAAAATATTCAAAATGCTGAAAAAGAAATTGAAACTATTACAAATAGACTTACATCTAAAAAATCTGGTTTAATTGATATCGGAGCTAAGAACAAAGATAAAGATACATTAAAAGAACTTGCTCAAACAGTTATCGATATTAAACATCGTCGTCAATTCCCAGAAACACCTCTTGAAATAGTAAAACGTCTAGAAACAGAATTAGATATAAAATTATTAAATGAAATAGATGGACATCAAATAGAAAACACATCTAATATAGTAAAAAAAGACTACGAAGAATTTAAAGAATCAAATGCGAAAGCAAAAAGAGGAATTAAAGTAGTAGAAGAAACTGAAGTAGAAACAGACATTGAAGAAGACGAAGGTGAAGCAGAAGCTAAAATGGCTGAAGCAGAAGCTGAACTTCAATCACTAATAAACGATATAGAAGAAAAAGAAAAAACAACTACTCCAGTAAAAGAAGTTACTGAAACTCAAGAACCAACTCCAGTAGTGGAAGAAACTGAAGTTGAAGTGGAAGCACCTGTAGTTGAAGAAGCAACTCCGGTAGTGGAAGAAACTGAAGTAGAAGTAGAAATACCTGTAGTTGAAGAACCAACACCAGTAGTAGAAGAAACTGAAGTTGAAGTGGAAATACCTGTAGTAGAAGAACCAACTCCAGTAGTAGAAGAAACTGAAGTAGAAGTGGAAGCACCTGTAGTTGAAGAACCAACTCCAGTAGTGGAAGAAACTGAAGTTGAAGTGGAAATACCTGTAGTAGAAGAACCAACTCCAGTAGTAGAAGAAACTGAAGTAGAAGTAGAAATACCTTTAGTTGAAGAACCAACTCCAGTAGTAGAAGAAACTGCAGTAGAAGTAGAAATACCTGTAGTTGCAGAACCAACTCCGGTAGTAGAAGAAACTGAAGTAGAAATCGAAGCACCTGTAGTTGAAGAACCAACTCCAGTAGTAGAAGAAACTCCAACTGTAGAAGAAGCTCCAGTTATTATAGAATCAACTCCAGTAGTTACAGAAACACCTGGATTTGTATCACCAACTGAACTTCAAGTAGAACCAACACCTGTAGTTGAAGAAGCACCAGTTGTTGAAGAACCAACTCCAGTGGTAGAAGAAACTCCAGTTGAAGTACCAGTTGCTGAAGAACCTGTACCAACACCAGTTGAACTAGTGCCAACAGGTGAACCAGAACCAACTCAAGAAGAACTTCCAGTAGAAATGCCACTACAAGCTATCGAAGAAGAAGATGAAATGTTAGATCAACAAATCGATGATATAATCTTCAGTACAAAAACAAACGAAAACGATGATGATCAACCATTAGATATAGATGCAATGTTTGCAGAAACACAAGAAACAGATAGCAAACCTAAAGCTACAAACAAAAAATTAGCAATAGATTCAATATTCAATGTAGAAACAGATAAAATTGAGTCTGACGATACATCAAACGAAAATCTAGCTAATGACTTTGATCAATACATAAACGACTTAGGAAATAAAGAAGCATAAAATAGGAGATGATAATATGAGTCTAAGAACAAATACAATAATCAGTTTAGAAAACAATGAAAAATACGTAGTATTAAATGAAACTATGTATGGCGGAGTTAAATATTTTCTTGTAATGGGAGTAGACGAAAATAAAGATATCATCCCAACTAATGTTGCTATAGTAGAAGAAATTATAGATGGTCAAGACACTTACGTTGATAGAGTAAAAGACCCAGAACTAATAATCATTCTAACAAGAATATTAAAGTCACAATTATAAGCAGATATAATCTGCTTTTTTTGTTTCATTGACATTTAATCCAAATTATAGTAGTATAAATCCTTATAAAGGAGAATGCATATGACATTAACAACAATCATACTTCAAATACTTTTAACAATCCCATTAACAATTATTCTTAATTATTTCCAAAATAGAGAAAATAGAAAGATAAATCAATTAATAATACCATCTATATACATAATAATAATTTCTGCATTAGTACCATCAATAAAAGAAAACGTATTCTTAATTGTTATCTTTGAAATATTCATAAGAAATTTCTATATTACTAACGTAATTAGCAGATCTAATGAATCTAGTGCTATGTCGTTTATAATAGAAAATCTAATAAGCATTGGATTAAGTTTATTTGTATACAATTACTTTATCAGTAATGTAGAAACAGTAATACCAAATCCAGAAGATATAAAAGGATTTATTTGGTTCCTAATCATCCTATATACTGTATATTTATATAACTTAACAACTAAAGATAAAAAAGTAGTTGAAAAAGCAAACACAGCTAAAATAAGAACAGAAAAAACAATAATGCAATATGCTAAATTTAAAAATAAATATTCAAATATTATAAAAACAAAAAATACACTAATAAACAATCTTACATACGCAATTATGATATTTGAAGATTACAAAACTCCAAAATTTTATAGAAACATAAATGCATATATAGGTGCTGTAACTAAAAAAGAAACAAAATACGGTATAATGCAAATACCATCCTATGAAAGACTAACAGATGAAGCAAGTATCGAAATGACTATAACTAGTTTTGAAAAAGCATTAAAAAATAGTAAATTAAAAGAAAACGAAAAAATAGATAAACTATTAACAAACTATAAACAAGAAGAAAAAGAACATATACTATTAATATATAAAACAATAGTAGAATTCAGTAAGAAATAAAGAGTAGCAATACTCTTTTTTTGATTGTATTATAAGACATATTTTGTTATACTAAGCCTCAAAAGAGGGGGATTTATATGTCAGTAAAATTTGCAAAAAGCTTTTTATCCACATTATTTCCACTAATAATTCCTGTAGTGGGATTATATGGAACAATCACATTATATAGACAACACAAAGCAAATAAAAAAATAAAAACTAATTTACAACACGTAAATCAATATCAACAACAAGGATACATTATTACAAATAGTACACAAATAATGAATAAATACAATACATTACCACTTAATCAACCAATAGATTATATAGGTAAAGAAATAGTAAGACCTTATATGGAACAATTTGAAAGAGCACTAGGTAATGATATAAGAATAGCTCGTAACAATTTCTCTACATTAAGAATAGAAAAAAGCAAAGAAATATCTAAAACTGGTGCAGCTGGTATTTATAATGGTACAGAAAATGTCATTAAATACGTAAAAAATAACGCAAATATTATGGGCCATGAAATGCTCCATATGGCAAGTTACATGTATGATAGTACATTAGATACACACTACCATGGTTTCATGCAACAAAAAGGTGATGCAATAATAGGTAGAGGTCTAAATGAAGGATATACCGAATTAATGAATTCAAGATTATTCACTAACGGAAAAATAACTGCATACAAAAGACTAGTAAGAATAGTAAAACTAATAGAAGAATTCTTCCCTAATCCACAAATGATGTCTCATTATTACTTCACTTGTGACTTACCTGCTTTATTACAAAACCTAAGAAGATATTGTACACAAGAAGAAACAAACGAAATTCTATTAGGACTAGATAGACTATACGAATATGAATACGTACCAGGAAGTCCACTAGCAATTACACTAGAAACACAATTAGCTTCAAAACTATATAATATATATCAAAGAAACTTCATAGCTGAACCTGCTAAAGTACAAGCGTTTAAACAAAAAGCTGGAGAGAATAAACTAACAGCAATGGTAATTGCCGGAAAACAAATGCGTGCTACTAGAACAAATCCATTTACAAGAATTAAAAATGGTATACATAGTGGTTTCAGAAAGATCAAAAACTTATTTACTGGAACACCAACTCAAAACCCACAACCAGCATACGCAAGATAAAAGTACCGAATGGTACTTTTTATTTGCATAAAAACTCTAAATATGCTAAAATACATGGCAGTAAGACGTTGAAGGCGAACTAAGTAATTATATTAAGTTCTTCACTTAGAGATTAGATGTCACCGGCTGAAAGCATCTAAAGATAAATAATATAATGAAATTCATCGTTGGAGTTAGACCCGCACATAGATGCGTTATATCTATATTAAAGAGCTAGATTTCTAGAATTAGGGTGGTACCGCGGAATATAATTTCGTCCCTTGGTTTTAGATTTTTTTTATTGGAGGTAAATAATATGAAAGAAAAAGTAGAAAATTTAAAACTTGAAGTTGCAAAAAAACTAGAAGCTACTACTAATCTTAAAGAAGTTAATGACCTTAAAGTTGAATACCTTGGAAAAAAAGGACCTGTTCAAGAATTAACTTCACATATGAAAGAACTAAGTAGCGAAGAAAAAAGAGAATTTGGTATGCTACTAAATGAACTTAAACAAGAATTAACATCTACTATCGATGCTAAGATTAAATACTATGAAGAAGAAGCACTAAATCAAAAATTAGCATCTGAAAAAATAGACGTTACACTTCCTGCTACTGCTATTCCAGTAGGAGCACCAAATATCCTTGAAAAGATAATTGAAGAAGTAGAAGAACTATTCATGTCAATGGGATACGATGTAGTAGATGGGCCTGAAATAGAAGAAGATAGATATAACTTCGAACTATTAAATATACCTAAAGGACACCCTGCAAGAGATGCACAAGATACATTCTATATTGAAGATGAAACTATATTATTACGTAGTCAAACATCTCCAGTACAAGCAAGAACAATGCTTGCGGCTGGTGGAGATAAACCAATTAGAATGATTTGTCCTGGTAAAACATATCGTCGTGATGCAGATGATGCAACACATTCACATCAATTCATGCAAATAGAAGGACTTTTAGTAGATAAAGATATTCGTTTATCTGACTTAAAAGGAACATTCGATACACTAGCAAAAAAACTATTCGGAGAAGATTGTAAAACTAGATTTAGACCTAGTTACTATCAATTTACTGAACCATCAGTAGAAACAGATATATCTTGCTTCGTATGTAAAGGTAAAGGATGCCCATTATGTAAAAACACTGGCTGGATAACAGTTAGTGGAGCAGGTATGGTACATCCTAACGTATTAAGAAACTGTGGATATGATCCAAAAGTTTGGTCTGGCTTCGCATTCGGTTTCGGTGCAGAAAGACTAGCAATGTTAAAATATGGTATTAACGATATTAGAACATTCTATCAAACAGACTTAAGAGAAGCTAAAACTTTCGATAGAAGGGAAGTGGAATAATGATAAGTTTAAATTGGGTTAAAGATTATATTGACTTAGAAAACGAAGACTTACATGAATTAGCTGTTAAAGTTACTAAAGCTGGAGTTAACGTAGAAAAAGTAGTAGATAGTCGTATAGAAAACCTAGTAATAGGTGAAGTACTTGAATGCGTAGATCATCCAGATAGTGATCACTTACACGTATGTCAAGTTAACGTAGGAGAAAAAACAACTCAAATAGTATGTGGTGCTCCTAACGTAAAAGCTGGTATTAAAGTACTAGTAGCATTACCTGGTTGTGTACTTCCTGGAGACTTTGAAATAAAAGCAGGTAACATCCGTGGACAAGAATCCAACGGTATGATATGTGCACTATTCGAACTAGGAGTAGAAGAAAAAACAGAAGAAACATATGCTAAAGGAATAGAAGTACTAGAAACTGATTTAGAGCCTGGTACAGACGCCAACCTATATTTAGGTACAGATGATACATTATATGAATTAGACGTTCATAAACATCGTAATAATGACTGCTATTACCATATAGGATTCGCATATGAAATAGCTAGTATCTTAAATAAAAAAGTTACATTACCAGAAGATAACTATAAAGAAATAGATGATGATGTAAACAAACATATTACATTAAAAGTAGATACAGAAAAATGTCCATACTATACAGCTAAAATGGTTAAAGGAGTAGAAATAAAAGAATCTCCTGAATTCATCAAAAAAAGACTAATTGCAGCAGGTATGAGACCTATAAACAATGTAGTAGATATCTCTAACTATGTAATGTTAGAATATGGTCAACCTCTACACTTCTTCGATAAAAACAAACTAGGAGATAACATCTTAGTAAGACAAGCAAACGAAGGAGAAACAATAGTTACTCTAGATGGTCAAACAAGAAACTTACTTACATCAGATATAGTTATTACAGATGGTACTAAACCAGTATGTATAGCAGGTGTAATGGGTGGAGAAAATACTGACGTAGATGAAACTACTAAAGACATCCTAATAGAAAGTGCTATCTTCGATGCGGTAGCTATTAGATATACTGCCTCTAGATTAGACCTACGTAGTGAAGCATCAATTCGTTACGGAAAAGGATTATCTTTCGAATATACAGATGCTGCATTAAAAAGAGCATGTTACTTATTAGAAAAATATGCTAATGCTCAAGTATTATCTGGTATAGCAGTACATGATAAAATAGATAAAACTGAAAAAGTAGTAGAATTCAAAACTAAAGAAGTATCTACATTACTAGGACTAGAATTAACTGATAAAGATGTAGAAACTGAATTAGATAGATTAATGTTCCCTTATGAACTTAACAAAGATACATTCAAAGTAACAGTACCTAGAAGAAGACTAGATATTGATCCTAATGTTAATGATATAGCTGAAGAAATCGGAAGACTATATGGATATGAAAACTTAGAATCAACTCTACCAGTAGTACCAGTAAGACGTGGTGTATATGTAGGAGACGTTGGTATAAGAAAAACAATATCTAAAAGATTAAGAGCATTAGGTTTAAATGAAACAAAAACATACACGTTAACAAGTCCAGATATGGCATCTAAATTCAAATATGAAGAGAAAGAACCAGTAGTTCTACCAAATCCAATGAGTTTAGATAAATCAGTAATAAGAACATCTTTATTACCATCATTAATAAATGTATATGAATACAATAAAGCACGTAACGTAAAAGATATTCTTGTTTATGAAATAGCTAAAACATATGACAATGCTTATAACGAAGATGTAAAAGTATCTATCCTTATGAAAGGTAACTACATGATAAATGAGTGTTTACATACAGTAGTTAAAGCAGACTTCTATGTATTAAAAGGTATCATTGAAAATGTTCTAGATTATCTAGGATTCAAAAACAGATATACTTTTGTAGCTTCAAACTTACCAGAAATACATCCTGGTATCAGTGCAAAAATATTATTAGATAGAGAAGAAATAGGTATTATCGGTAGAGTACATCCTTCATATAAGAAAGATGAAATCTATGTAGCAGAACTATCTATGACTAAACTATATAATAAACAAATTAAACCATTAAAATTCAAAGAAGCTTCTAAATATCCAGAAATAACTAAAGACTTAGCATTCGTTATAGATAACAATGTAGAATCAGAAGTTATTAAAAATCAAATTAAAAAATCTGGAGGAAGATTACTAGATACTATTGAAGTATTCGACGTATATGAAAATATAGAAGAAGGTAAAAAATCAATAGCATACAAACTAGTATTTAAAGATCCTAATAAAACATTACAAGATGATGAAGTAATGGAAGTATTTAATAAAATTATTAAAGAAGTAGAAGAAAAAGTAGGAGCTAAACTAAGAAGTAATTAATACTAAAGAGTTATCAATGATAACTCTTTTTATATGCTATAATAAATCAAAGAGACAAGTGAAATTATTGTTGAGGTGATTGAATATGTGGATACGATTAGATTTAGAAGGATTAAAGTTTGAATTAAAGATAGAAGATTATTTGCCAAATCAAACTCTTGACGGAAAATGGTCGAATGTATCATTCAATTTTGAATTTCAAAATATAATTAAATATTCACAAGAAAGAATTGAAAATTTGTTGTGTTATGAAATAGATGAATTATTATTTAATATGGAAGATTTATTAAATGATAAGTTAGTTGGAAGAAAAATAGTAGAAGAAATAGAACCGGATTTTACTTTTACTTTTAATCCTAAAGATGAACAAAAAAGTGGTATCGATATGGAAATGAAAGTTAGGCTATGGGACGGAGGACTAACTTGTAACTATTTCGCGACAACATTTGGTAAAGAGGAAATTGAACAACTACATTTATATTTGTCTTTGGTTACTAGCAAGATTGAACAAAGTGATATAAGAATTAAAAATTTAATAGAAAAAGGTATTATTTACGGAGATTTAAAATAACAAATTACAATTTAATGCTCTATAAGATAATAAATAAGTGAGGTGATTTTATGTCGATGATAAAAGTTAATAACTTATCATTTCGCTACGATACAAACCCAAATTATATATTTGAAGATGTT
>SVAU01000009.1 GCA_015059245.1 Bacillota bacterium
CGATATAGGAAGTGAGTTTGTATCATGTATAAAAAGATAGAAGAGCTATATAAAAAACATAGTCCATATAATTTAGTGAGAAAAGATATATTTATAATTTACTCGATTGGTGTAGTTATATCATTAGTCTTTAATTTTTATAACAATTATGTTTTTATGATTATTACGATGTTAATTATGTTATTATTAATAATAAAAAAATGTGAAAAAATATTAAAAACAAAATTACATATAAGTTTAAACGCTAATAATAAAACTGAAAAACAATTAAAAGATATAATTAATGATAAAGAAAAACAGTTGTTTAAAAATTATGTGCAGAAAGAAAAATTATATAATGAAAAATCTATTCTTTGTATTTTGGAACATTATAGAACGTTATTTCAAAATAAAATAACAGGTAGTGAGATATTGACCATCTTATCTGTAATTCTACCAATTCCATTATCTTTTATAAAAGATGGAGAATTTGATATAAAGGGGTTAGCGACTGCAATACCTTATTTAATTTGTTTTGCAATAGTAATTTTTACATGTTATTTTGCATTTAGAAATTTTATAGAAATGAAAAAAATGTTTAAAGGTGAAGATGGCTTGGTGGAAAGAATTGAAGAAATATTTAGTGAATTATATATTGAGTGTGTTAATGATGCAAAACAACATAAGTTAACTAATAAAAGGAAAGATAAAAAAAGATCATCTTAAAGATATTATAATACGTTAAAAAAGAATTGTTATCATTTTTATGAAATATAAATATGTGTCTATTTTTTTGATTTATTTATAAAGCAAAAAAATTAATTCTAAGACCCAGGCTTAGAATTCTAAAGTTGAAACTATAGGTTCAACTTTCATTAAAGAGACTTAATAATACTTTAAGTCTCTTTAATTTTAAATAATTATTATGTTATAATAAACATTGATTAATAACTAAATAAGTAAGGGAGGTATTGGATAAATGATATTAATAATAGCAGAAAAACCATCACTAGCTAGAAATATAGTAGGTGCTATTGGTAATATGAAAAGAAACGATGGATTCTATTCTAATGATCAATACTTAGTATCATGGGCTTTTGGTCATCTATTTAGTTTAGCTGATATAGAAGACTATGAAGATACACCTCCTAAAGAAATAAGATGGAAGATGGATAACTTACCATGTTTTCCTAAAAAGTTTAAATTCAATTTAAAGAAAGACTCTAGTAAACAAGTAGATGCTGGAGTAATGAAACAATTTAATATAATAAGTACTCTATGTAACAGAGAAGATGTAGACAAAATAGTAAATGCAGGCGACTCCGATAGAGAAGGAGAAATAATAGTAAGACTATGTATAGAGAATGCATTAAAGACTGAAAAAGATATATATAGACTATGGTTACCTGATCAAACAAGTGAAACTATTAGTCAAGGCCTAACAGAAATGAAACTAGATAGTGAATATGATAATCTAGCTAATGAAGGATTTGCTAGAACATATATAGATTGGCTATATGGTGTTAATCTAACTAGGTATGCTACGTTAAAAACCGGTACACTCTTAAGAGTAGGTAGAGTAATAATACCTATAGTAAAAGCTATATATGATAGAGATATGGCTATTAGAAATTTTGTACCTGAAATGTATTATGGTATGTGGAGTAACGAAGAAACTAATGGTGAATTAGTAGAACTAAATAGTAAAGAAAAGTTTGATAAAAAAGATCAAGCAAGAGCACAAGAATTATGTGATAAATATAATAGTGTGGATGCTATTGTAAAAGATAAAAAAGTTAAAAAAGATACAATGAGTCCACCTAAGTTATTCTCATTAACTAAGTTACAAAACTTATTAGGTAAGAAATATAAAATACCTATGGATAAGTCTTTAGAGATAGTACAACGATTATATGAAAGTGGATACTTAACTTATCCAAGAACAAACTCAGAGTATCTAGCAGTAGCTGAAAAAGATAAAGTTAAGAAGATACTAGATAACATAGCTAAGATTGGTTATCCAGTTAAGTTTAAAGATAAGAAGACTATATTTGATGATAGTAAGATAGAATCTCACTCAGCTATAACTCCTACATATAAAATACCTAGTAAAGATAGTCTAACAGAAGAAGAATTCTTAATATATCAAACTGTATTTAAAAGATTTGTAGCAGTATTCTGTAGTGATGAATGTAAGGTAGAAAAGACTGAGATAAAGATTAGTGTTGGTGAATATGAAGATTTTATATTAAAAGGTATGACAATAGTAGAACCAGGTTGGACTAAGTTTGAAGCACCAAGTAGTAAAGATAAAATACTGCCTAATCTAAGTATTGGAGATAAAGTAAATACATTATTTAAACTAAAAGAAAAGGAAACAACTCCGCCAAAGCATTATACTATTGAAACATTAAATAACTACTTAATGAATCCTTTTAAAGAAGATAAAAAGGAATTAGATGAAAAGTATGAAGAAATGATCGCCAATGGTGAAGAAATAGATGATACTGAGGACTATAAGGCCATTTTCGAGGGCCTAGAATTGGGTACAGAGGCGACTAGAACAGGTATTATAGATAATGCTAAGAAGTCAGAATACATAGCATTAAAGAAAGATGTATATACTATATTACCTGCAGGAGAATTCTTAATTAATTCTTTAATGCAAATGGAAATATCTATGGATAAGTATAAGACGAGTGAAATGGGTAAAGCATTAAAGAAAGTATTTAGAGATGAAATAACTGTAGAAGATTCAGTTGATTTAGCAAGAAAAGAAATACAAGAAGTATTTACTAAAAAAGATGTTGCTATAGAAAAAGATACTGATATTGGATTTTATGGTGATGTAGTAGGTAAATGTCCACAATGTGGTGGAGAAGTAATCAAGAATAGATACGCTTATGGATGTAGAGACTATCAAAATTGTAAGTTTAGAATAAGTACTCAAATATGTGGCAGATGGATATCTAAAAGTAATGTAGAGAAGTTACTTAGTGAAGGAGTTACATCTAACATAGAAGGATTTATATCTAAGAATGGTAAGAACTTTAATGCTAAGTTGAAGTTAGATAGTGAGAACAAGGTCGTGTTTGATTTTAGCAATTAAAATCACTGAATAAAATAGACATATTTTTTAAATTAAAATAAGTAAATTAAATAAAAAAAGTACTAAAAATTTATGTTTAGTACTTTTAATTTGCTTAAAAAAATAGTTTAAAATTAGTTCTTTTATTGCATAGAAGTATATGCTAAAGTAGTTCCTTGAGACACCAAAATTGGATGTTTAAAACCTTACTTTTTTCTTGAAAGAAGGTGGTCCATTGGAAAGGAAATACTGTGGAGTATTTAGTTATTCTAACAGTCATACTAGTAATCCTAGAGAAACTTTTCAGGGGGAATTAGGTAAAACAAAAACATCTAATTGGAGTTAGATGTTTTTGTTCCCCAATAATGTGGACCAGAGACATCACTCGAGTTTGGTGTCTCTTTTTATATCCAATTAAATTATACAATAGATTTATAAAAATATAAATAGTAATCATTATAGTATAAATAAACAATCTTTACTTTTTTCTTTATATTTAATACTTATTAATTTATAATATAAGTAGATAAAATAGTGAGGTGGATATAGTGAAAAAGAAAATTATGTTAGGGATACTTTTAGTTATATTATTAGCTGGAGTAGGTTTTGGTGGTTATTACTTAGGAACTAAGAAAACTAATAAATGTGATGTAGAAGATCCTAAAAAGAGCCAAGAAGAAAACAAACCAGTAGAAGATACTAAAAAATATTCTGTTGTTATATCTAATGAAAGAGATTTAATTTATGAAGTAGATGATAACTATCAAGTATTATGGACTTATAATATAAAAGATTCAACTAATGTATATAATATTACTAGAGTAGATGGTGAATATATATATTATGTAGATGGTGATATATTACATAGAAGAAACTATAATACAGGTGATATAGAAAACTTAGAAATAGAATTAAAAGATTATTGGAATTTTCATGTAGATGGAAATAATGTAGTTTATAATGTTTTATTCGATTTATATCATGTTGATTTAACTACAAAGAAAGAAACTAAATTAACTATTACTACTGATAATCAAGATGCTTTGATAAATGGTATTATATATTTTACTAATAAAGCAGATGGTACATTAAGTACTTATAATGTAGAAACAAAAGAAATAGTTAAATTAGAAGATTCTGGTAGAATAGAAGAATATAATAAAGATGGTATTTTATATGTAAATGGTAATGATGAATATATATACTACAATGCAAAGAATAGTACTAAACAAAAAATATTAAAACAAGAACATGCACATTCTTCAGGATTAAATTATCCAATTCATATATACAATAATAAAGTATATACTATGGAAAAAGATGTTTTAACTATAGTTGGAGAAACAAAAGAAGAAGTTTATAAAAGAGTATTAAAAGATAATGAACAAGTAACTGACTTTATATTTATTAGTAATAATAAAATATTATTAAGTATGTTTGTTATGGATGATGAATCTACTTGTGAATCTGACATATGTGGACCTGAAGGAGATTATAAATATTACTTAGTAGATTTAAAAACTGAAGAAGAAAAAGAAATAACTGAACATGTAGATGTATTTGATGTATCTTATGAAGTTTATAATATTGTAAAATAATATTGTTAATTTTATGTAAAGAATGGAGAGGATTATTTTACTCTTCATTTTTATATGTTATTGTTATGGTAAGTAGAATAGAGGTATATAATATGACTAAATTAGGAGAAAAAGCTTATATAGATTTATTAGCTAGTGGAGAATTACCAAATCAATTATTAGGACATTCTCAATTTTTTGAAAGTTTTGTACAAAAATATGACGAATTAAGTTATGGAGATAAATATGATCTTACTGTTGCACATAGTTCTAGTACAGTTAGTTTAACTAGAAGTGGTGAATGCCCAGAAGAAACTGATGGTGTTTATCGTGGAGCTAAAGATGTTACTCAAGTAAGATTTAGAGTAGAAGAACAAGAAGGACACGAATACCTAAGAGTAGATAGAGAACGTAGTCTTGTTCATACATATCCTGGAAAAGGACAAAAATTAACAAATAGTTTAGATGTAGAAGTTTATGAAGGAACAAATTTACTTGGTAGAGCATTATTAGAAATTAAACCTAATAAAATGTTTAAAGAAGGTGTAAAACCACATGTTGCATTTGAAAAACCAGAACTTACAACTGGTCATATACTAAGTGGTTTATGTCCTAAAGGAATTGAGTATGCTGTTAAAGGTGATTATACATGCTCTGTTGCTGGTAGAGAAAGTTATGAAAGTGGTTTAGTAGAAAGAAGTACTGTTTCTAGAACTGATGGAAGAATTACTGGTAAAACTACTACTGCCGCTGTAAATGTTGAAACACCTAATACAATAGATAATGCTGCTGATTTTGTAGTATATGATAAAGATATGAACATGAGAATGTTAAATCCTGACTTTAAAAATCCTACTGATGCTAAAAAGTATTATATGGAAAGATATGCAGAAGCTATTAAAGGCGGTAAAAAGTTAGCTAAATAGAAAGAGAAATCTTTCTTTTTATATGTAAAAAGATATCAATTATTAGTGTGATATCTTTTTATTTTTTATAATTTGTGTTACATTTATATTATTAGAATAGAGGTGTTTTTATGAGTAAACAAGCCGAATTTGAATATGCAAAATTGCTAGAAAATAATATTGTAAATCAAGAATTAGTAAGCCATCCACAATTCTATCAAAGTTTTATGCGTAAATTTGATGATTTAAGTGTAGATGGAAGAGATAAAGTAGAGGTTAGTGTTGGTAAGGATTATATAGCTTTATCTAAACGTAGTAATTATCCTGATGCTACAAATGGAATTTTTGTAGGATATAAAGATGTAACAAGTGTTAGTTTTACATTAGAAGATTTTCATGAACATAAGTATTTTCGTGTAGAAAGAGATTGTAGTTCTGTACATACATTCCCTAAAAAAGGCGATAGTTTAGGAAATAGTTCTGAAATAGAATTATATGAAGATAATGTACTTTTAGGAAGATCTCATTTTGGTAATTATGATTCAAAACCATATGGTAAGAGAGAACCATATTTAGGATTTACTAAACCAAAATTATCTGCTGGATATATATTAAATGGTATGTTACCAACAACATTAAGTCATGATATACCTGGTAATTATGTTTGTCATATTGCAGGAAGATATTCTTATGAAGATGGTCTTGTTAAGAAAGCAAGTGCTAGTAGAACTGATGGTAAATTCGATGGTAACTATTCTGTAGCTGCTGTTAATTTAGAAAATCCTATGACAATAGATAATGCTGCTGATATTGTTGTATATGATAAAGATAATAATATGGTTAGATATAATACTTATTATAGTTCACCAAAAGAAGCTCAAGAATCAGCACAACTTAGATATTCAGAAGCTATTGGTGTAAGTAAAAAAGTTGCATAATAGAAAGAGAAATCTTTCTATTTTTTTTATGATATAATTCTTGTAGAATGAAGTGATAATATGAATAGTAGAAAAGTAGAAAAACAAGTATCTTATGC
The DNA here is from genome assembly GCA_015059245.1 of Bacillota bacterium. Next base: position 6,586 of record SVAU01000009.1, read on the forward strand.
AATGGTATTAATTTTTGTAGTATTTTTAATTATATTTAAAATACTAGGTTGGGAAATGAGAGATATAGTATCTTTATTTACAAATATAATGATAGCAATACTTATAGTAGCGATAGTTGTATCTTTTTTAAATGCGATGATTGCTTCTAAAAAGATAGATGCTGGTATTAAGAGACTAAAAGATAAAGACTATTTTACTGAATTAAGACTAGATTATGTATTTGGTACACCTAAAGGAGCATTACTTGTTGCTGGTCTTGATAGAGGTAATCGACATTATAAGTTTTTATCTTATTATATTGGTAATGCTTATGATATTGAAAAATTAATAAAGAATAATAATGTTGAAAGTGTTAAAGTGTGGGTAGATTTATTATTCTTAAAATTATATGAAATAGATTTAGATGATTTATTTATTAAAATGGGAAGAAGTTATAGGCTAGATTGTAGAGCTAATATATTAATAAAAGATTTAAAAGAAGCTAATGAAACAATAAACGATTATAAAAAAAGACTATTGTAAAATAGTTTTTTTATTTGACGTAAAATATATAAAATGTTGTCTTTAAGTGTTGAAGTTAGTTTACATATCGCATATAATTAGTATTCGTATTCAAAAAAAGGGGTTGGTTTTATGAATATATTAAATAGATTAAGTGAATTAACAAGTATAGATAATAAATACTGGATATTAATATTTAAAACATTAGTATTTTGGTTAGTATTAGATATTATAAAAAGAATAATAATTAGAGTATTTAAAAGAATAAAAAATGGTAGAAAAGAATATGAGTATACTCAAAAATTAAAATTAGTAATATCTATATTAAAGTTATTTGTATTTATATTATTATGGGCTAAATATTTAAAGGGATTTATTACTATAATAAGTTTTATATCTGCTGGATTTACTATTGCACTTAGAGATGTAATATTAAATATGTTTGCTGGTATTTATATAAAAATAGTTAAACCTTTTAATGTAGAAGATAGAATAGAAATAAATAATTATAAGGGTGATGTTGTTAATATAAATGCTATGAATTTTGAATTACTTGAAGTAGATAATGCTGATTTTATGGGACAAAGTACTGGAGTAATAACACATGTACCTAATTCTACTATATTTAGTTATCCGTTACGTAATTATGATAAAGTATTTAAATATATTTGGAATGAAATAACAGTTAATATACCACTTGATTTTGATATAGAAAAGGTAAGAAAAACACTATATAGGATAGTTAATAAAAATGATGTTATTGATAAAGTACCTGAAATAGTTAAGAAAGATATTCAAGATATATCTACTGATTATAGAATTTATTATAGTGAATATACACCTATAGTTTATTGTAAAGTAATGGGGGATTATGTAGAGTATACATTAAGATACTTAGTTGATCCTAGAAAAGCTAGATATGTTAATTCAAGTATTTGGAAACATATTTTATTAGCACATCAAAAAGGTGAAATAAAACTATATAATAAAAATGTTGAATATGATATGAAAGAAACTAAAAATAAAAAATAATTTTTAGTTTTTTTATGTGATATAATATTTTTTGTAAGATGGTGGTAGTGTGAATAACGAAGTTAATGGTACAAATAAATATATAGATCCTAAGACAGGGTCAGGATATGTAAGTGCTGGTAATAATAAGATGGATGGACCAGTATTATTAGTTATTGTAATTAGTATTATTGCAGTTTTAGGTGGAGTAATTTTTGTAGTTAGTAATTCTGAAGACTTATGGGAAGATTTTAAAGATAAGATGATTGAGATAAGTGAAGATATGGAAGATACTGAAGAAGACTATGAAGATGAATATATAGATTATGAAGATACTGAAGATATGGAAGATAATGATTATATAACTGAAGATGAAGAAGATTCTTATTATGATGAAAATGACTATTCTGTTGATGATTTAACTTATAATATTTCTGAATTTAAAGAGATTAATGCTAGAGATATATATAATAAATCTAGAGGTAATACAATAGTATTATGGGTAGGAAGGCAATCTTGTGGTTATTGTGCCATGTATTCACCAGTAATGGAAAATGTAACTAGTGACTTTGGAATAGTTGCTAGATATATTGATTTAGAAAAGATAATTAATTTTAATGTTTTAGAACCATATATAGAAGATGATATTGCTTTTACAATACTTAGTAACTTAAGTGGTAAAGGTAAGTGGATGAACTTTTCTAGAGATAATATCGGTGGTACTCCGTTAACTTTAATAATAAAAGATAATCAAGTTATTGGTGGAGTTAGTGGATATGTAGAAGAATCTAGTCTAACTAAAACATTTATAGATGCGGGATTAAGAAAATAATTGTATAATAAAAAAAGGGAGTAGGGAGTTTTATGAAAGAAATAGAAAAAGAAATTGAAAGTGAAAAAACAAATTCAATAAAAAAGAATAATAATTCTGATACAGCAATAGTATTATTATTAGTATTAATAATGGGTATTTTAATGATAGGTGGTTTTTACTTATTACGTAAAGAAATACATGATTTAGAAGATGAATTAGTTAAAACTAAAAATGTATTAAGTGAATATGGTATTTATATTGATCCACAACCACAAACAAGTACTTCATATGACACTAGTGTTTATAATATTATTAAGCCTTCTGATATAGCTAAAGAATCTAAAGGAAAAACAATAGTATTATGGGTAGGAAGACAATCTTGTGGATATTGCAGTATGTATGCACCATATCTTAATGATGCACTTAATACTTATGGTATAAAAGCTTATTACATTGATTTAGCGCAATTAGTTGAATTTAATGTTCCACAACCTTATGTTAGTGATGAAGAAGAATATGGAATTTTAGTTAACTTAAAAGGTGATGGTGAATGGGATGGATATGCTGCTGAATATGTAGGTGGTACTCCATTAACATTAATAATAAGAGATAATAAAGTAGTTGGCGGGTTATCTGGATATACTGATAGTGTAGCAAATATACTAAATGTATTTGATAAAGCAGGTGTTAAGAAGAACTAGAAAACTAGTTCTTTTTTAATTGAATAGAATACTTTATTTAGATATAATTAGTATGATAGGATGTGAAGGTATGTCAAACGAATATAAAGATGAAGTCTTAAGAAAATTATCTGTTTATTGTAATAACTTTAGTGAAGAACAACTAGCTGAATATGAAGATGAAATATTTACTGAAAGAATAGATAAGAAAAAAAGAGCAGAATTAGAATTCGCTCGTTTAAGAGTAGAATTAGGTAAGAATCTTAAAATATATTCTGATTATTATTCTGAATTAAGAGAAATTGCAAGGTTATTAAAAGTAGCTGATTTAAGTTCAGATATATTAGATGATATTTATAGAAGAATTGTAAAATTACAATTATCTGCTAATTTAGATATAAGACTTTATAGTGCTTTTAGTTTAATTAAAGCTGAAGAAGAAATAAAACAATTAAGAAAGAAAGCAGGTGAAGCTCATAATGGAACAAAGTTTAATAGATAAATTTTTAAAAGAGTTATCTGCTCATATTAGTTTATTAGAAAGAGATTATGAATCTAGAAAAAAATTATATGATGTAGATAGATTCTTAAGAAAAAACTTTTCAAGTAATGATACTGATGTTTATACTGCTTTAGTTAGTTTAGCTAACGCTAGATGTAAGGAACGTGGAGAAGCATTAAGTGAACAAAATACATTTGAAAGTGTTGCTATTGAATGTTATGAGTTATTAAAGTTTTTTGAACCTAACACATCCATTACATTAGATGAATTAAAAGAAGCTTTCTTTACTTGTTCATTAGCTAATAAAAATGAAGTAATGAAAAAGTATGATAGATATAAAAATGCAGTTAATTTATTAAATACTTTAAAACAATTATTTATAAGACATCAATTTAGAAAAGCCGAAAATAATAGTGTTGCTATAAATAGTGCAAAAGCTCAAATGGATAAGTTTAGTAATCTATATAAATTCTTAACTACTGGAGAATTAGATACAGAGTTAGAAAATGTAGATACTTACTATATTAGAAATGCTCATATAAGTGAAGAAGAATGGTTAGAAATATATAATCATATACTACTTATGAGAATTAAAGCCTATAAGAAGGTAGAAGATAAGAAGTTTGAAGATGCTAAAGCAATAATTGATGCTGAAATTAGTTCTAAAGCTAGGGAAATAGAAAGTAAGATTAAAGAACAAGTTCCTGAAGAATCAGCTGACTTATTTAAACCAGTAGTAGAACCTGTTCAAGTAGTTGAAGAAGTACCAGTTCTAGTAGAAGTAGAACAACCAAAAGAAGAATTAACTAGTATTCAAGATGAAGAAGTATTAGAAAAATTCTCTAGATATGAAATGAAAATGAGTCAGTATAGAAAGTTTGGTAAGATATCACTTACTAAATCAGAATCATTCAATAATTTATATGAATCATTAAGTTTAGGTAATAGTTTAGATAATATAAGACCTGTATTTACTTCTAGAGATTATTTGAAATTCTTATATTTCTGTTTTGTAAAAGAAGTTAATAAAATAAAAGTTGATTTAGAGACTTTATATCCAGTAGGTGAAATAGATGAATTTACTGAGTTATTAAAATCTGATATGAATAATCCATTAGCATTCTTAAATGAATTAGAAGTATTATTACTTCAAGAAAAGAAAGAACAAATGGAATTAAATGGAGAAGATCCAGTACCTACAGAAGAAACTGAAGAGAAACCATTTAAATTAGTATTCTATGGTAAAAAAGATTCTGCAGATATATTAAAAGATATTAAGAAATTTACACCAGAAAAGATGCAAGATTTAATAGATATTCTAACTAAGATAGAAGAAGGTAAAATAGATAGATACATGGTAATAAATAAGAATGTACCAGTACTATTTAGATCTATTAGAGGAGACTATGTATTTGTTGCATTTAGAGTACTAAGTGATGGACATATACTAATAGTTACTGCAAGTAATTTAGATGAATTAAATTCTAACTTATATAGATTATCTAATTATGATTCAGATATAGAAGATGATATATCTAGAATAATTAGAGATGGTTCATATGAATATACTCGCTTGATGAAAGATAGCGAAGATACTAAAAAAATTATATATGGATCTGGATTTGGGAAAGGAGTTTAAATATGAAGATGATTGATGAACATATAAATAGTCTTATTCAAAATATTGTAAAAGAAATTGAAACAAGAAATGTAGATGTTGTATCTTTATGTGATAACTTATCTTTAAATCCTAATGAGTTTATAGAACTTATTAACAATCCTGTTAGAAATGTATCTTTATATATAGAAATACTTGAGGAGGTACGAAATGAACGAGATTAATCCTGAAGTATTAAAAAGACTTAAGAAGTTAGTTGAAAAACGTATTAAGTTAATCAATGCTAATATAGCTAGTAATCAAGAACAATTACAAAGAGTTAATAGATATGATGATTTAGTTGATACAATTAATAATGATAATAAATGTTTTGCTAATGATTCATTTCTTGTTGAATTAGAAGAATTACTTGGTGGTTTAAATTTAGATAATGTTGATAAATCTAAGATAGAATTATTATTTGAAAAAGTAGAATTACTAAAAGTAATAGCTGAAAGTATTATTAATGGTTATTATAAAGATTATACAAAAGATGAATTTAATTTAATAAATGATGTTATTGAATTAATACAATATTTTAAACATATTTCACATGAACAAAAGAGTACTCAACGTAGTAATGTATCAAAGAGTAATGAAGAACTAGTTAAATGTGAATCATTATATGATAAGTTACGTAATGGTGAAGATGGTACTGAACATTTTGATGAAGATTTATCTTATATAATGTTGTTAACAAGAGAAGAAGATATTAATTTTAGAAAAGATGTTTTAGTATTAGTACAAGCTTTATCTAAGAGAATACATGAAAATAAATTAAAACAAATAGAAGAAGATGTTCTAACTATTGTTGGTGATGAATTAGATACTGAAGAAGAGAAGAATGAAGTAATTGATGAAGACTTAATTAGAGGTGTATTTGCTAAGTATGGATTTAATTATGATTTCTTTACTGAAAAACATAAGAACATTTTATGTAGAATTTCATTAATACGTGTTGAATCGGTATTAGAAGTACTTAGTTCTTATCCTGAATATCAATTTGTTAGAGACTATCAAAAGTATGGCAATGAAAGAAATCTATTCTTAATAATTAGATATGCTACTAAAGAAACATTATTATATTTAATTCAAGATGCTAAGAATCGTGGCGTTACTGTTGAAGAAATATTTGGTGTTAGTGGTGTTTATAAAAAGGTATCTAAGAATGTTACTGAACCTGGTGAAGGTGGAGGACCTGTTGATGAAGATTATGTATCAGGTACTTATGAATACTATAAAAAGAATGCTGATTTATTTGAAAGATTATCGCTACAATATAATATAGATAATCCTGGTAGTAATGTAGACTTTTATAAAGATGCATTGTTATTAACACCAGAAGTATTAGCATTACCTAGTCAGTTATTAGCTGAAAATATTCAATTAGTTGCTAAGTATAAATTAAAAATGGTAAAGAAAACTACATATGGAGAAGTACATTTAAATGCTGCTACTATGTATGAATCAAGACATTTTGAAGAACTATGTGATGTACTAATTGAAAATGGTTTATATGATTATGTAGTTAATTATCCTTCTGTAATAAAAGAAGAAAAATTAGTTAAAAAGATATTATATGCTAAGAGAATGGGTACATTAGAAAGATTACCTAATGGTAAGATTAGAGATGTAAGAAATTCTCCTGAACCATATAATTTAAATATTGTAGTTAATAGAAATAACTTAAATAAATATTATAGTCAAGTACCTGATAGTATTATTGAATTTGTTAATAATTCTGATAATAAAAAGTTATTAGCTAAGATGAAAAATGATTCAGTAATGGATAGTATGGATGCTAATCCTATGGTTAGAGTAGATAATGAAGCTACATATGCTATAAATGGTGTATTAGTATCTAGACATAAATTTAGAAGAATATGGTATTTAATGACTATGAGTGGACATATGAATGAAGGAGATTTAAGTAATCTACTAATGTATGCTCTTATTTATAATAGTTATTATACTGATGAAGAATTAAAAGTATTAGAAGAATTTGCTCGTGGATTCAATTTTGGAGGTGTTAGTTATGGAATACTTGATTAAAATTGGAATCTCTAAAGAAGTAGTTGAAGAAGTAAAAGATAATTTAACTAAAGGTGAATTAGAAAGTATAATCAACTGTATGGGGAGATTAGAATCTTCAATATTATACTTAAGAGAACTTGGTGTAAGAAATGATGTAATAGAAAATATTCTTATAATAGATCATCATGTATTAATGCCTGGAAGAAAACATTTGGAAGTTGCTTTATCAAAGTTAAATAATGTAAATGATTTTGTTAAAGCTATTAATGAACATGTTGAATACATGGACTATTTAAGAAATATAAGTTAAGTAGAAATACTTAACTTTTTCTTGTGGATAAATATATGAGTTATTAACAAGTAATATAAAATCAGATTATATAAATATAATAAAAAAATATATTTTTATTTGTTGTAGTGAAATGATTATTTTGTTATTATTAGTATAGATATTTGAAAAGGTAGCCGATAGAATTAATCTATTGGCTTTTTATCTATAAAAAGAGGTATTTATGAAAGAATTATTACCATTATATACAGAAAGATTAATGATAGTAGATACAAGTATTGATGATATTGATTTAATCTTAAAGATGGATAAACAAGATAGTACTCAAAAGTACTTAGGTGGAATTAAGAATAAAAGTAGAGATGAAAGATTAGAGTTCTTAAGTAATAAAAAGAATTCACTAACAGTATTACTTGATAATACAAGAATAGGTTTTATTGGTTTAAAGATTACTGATGATAAAGCAGAAATATCATATATATTTGATAGTGATTATACAGGTAATGGATATTGTAGTGAAGTAATAAAATTATTAATAGATATTTCATTTAATAAGTTAAATCTAAATAAGTTATATGCTTATTCTAAGAGTGAAAATATAGCTTCGATAAAAGTATTAACTAAGAATGGATTTATAGAAAAAGATAGTAATAATAAAGAATTTATATATTATGAATTAGAAAGAGGTAGTTTATGAAAATAATATTTATAGGTGGTAAGGCGAATAGTGGAAAGGATACTGCAGCTGAGTATATTGATGAATACTATAGAAGTAGAGGATTAGATGTAGTTAATATACAAATATCTTATTATATTAAGATGTATGCTAAAGAGATAGCTAAATGGGATGGAGATAACGAAACTAAACCAAGACAGTTATTACAAGATTTGGGTACTGAATTAATAAGAAAACAAATAGATGAGTATTTCTTTATTAAGAGAATAATACAAGATATAGATATCTATTCTAGATATTTTGATATTATTACAATTAGTGATGGAAGATTACCAGAAGAGTTTGCTGCTGTTAAGTTAGCTTATCCAGAAACTGTTACTGTACATGTTACTAGACCAGGTTATAGTTCTAAATTAAGTAAAGATCAAAAAGCACACGTTACTGAAAGCTTAGTTGATGAAATAGAATATGACTTAGATTTAGTAAATGATGGTACATTAGAAGAATTCCAAACTAAGTGTATTGAATTAGTAAGAGAAATTGAAAAGAATACTAAGTTTGAGAGACATGTAGTAAAAAGACCTGTTGTAAAAGAGGGATAAAATGGAATTATTAAATGTTTATGATAATGAAGGTAATGTAACTGAAAGAGTTGTTCCAAGAGGAGATAAATCAGTAGTACTTGGTGATAATGAACATATAGGTGTTGTTGTAGTTTTTATAGAAAATAGTAAAGGTGAATTTCTAATGCAAAAGACTTCAGTAGAAAAGGGAAGTGAATACTCATCTACTGGTGGACATGTTGATGCAGGTGAAACACATTTAACTTCAATACTTAGAGAGATAAAAGAAGAATTAGGTGTAGAAGTAGATTCTAATGAATTAGAATACTTAGGATTTATGTTATATGATAAACCTATTAGATTTATGTATTACTTAAAGAAAGATGTAGATATAAAAGATATAGTAGTCCAAGAGGAAGAAGTAGAATTTGTTAAGTATATGAGTATTCCTGAAATAAAAGAAATAATAAGTAGGGAAGAAATTACTAAATCTCATGGAATATTATTTAATAAAATGTTGGAACTTAAGAACAAATAGATTATAATTTAGATGTGGTGATATTATGGAAAAAGTTGGAATTATATTTGCTATGGAAGAAGAACTTCTAGCATTAAAAGAATACTTAGTATTAGAAAAAGAATATGATATATTTAATCTTAAATTTTATGAAGGAAAGATTAATGGTATAGATTGTGTTTTAGTAGAGAGTGGTATAGGTAAAGTTAATGCTGCTAGAACTACACAAATATTAATAGATAATATTAAAGTAGATTATATATTTAATATAGGAGTTGCTGGTGGTATAGATAAAACACTTAAAGTAGGAGATATAGTACTTGGTGAAAAATTAGTACAACATGACTTTGATATTACAGCATTTAATCATCCTAAAGGATTTATTCCCGGTGTAGGAGAAAGTATTGCTACTGATGAATACTTACTTTCAGTTTCTAGTAAAGTATTTGAAGAAGAGAATATTTCTCATTTAAAAGGTGTTATTGCATCTGGTGATATATTTTGTACAGAAACTTGGATGAGTGAAAAAATAAATAGTAAGTTTAATGCATTATGTGTAGAAATGGAAGGAGCTAGTATAGCTCAAGTATGTTACTTATCTCATATACCATTCTTAATTATTAGAAGTATATCTGATGTACCTAATAATGATAATGTAGTTACTTATGAAGAATTCTTAAGTAGTAGTTGTAAGGTAGTTGCAAGTGCTATGAGTAAGATACTTAAAGTATTAAGTGAAGATGAATTAAACGACTAATAGTCGTTTTTTTGTATAGTAAAGATAAAAATCTATTTTAAATGTAATTACTTATGATATAATTTATTTGTAATATAGCGGAGGCGAGTAGTATGTTTGATAGATTATTTGGAACAATAATGCATAATGCAGGTAATGCAATTGGTAATGCAATAGGTGAAAGTGTTGGAGATGTAATTGAGGGTGCAACTCAAGGTATAACAAATGAAATGAATGCTAAAAATCAAGCAAGACAAAATGAGTTACAAGCACAAGTACAAGCTCAAAGAACACAACTTCAAATGCAAAACCAAGCACAAGCAGATGCTATGCAAAGAGAAATTGATCAAGCTAATGTTAATCATGAATTAGCAATAAAAGAGCAAAGAATGGTAAGTGAATTACCTTCACATTGTCCACATTGTAACGCACCAACAGCTAAATCAATTAATTGTGAATTCTGTGGTTGTAAAATAGTAGAATAAGATTACTTTGGTAATCTTTTTTTATTGTGTTATAATACATCCTTGTTAAGGGGGATTACTATGAGTGATGTAGTTATTGCACAACAAGTAGTTAGTAGAGTTAAATATAACTTTGGTGATAAAGATCCGTTTCATAATACTTCTGCAATATATAAGATAAGTAATGAAAGAATACAAGATTATCATAAGTTTTTAACTAATAAAAAAAGAATGCTTAGTGTTATTGCTTCTGGAGATCAAATACTATGTGGAATACTTGAGGGTACTAAAGAAATAGATGCATTTGATATAAGTAGATTCCCTAAATACTTTTTATTTTTAAAGATAGCAGCTATACAAGCATTAAGTAGAGAAGAATATATAGATTTCTTTTATGGGGCTTGTGGTAGAGACGAAGTATATGAAGATATGTATGATAGTATTAGAGTATACTTAGAAGATGAAGTATTAGATTTTTGGGATGGATTACTTAACTTCTTTGAATGGAAAGAAGTGTATAATTCAACATTATTTAGTAGTGAAACTTATATACCAGCAACTGCTATAAATCAAAATAAATACTTACAAAGTGATGACGAGTATAATAAATTAAGAAAAGTAATAGGTAGTGTTACTATTAGAACTCATGAAGGAGATATACTTGATATAGCAAGTACATTTAATGTACCTTATGACATAGTTTATTTATCTAATATAGTTTATTATGTTAATAAAGAAAGATATAAAAAAGCAGTAGAAGAATTACCATTAAGTGAACAAGGTATGGTATTAACATACATGTATAAGATACAACAACAGGCGATAGATTTCTTCCATGAAGATGAGTATAGTTTTGAAAAATTTGAAAATTCCGACTCTGGAGTGATGATATATCGTAATAAATAGTGTATAATGATAATATACACTTTTTATAATGGAAGAATGGAAGAGGGATGTCTTATGAATTTATGGGAAGAACTAGATGCTTGTAAATTTGAAGATAATGAATACTTAGTTGATCACTTAATTGAAGTAGTTAAAGATGAAGAACTAAATACATTTGAAGAATTAGAAAAATATCAAGAAGATTATTTTAAAGAATCTGGTATGACAAAAGAAGATTGGATTAAATGGTATGAAAAATCATTTGATAAAATACCTGATTTAGAAAATATCTATGGAGAAGTTGCTGCTAATAAGATTAATGCTTTAAGAAAAGAATTAACTAGTACTAAAGATGTTAATAAAAAGATAGAAAACATAATTAAGATATGTGTAATACTTGAAAAAGAATGTTGTTTCTTAGTAGAAATATATAACTTAATTATGGGTGGTGAAGTAACAGAAGAAGTTACTACTGAAGAAGTTACTTCACAAGAAACAATAGTTAATCCAGTTGATGATATTATTAGAAATCAAATAACTGAAATAAGTGATGAAGAAGTAAAGATAGATCCTAATAAAAATGTTGTATTATGTGGAAGTATGAAATTTAAAAATGAAATAGTGAAGATAAGTGAAAGACTTAGAGGATTAGGTTATAATGTATTACTTCCTGAAGAATGTATGAGAGGTGAAGATAAGTTAATTGCATCTCGTGCACATTTTAATAGAATAGTAGACCCTAATAATGGAATTATATTAGTAGTAAATGCTACTAAGAATGGTATTCCTAATTATATAGGACCAAACACATTTGCTGAAATAGCATTTGGTTTCTTTCATAATAAGAAAGTATTCTTACTTAATGATATATATCATCCATATGATGATGAATTACTTGGTTGGAAAGTAATATGTTTAAAAGGTAATTTAAATAAAATAAAAGAGGGGTAGTATGAGAGCTTATTCAGAACATTTAAATAGAATTCAATATATTAAGAATAATATTGAGAATGAAATATTATGGGTGAGAAAAGTATTCTTTAAAGATGTACTATCTAATAAAAGACTTAATGAAGTAGTAGATGAATATAATGCTCCTTTAATAAGAATATGGTATAAAGAATTAGGAAAAGAATATGATGATGTATCTACTTTAAAAAAGAGTGATTTTGCTATTTGGGAATTAAATAGATTAAATAAAGAATCTAAAGAAGTAAATGAACAAAATATGGCTTATGTAAGTTTAAGAACTAAATGTCCTACTGAAGTTATAGAAGAAATAATGACAGTAATGGATTTAGTTTATATGTTTTGTGGAAGAAGAGAATTTGATTCTACTGATCCAGAATGTGTAAGACAATATTGTAATGTTTATATGGCTGATATTGTTTATAATTCTAACGAATTACTTAATAAATTCTTAATACCTATTAATGAAGTAGTAGAAGTTGCTAAAAAAGATAGAGAAACAAATAAATAATTTGACAAACGTCATAATTAAGATTAAAATAGCGTTATAAATGTTGATTGAGAAGAGTACTATGTATGAATTTCAAAGAGAGTTAGCGGTTGGTGTGAGCTAATATGAAGTATATAGGAAGACACTCAGGAGTTGATTAGAGAATACATATCTAGTCCGGTTAATAGCCGTTATATATAAAGAGATTATGTTTAACATAATAATTTGGGTGGTACCGCGGATTTAACAGTTATTCGTCCCTTGTGGATGATTAACTGTTTTTTATTTAAAAAAAAAGAAAGGGAGAAGAAATATGTTAGAAAGTTTTAAACATTACAACATTAAAAATGTTGGAGAAGAAGTTACTTTAACTGGATGGGTTTCTAAAGTAAGAAATCTTGGAGGTTTAGTATTTATTGATTTAAGAAATAGAACAGGAATTATGCAAGTAGTAGTAAGACCAGAAAGTGAATACTATAGTGTTGCTGAATCTTTAAAGAATGAATACGTAATTAAAGTAACAGGTAAGATTGTAGAAAGAGAAAGCAAAAATACGAAGATTGAAACAGGAGAAATAGAAGTAGAAGTTAGTAAATTAGAACTTATTAATAAATCAAAAGAAGTTCCATTTGCTATACAAGATGAAACTAATGCTTTAGAAGATACTAGATTAAAATATAGATATCTAGACTTAAGAAGAGAATCATTAAAAAATAATTTTGTTATTAGAAATGATGTAACATTTGCTACTAGAAAATTCTTAAATAGTTTAGATTTCTTAGAAGTAGAAACTCCTATATTATGTAAGAGTACTCCTGAAGGAGCTAGAGACTATTTAGTACCTAGTAGAGTTAATAAAGGTAAGTTCTATGCATTACCTCAATCACCTCAAATATTTAAGCAATTATTAATGGTATCTGGATTTGAAAGATATTTCCAAATAGCTAAATGTTTTAGAGATGAAGATTTAAGAGCAGATAGACAACCTGAGTTTACTCAAATAGACGTAGAAATGTCATTTGTTGATGAAGATCAAGTAATGTGGTTAGGTGAAAACTTAGTAGCTAGTATTTTTAAAGATGTTAAAGGTATAGAAGTTGAACTTCCTTTAATGCGAATGAAATATGATGATGCTATGGATAAGTATGGTTCTGATAAACCAGACTTAAGATTTGGTATGGAAATACAAAATATTACTGAAGTATTTAAAGATACTGAATTTACTGTATTTAAGAATGTAATTAATGAAGGCGGAATAATTAATGCTATCGTTGTTAAAGATGTTGCAGATAAGTATTCTAGAAAAGATTTAGATAAATTAACTGATTATGTTAAGACATATAGAGCTAGTGGATTAGCTTACTTAAAATATCAAGATGAAGTAAGTGGTTCAATCTTTAAAGTAATGAGTGAAGCTGAAGTTAATGGTGTTAGAGAAACTTTAGGTGTAGAAAATAACGACTTAGTATTAATAGTTAGTGGAGTTTATAAAACTGTTAAGGTTGCATTAGGTGCATTAAGATGTAAATTAGCTAGAGATTTAAATCTAATTAAAGCAGGAGACTATAAGTTATTATGGGTTACTGATTTCCCTTCATTTGAATATAGTGAAGAAGAGGGAAGATATATGGCTTGCCACCATCCATTTACTAGTCCAAAAGATGAAGATGTTGATAAGTTATTAACAGATAAAGCTAATTGTTATAGTAAAGCTTATGATATTGTTATCAATGGTTATGAAGCTGGTGGTGGATCAATTCGTATCCATGATGAAAAAGTACAAGAAACTATGTTTAAAGCATTAGAATTAACAGATGAAGATATTCAAAATAAATTTGGTTTCTTTGTTGATGCTTTAAAATATGGTTGCCCTCCACATGGTGGATTTGCACTTGGTTTAGATAGATTAGTTATGTTACTTGCTGAAACTGAAAACATTCGTGATGTTATTGCATTCCCTAAAACTGCAAGTGCTACTGATTTAATGTGTGAATGTCCAAGTAGTGTAGATGAAGCACAATTAGTTGAACTAGGTTTAGCTTTAAGAGAAGAAAAGAAAAATGAAGAAAATTAATTTTTCAGAACTAAATAAACACTATAATGAGACATTAGAATTACATGGATTTGTTGATAAGGTAAGAGACTTACAATATGTACAGTTTCTTATCTTAAGAGATAAATCTGGTAGTGTACAAGTAACATTAGAAAAAGACGGTAGTTTAGAGGAATTAAATAAAATAGTTACGAATTTAAAAGTAGAAAGTACAGTTAAAGTAACAGGTAAAATACTTGAAAATGAAAAAGTTAAACTAGGGGGATTAGAAGTAATACCTAGCAGTATAGAAGTAACAAGTGAACCAGTAGAAGAATTACCAATAAATTATAAAGATTTAAATGGTACTAACTTAGATACCAGAATGGATTATAGATTCTTAGACTTAAGAAATAATAAAAATTCATTAATGTTTAAAGTACAAAGTTGTTTAGTGGAAGCTATGAGAGACTATCTTTATAAACAAGGATTCGATGAAATACATACACCTAAATTAATAGGTGCTGCATCTGAATCAGGAAGTGATGTATTTGAAGTTAAGTACTTTAAAGGTAAAGCATTCTTAGCACAAAGTCCACAGTTTTATAAACAAATGGCAATAGCCGCTGGTATGGAAAAAGTATTTGAAGTAGGTCCAGTGTTTAGAGCAGAGAATTCTAATACAAATAGACATGCTACTGAATTTACTGGATTTGACCTAGAGTTTAGTTATATTGATTCGTATGAAGATGTAATGGAACTAGAAGAAGATATTTTAATAGCAGCTTTAACAAAAGTTAAAGAAAAGTATGGTAATCAAATAAAAAATGAGTATAATATGGAAGTAATCGTTCCTACAAAACCATTTCCTAGAATTAAGTTACAAGATTTATATAAGGAATTAAATAGTAGATATGGTTATGAAATACCAACTACTGATGTAGGAGATATGAATAGCGAAGCTGAAAAGTTAGCAGCAAGATATGCTATGGAAGTTTATGGACATGAATTTATATTCATAACTGACTTTGCTAAAACTAAAAGAGCTTTCTATCATATGAGAGAAAATGAAGTACCACAAGGTTATGATTTAATATGGAGAGGTACTGAGATTACAACAGGTGCACAAAGAGAACATAGATATGATGTATTATGTAGACAGGCAGAAGAAAAAGGATTAGGAGAAGATGTTAAGTTCTACTTAGAATTCTTTAAGTATGGTTGTCCACCGCATGGAGGATTTGGTCTTGGAGTGGATAGATTAACTATGTTACTTTTAGGAACAAGTACTTTAAAAGAAACGATGTTCTTATTTAGAGGTCCAAATAGATTAACACCTTAGGGGAGATGTAGAAATGCCTAGTGAGCGAGCTTACCAATATAGTGTAGTAGATATGAAATTAGTTATGAGTAATCCTGAAGAATTTATTATTCCTGAAAACTTGGAAGCTTGTAAATTACTATGGAGTAAAAATATCTTTACTAAGATGACTAATAATTATGATAATGATTTTTCATGGATAACAATTAATCAGTTTTCACCTGAGAATCAAGCGTTGTTTGAATCATTATGTTTAGGAGATAAAAGATTTGGACTTACTTGGGGTGGTATTGGATTTAAAATACCTATAGTACCAGGTAAGGGAAATGATACATTTCAAGCATTTAAAGAATTAATAGACTTATTTCCATTACAAGATGTACAAAAAGATGGATGTATGTCTACTGAAGAATTTATGATGTATTATACTGATTGTTATAGAATGGAATATACACCTGAATATAAAGAAATGGTTGCACAAATGATGAGTCCTGATGGTGATGTACTTTTATATAATAGAGAATTTGAACAATATATGAATTATATGAATATTCGAAGAAGAGTAAGAGTGTTTGATCCTAGTAAGATGACCAAACCATTAGAAGAATATATTGTAGATAGTATGTTTGCTGATTATTATGATCCTGAAAATGGAATGATTTATTATAATGATATGTATTATCAAGCGCATATGAGATATAAAGAACAACAAGAAAAAAAGAAAATAAAATAAAGTATATAAAGTTTTATATACTTTTTTTATTTTTAATAAAATGATATACTTGTATATGATAAGAGGTGTTGTAAAGTGGATACTGAAAAAGAAAATGTAGTTAAAGTTGAAGATAATCCAACTACTAATATAGATAAAAAAGAAGAAAATAAAGAAGAGAATAAAGGATTATTTAATATTCCAGTATTAATTGGAGTTATTTTATATTTAGTTGTTGCAGTTGTTATAAGTTATGTTGTTGGAATACAAATGTCACCTGAGAATGAAGGTAAACAAGCAACAGAACAAAAAGAACCTGTTAAAGATAATAAAGAAGATAAAGATGATAAGAAAGAACCTGTTAAACCTGTAGAAAAGGAAGAAATTAAATTAACAATAGATGAAACTAAAGGAGCAGAGTTCTTAGAAAACTTTAATTATGTATTACATAATGTATATGCTGATAGTACTGGTCATTTAATACCTGATGATAAAAGAAATTCTGATGATTTATTTAAAGATGAAATAACTAAATTTAAATTTATTTATTATCTATTAGAAAGATATGGAGATAAAGAAAATAAAAAATATAATACTAATATAAATGGTTTATATGAAGTAGGAGCTTATTCTATAAAGTATAATTATTTTATTGATTATTATAAACAAATTACTGGTGTAGAATTAAATGATCAAGTAATATATAAAGTAGGTGCTCCATATAAGATAAATGGTGAATACTTATATGGTAGAGTAGTAAATGAATTAAATGAGAATTATAAATTAAGTAATGAATCATTTGTACAAATAGGTGATAAGTATTACTTTACTGTATTAATTGAAGAAATGGATGCAACTAAGAATGTTGTATTAAGTTATAGAGTAAAATTATGTATAAGTATTGTTAATGATGAATTTATGCTTAACTCAATAATTGTTTATTAATGATTTAAGAAAGTATATAGATATTTATATACTTTTTTTATTGTCTTGTGATATAATTTAATAGAATAATAAAGAGGTGTTTGTAATGACTCAAAAAGAAACAAATCTAAGAAGTGTATTATTTTTAGTAATTGGTATTTTACTTCTTTTATCTTTGATCATTTGTATATATATAGTAAGTGCTGAAAGTGACTTAATTAAGATATCTGCCGAAGTAGTAGAAGTAGATACAAAACGTACATCTACTGGTAAAGTTAAGTTAGTTGTTAATTATGATGTTAATGGTCAACCATATAAATATGATAATTATATGTATAAGGGAGAAATACAAGTAGGAGATAAAGTATCACTTTATTATCATGAAAAACAACCTTCATCTGTACAACCATTTAAGACTAATAAGTTAATATTTATTTTCCCTGTTATTGGATTAGCTTTATGTATTTTAGGTTTATTTGAGTTATTTAAGAAAAATGATGACGATGATGATGTTGAATTTGAAACTGCTGTTATTGGTGTAGTTGGTAATACTCAACAATTAAAGATTGTTACTGATGATACTGATGTAGCTAAATATGAACCAACTCCTGAAGAAGTTGTTGAAGCACCAGTTAAGACTGTTGTTAAAGAAGAAGTTGTAGAAGAACCAGCACCAATTGTTGAAGAACAACCTGTGGTTGAAACTGTATCTACTCCTGAACCTGAACCAGTACCTGAACCAGTAGCACCTAAAGTAGAACCAGCACCAGTTGCCGAAACAGCTGTTGCATCTTCAATAAAGAATCCGGATCCAGAACAAACTCCAGTTGCTGTAGTTGCAACTCCGACACCAGTGATTGAAAAATCACCAGCTGTATCAAAAATGGAAGAAGCTATAGTTCAAAAAGTTAAAAATGAAACTAATGGAGCTTCATTAAATGAAGATGAAATAAAAAAAGTAATTAAAGATGTATTAAAAGAAGTTATTGCAGAAGTTAAAGATGAAAAAGAACCTGCAAAACCAGTAGTTCAAAAGAGAGTAATACCTAATAATTATTATATTTCTGGAACATCATTAATATATGAAGAAGCTGGTAAAGATTCACAAGAAATAGAATTAAAAACTGTAAAGAGTATAGTTAGAACAGTTAATAGTGCAGGTAATGTAGTTAAACTTGTTGTATCTAATGAAGCAGTTAAATGTGTATTAACTAATATGAAAAATATAGATTTAGAACAATTAGCAAGTTTATTAAATAATAAAATGCGTACAATAGATGATTCATTTACTGAAGAAATAGAATATAAGGAATATTAGAAAATAATATTACATTATGAATAGATAGGAAGTAATGTATGAATAGAAAGAAAAGAAAGACAAGTATGTTAACTATGTTATTCTTTGCAATAGGCTTGGTAATGTATTTAACAGGAATGATATTATTGTTTTGTTCTAGTTTAAAGAAAATACCACTACTAGAAGCTTTCTTTTCTAATGTTAATTTAAATAGTAACATTTTAAATAGTATGAAGCTGGTAGGTGGATTACTATTTTTAATTGGTTTTATCATATTTATTATTGCTGTTATATTGTTATATAAGAATAATGAAGTACAAGATAGTACAAGAAGTTTAATAATAGAGGGTAAAGCTGATGTAATTACATTGATAGTTATGACATATATTATGATATTTATGATAGTAGTATGTTTATTAACAGATCAAATAATAGGAGCATTACTATTTGGTATTACAATAATATTACAAACTATAATTAATGCTATATTAATAAGATATTATAGTAATGATTATAAGAGAAAGTAATTTATTTAATAATGAATATATTGTATTATTAAAAGGGTGGTATTATGAACGATGATAAGAAGAATATACTAGATAACTTTTTAGAAAAATATGAACAAATGAGTTCTAAGAAAAAAGTTAATGTAGAAACATATTATAGACCTAGTAAAGCTAAGTGTATTTTTGGTTTTATATTTTGTTTAATATTTCTTATTATTTTAATTAGAATATTTACATTTAACATAGTATTCTTTGTTATATTCTTTGGAGATTTAATTTGTTTAACTTATTTTAGTTTGAATTTATTTACTAAGAAAGGCTTTGTAGTTAAACAAAAGTATTATGTTCCAGAAGAATATATAAAACAAACTGAAGAACAAGAAGCTGAAGAAGAAGTATCAGAAGAGGAATAAATAGAGGGTGAAGTAATGAGAATAGGAATAGATATTGATGACACAATAACTTATACATATGAAATGCTATTACCTATGGTTGCGGTTAGATATGGTGTTAGTTTAAGTAAGTTGTATGAAGAATTACCTACTTATAAAAAGTTAAATAAGGTATTTCCAGATTATGCTCATTTTGTATCTGAAAGTTTACCAGTATGTGCTAAGTTGACTCCTGTTAGAGATGGAGCTTTAGAAGTAATTAGTAAGCTAAAAGAAGAAGGTCATGAGATTATTTTTATTACTGCAAGAAATCCTCAAGAGTTTGTAGAACCTTATAAAATAAGTTATGATTTTTTAAAAGTTAATAAGGTTCCTTATGATAAGTTACTCGTTAATATTCAGAGAAAAGACCAACAATGTTTAGTAGAAGGTATTGATGTATTTATTGATGATAATAATGATAATTGTAGAGCTGTTCATAAAGCAGGTATAGATACATTACAATTTGGTACTTTATTTACTAAGAAGTTGAAAAATATTGATAGAGTAGAGAGTTGGCAAGAAGTATATAATTATATACAAAATAAAGTTAAAGAAAATTAATAATTAAATTTTTATAAATACTTGTGGTATACTAGTATTATAGGAAGATATGGAAGTAGTGTGATATTATGAGTGGAGGAAGATTTTTTAATAGTCTTGGTTATGGTCAAGGTACTCCTAATACTCAACCAAATAATTTAAATAATAACAATAATAGTGGTAATTTTGGTAGTGGAACACCTGGTATGATGGGGAATAATCCTATGCAATCTGCTCAGCAAATCCCTGGTAATCCAATGAATCCGGTTTCTTCTATGAATCCGATGAATCCGATGGCAAATGGAAATCCAATGAATAATGGAAACACTATGAACCAAGGAAATCCTATGAATCAAGGAAATCCAATGAATCAAGGGAATCCAATGAATCAAGGGAATCCTATGAATCAAGGGAATCCTATGAATCCTATGAATCCAATGGGTGGACCACAAAATCCAATGAATAACGGAACCCCAATGAATCAAGGTAACCCAATAAACAATGGTATGTTTATGAATAAAGATATGGCAGCAAATCAATATGCTGGTCCATTACATCAAGATCCTGTTCCTCCAATGGGTGGACAAGGAAATCCAATGAATAATGGTATGACAGGTGCTAACCAAGGTTTCTTAGGTGCTCAACAAAATCCAATGAATTCTATGAATCCGATGGGTAATCCAATGAATCAAGGGAATCCAATGAGTCAAGGTAACCCAATGAATCAAGGTAACCCAATGAATCCTATGAGTCAAAATAACCCAATGAATTCTATGAATCCAATGGGTGGACCACAAAATCCAATGAATAATGGAAATCCAATGAATCAAGGAAATCCAATGAATCCAATGGGGCAAAGTAATCCTATGGGAAATAATGGTCCGATGAATCCAATGGGACCTATGGGAAATAATCCTATGAATTCTATGAATAATGGAAATCCAATGGATAATCAACAAACAATAATGATGAATAGTAATGATGGTCCAAGTTTTAATAATAGTTTAAATGGTGTTAATGCAATGGGAAATCCTATAGCTCAACCAATGCCACAAACAGATTTATCTATGAAACCAAAATTAAAATTTGATGTTAAGAAACTATTTATTATAGGTGCTGCTGTTTTAATAGTAATTGCAGTTGTACTTTGCTTAGTATGTTCTAAGACTATTACTTGTACTAACTCTAAGGAAAGTGGAGGAGTTAAAGTAACTGCTACTCTTAAAGTTAACTATTGGTTTAATAAAATTAGTAAAATTACAACAATTACAGAGATAGATTTATCTAAATTAAATGAATCACAAAGAGAAAAATATTTTAATGATTATAAAAACAATGATATAGGTGCTGATGTAAAAATGGATGATGATTCAATTACAATAACATCAGTAAATAAACCTACTGATAAAGATAAAGAAAAAGGTGCTGATAAAGTATCACCAGAAGATTTTACAAAAGATTATGAATCTATCGGCTTTACTTGTAAGTAATAAAGTTCCAAATAATGGAACTTTTTTTGTTATAATAAATTAGAGGTGTTATTATGATATTTCCTAAATATTTAGATGATAATGGTACTATAGGTATTACTGCTTGTAGTGCTGGTGTATTAAAAAAGATAGAAAAATATGAGAAAAGTATTAGTAATGTTAAGAAGCAAGGTTTCCATATAATAGAAACTCCTAATGTAAGAACAGATGGAGTAGTAAGTAGTGATAAAGTAACGAGAGCAAGAGAGTTAGAAAGTTTATTTCTAAATACTAATGCTGATATGGTAGCAATAGCTAGTGGTGGAGATTTTCTTTACGATATGTTAACTGAAGTTGACTTTAGTATACTTACTAATAACGTAAAATGGTTAGCAGGTAGTAGTGATCCTACTAGTTTACTATATATATTAACTACTAATTATGATATGGCTACTGTGTATAGTCCTTGTAATATGTCTGGATTTAATGAAGATGATTTACATGAATCTTATTTAAATTACTTTGAGATATTAAAAGGTAATTTAGTTAAACAAAATAGATATCCTTTTAGAGAAGGTGAATCATTTAGTGATGAGATGAATACACCTAATGAGTGGATTAATATAAATGGTGACGTTGATGAAAAAGGTATCTTAATAGGTGGATGTATAGAAGTACTAAAAGATATTATAGGTACTAAGTTTGATAAGACTAATGAGTTCTTAGAAAAATATAAAGACGATGGATTTATATGGTACTTTGATGTATTTAGTATGACTAGTGAAGGATTATACAATACCTTACTACAATTTAAGAATGCAGGATGGTTTAAGTATGCTAATGCAGTGATAATAGGTAAGGTATGTTTTCCAAATACATTTACGGATATGAAATATGAAGATGCTATTAAGAATTCTTTAGAAGATGTAAAGTGTATATTTAACTTTGACATTGGACATGTTAAACCATCATTTACTATGATTAATGGTATGAAGGCTAGAGTAGTAAGTAATGTTGAAGAAGGATATTTAGAATTTCTAAAATAGAAATGTGAAGAGATTATGAAAAATTATTAATCTCTTTTTTTATTGGTTGAATATAATAAAAGATAGAGTTATAATGTTATAGTTCGATATCGAACTAGTTGAGGTGAGTTAGATGGAAAAGAAGTCATTAATTCATGAAATAAAGATAATAAATGGTGATATATTTAAAGCAATATCTAATAGATATAAAAGTATGAATATAGATATAACTCCTATGCATGCAAGAATAATTATGACTATTTATAAGAGTAGTGAACCTTTATGTCAAAAAGATTTAGAAAGTAGTATGTCATGTAATAAGTCTACTATGTCTTCAATAATTAGCACTATGGAAAAGAATGGTTTAGTAAGAAGACAAACTAGTGAACATGATTCTAGAATAAATTATTTAGTATTAACTGATAAAGGTTTAGAGATGGTTGATTTTCTAAAGAAAGATAGAAAATATACTAGTGATATTGTTATGGATGGAATTAGTGATGAAGAATATCTAGTGTTTACTCAAGTAGTTGATAAGATAAGAAAGAATTTAGAAAGGATTTAAATATGATAAAGTTATTAAAGAATTTAAGAAAAAGAGAAATTATATATGCTTTAATTTGTATTACTTTAGTTGCTTCTCATGTATGGTTAGAACTTAGAATACCTGATTACATGAGTGGTATTACTAGACTTGTTCAAACTGAAGGTAGTAAGATGAGTGAAATCTTAGAACAAGGTGGAATGATGATACTATGTGCACTAATAAGTTTAGTATGTAATATAGTAACAGGATTCTTTGCTGCTAGAGTTGCTTCTGGTTTCTCTGCTAATATAAGAAAAAGAATATTTGAAAAAGTAGAAAATATGGGAATTCAAGAAGTTAAGAAGTTTTCTACTAGTAGTTTAATTACTAGAACTACTAATGACGTAATGCAAGTTGAAATGTTAGTCGGTATGGGGCTACAAGCTATGGTAAAAGCTCCAATTATGGCTGTTAGTGCAATATTTAAGATATTAGATAAAGGATTTGAGTGGTCTATACTAGTTGCTTGTTGTGTATCTATATTATTAACAGTAGTAGTTATATTAATGATTATTGTATTACCTAGATTTGCTAAGGTACAAAAATTAATTGATAAGATAAATGGTGTTACTAGAGAAAATTTATCTGGTATTAGAGTAATTAGAGCATTTAATGCTGAAAAATATCAAACTAATAAGTTTAAAGATGTTAATGATGAATTAACTGAGATGCAATTATTTAATCAAAGATGTTTTGCATTGATGAATCCTATAATGAATTTAATAAATCATGGACTAGTATTGGGTATTTATATTATAGGAGCTATACTAATTAGTAACGCTGGTATGTTAGATAAGATTAACTTATTTAGTAATATGGTAGTGTTCTCTAGTTACGGAATGCATGTTATTATGTCATTTTTAATGCTGTCTATGATATTCATGATGGTACCAAGAGCACAGATTTCTGCCAAACGTATTAATGAGGTATTAGATGAAAAAATAAGTGTAGTAGAAGGTACATTTAATGGAAAGACAGAAGAAATTGGCACTGTCGAATTTAGAAATGTTTCATTCAAGTATCCTGATGCTGATGAATGTGTATTAAAAGATATTTCATTTAAGGTTAATAAAGGAGAAACTATTGCATTTATAGGATCTACAGGTAGTGGTAAGTCTACATTAATTAATTTAGTACCTAGATTTTATGATGTAACTGAAGGTGAAGTATTAGTAGATGGTATTAATGTTAAGGAATATACTACTGAAGCTTTAAATAATAAATTAGGTTATGTACCTCAAAAAGCAATCATGTTTACTGGAACAGTAGAAGAAAATGTTGGATATGGGGATAATGGTAAAGGAAAGATTAAATTAGATAAAGTTAAAGAGGCTATTAAAGTAGCTCAAGGTAAAGACTTTGTTGAAAAGATGGAAGATAATTATCAAGCTCATATAGCTAGAGGTGGTACTAATGTATCTGGTGGTCAAAAGCAAAGATTAGCTATTGCTAGAGCTATTGCTAGAGATCCAGAAATATATATATTTGATGATTCTTTCTCAGCATTAGATTATAAGACTGATGCTACATTAAGAAAAGAATTAAAGAAATATACTAAAGATGCTACTAGTATGATAGTTGCTCAAAGAATAGGTACTATTATACATGCTGATAAAATAGTTGTACTTGATGAAGGCGAATGTGTCGGAATAGGAACTCATAAAGAGTTACTTAAGACATGTGATGTTTATAAAGAAATTGCTTTATCACAACTTTCAGAGGAGGAATTAAAAGATGCCTAGACCTGGAGGAAGAGGACCTGGAAACTTTGAAAAGTCAAAAGATTTTAAAGGTTCTATGATAAGATTATTAAAAAATTTAAAACCATGGAAAGCTATTATGATTATGGCTTTAACTTTAGCTATGATAAGTGCAATACTTGCTTTAATAGCTCCAAATAGATTATCAAAGTTTGCTGATTTAATTGGTGAAGGATTAGTACCTGATACTAAGATGATGCAAACTATTGGAGAAGAAATAAATGCTAATATAGGTGAAGAAAACTTTGGATTGCCGGTAGCTTGTTTTGGTTATGCTTCAAGTATTGATGAAGAAGGAATGAAACAGGCTTGTACAAGGTTAGAACAAGTTTTAGTAGATATAGAAATTGATGGAGTAATTATTCCTGTTAAGGATCAAATTGAAACATTGAGGTTAACTTCACAATTAAGTACTGAAACTGATCAAAATAAAATGCTTGCTGTAATGGATAAGTTACCTGAATCTGTTTATAGTTTAGTTAAACCTAAAATGGATATGGAAGCTATTAAGAATTTAGCTATATTTATGGGTGGATTATATCTTATTAGTGCATTATTTAGTTATATTCAAAGTTATTCATTAACTACAGTTTCAAATAGATTTGCTAATAAACTAAGAGATAATATTAGTAGAAAAATTAATAAGTTGCCTTTAAAATACTTTGATAGTCATGAGACTGGAGATGTATTATCTAGAGTAACAAATGATGTTGATACTGTAGCATTTAATTTAAATAATAGTTTGGCAACAATTATTACTAGTGTTACATTATTTATTGGTTCATTGACAATGATGTTTGTAACTAACTGGATATTGGCTATTACAGCTGTATTATCTTGTGTAGTTGGTTTAGCATTAATGTTCTTAATATTAAGTAAGTCACAAAAATATTTTATTGCAAAACAAGAAGTTTTAGGAGATATGAATGGTTATATTGAAGAAATGTATTCTGGTCATACTGTAGTTAAAGTTTATAATGGAGTTGAAGAATCTTTTAAAGAATTCCAAAAATTAAATGATAGAATGTATGAAACAAACAGAAAAAGTCAGTTCTTATCTGGTATGATGCATCCTATTATGGGATTTGTTGGAAACTTGGGATATGTTGCTGTTTGTATTGTTGGTGCATTACTTACAATGAACAATGTAATATCATTTGGTGTTATAGTAGCGTTTATGATTTATGTTAGAATGTTTAGTAATCCATTAAATCAAATTGCTCAAGCTATGAGTAGTTTACAATCTACTGCTGCTGCGTCAGAAAGAGTATTTGAATTCTTAGATGAAAAAGAAATGACAGATCAAAAAGATATTAGTAGACATTTGGATAAATCAAAAGTTAAAGGTGAAATTGAATTTAAGAATGTTAAATTTGGTTATGATCCTGGTAAAACTATAATAAAAGACTTTAGTGTTAATGTTAAACCTGGTCAAAAGATTGCTATAGTAGGTCCTACTGGAGCAGGAAAGACTACAATGGTTAACTTACTTATGAAGTTCTATGAAATAAATAATGGTCAAATTATTATAGATGGTGTTCCAACTAGTGAATTAACTAGAGAAAACATACATGATTTATTTATAATGGTATTACAAGATACATGGTTATTTGAAGGTACTATTAGAGATAATATTAAGTTTAATAAAGAAGATGTATCTGATAGAGAAATATGGGATGCATTAAAGACTGTTGGTGTTCATCACTTTGTTAAGACATTACCTGGTGGACTTGATTATGTAATTGGTGATAATGATACTATTAGTCAAGGTCAAAAACAATTACTAACAATAGCTCGTGGTATGATTGAAGATGCTCCATTCTTAATACTAGATGAAGCTACTAGTAATGTAGATACTAGAACTGAAGAATTAGTTCAAAAAGCTATGGATAAATTAACTGAAGGAAGAACTTCTTTCATAATAGCACATAGATTATCTACAATAAAAAATGCTGATTTAATACTGGTAATGAATGAAGGTAATATTATTGAACAAGGTAACCATGAAGAATTAATGAAACAACATGGTTTCTATGAAAGTTTATATAATAGTCAATTTGAAAAGACAATATAATTATTGTCTTTTTAATTATTTATAAATCTCTTAACTACTTGTAAAATATGTGTTATAATGATTTTGAATAAAATAGGTGGTGTGGCTATGAGTAGAAGTAACAATACTAAATTTGTTGTTGGCGACGAAGTTACTATAATTAGTAATGGTAGCCACGGAACAATAAAAAATATAGTTTCTTATTTTGGAGAAGGACAAAACTTATATACTGTAGATGTTATGGGGATTGAAAAGTTATGTATTGAATCTAATTTAGAAATGTATAGAAAAAAGAATGTAGCTATTAATTTAAACTTAAGTGAAGTAGAAGTAAGTTTATTAATAGAAGATCGTATAAATGAAATAATAAGTAAATTAGGATTAAAGAAGTCTAAAGAAGATAAAGATCAATTAGTTAATGCAGCTAAATTACAAACGTATTTAACTACTACTGAAGATTATAATGAAGATGTAGTTAGTATTGGTAATAACTTGCTTAAACATAATTTATATCAAGGTTTAGTAAATGGATCAGATGATCCAATAATTAATTCTTGTGTATTTAGTCATATACTTAGAAAAGTAGGAATGGATGTATTAAATGTAGTATTAAAATTACATGATTCAACCTTCTATGTTGCTAATTTAGTTTTAATTGGTAAAGATTATTATTTCTTTGATTTAACTTTAGAAAGAGAAATATTTAAAGATAATGGATATAATAGAAATAATTTTATTGTATGTTGTGCTGCATTAGGTAAGAATAGTTATACTCAATTTTTTAAACCTTTATGTTTAATAGATTATCATGATAGATTAGCTCCTAATGAATTACCAAAGAATATTTCTATGGATGATATAGACATTGATTTAATTAATAAATTGATGAATATGGAGTCTTAATATGAATAAAGTTATAGATAGTTTATTTAATAAAAATGTATTTAAATATATGAATGAAATGTTAGATGATTTTATATTATCTGATAGTAGTGAAGAAGAAATATATAAAGAGTTAAGGTATATAAATGAATCTGTTAGAACAGGTTTGTACTTATTATCTATTGAAAAAGGATTTATATATTTATCACAAAGAATAAGTAATGTTAATGAAAGAATTAACTTAGAGATAATAGAGGAATTTAAAGAAGCTGTTGATAATGGTGAAGAAGAAAAATTCTTAGCTACTTTAGGTAAGACAGATAAAATATCATTACTTAATCATTTAGGTATTAATGTTCCTGTAGAAAAGAAAATAGGATTAACAAAGATACAATTAAAATATTATAAAGTTATAACTGATTCTATTAAAGATAGTCAAGTAGATGACAAAAGAGATGGAATAGATTCATTCTTAACATATAAGAAAGATAAAGCTTAAGTGATTAAGCTTTTTTTTATGATATAATTTCTATGGTGATATCATGGGGAGACTAAAGGAAAGATTTATTAGTTTATTTTTTGAAAATGAAGATGAAGTTATAGAAGAAAAGATGGAATCTCCTAAAGTAATTAAGAGAAGAGAGATTATTGCTTTTTCAGTTATTATTAATTTTATTTTAAATATATTATATGTTTCTTTTATTTGTTATAGTGGTTATACTAGAAATATAGGTATAATAGTATGTATAGTATCATTTATATGGACAATATTATCTTTAACTAGTTCATATAAGTTATATGGTAAATTTAGTAGATTATTATTTTATTTAAATTTATTGTTAATATTATTTTTATCTAAATTATGGTTTGTATACTTTTAGGAAGTGATTGTTATGAGTAATTTATTAAACAGAATTAAAGAAAGTTCTAAGTATGTTAGTGATAATTCTAAATATGTAAAAATTAATTATGAAAAGATTGATGAGATTATTGAAGGTGGAGAATTTAATGCAATTAGATATTGGTTAGATACTAATCCATTTAATATTCTAGATATGAATTATAGAGATATAGTTAACTTTTTACTTTTATATCATACTATTGGTGACTATTGTTTTTGGGGAGATCCTAAATGGGAGATAGATACTGAAGTAGGTAAACTAGATGGTTCATATGCAATTATGTATATACTTATTAATAGATTTAGAAATAATAATGATATGAATATGAGTTATGAAGAATTTGCTGATATGTTAAAAGGTAATGTAGAGATACCTTTACTTAAAGAAAGATATAATTGTTTAGTAGAAATGAATAAATATTTAGATAGTATTGGTAAGGATTTCTATGATGAAATAAAAGATTTAAAAGTAGATATAGATTTACTTGATTATGTAGTTAGTACATTTAGTTATTTTAAAGATGAAACTGATTATAATGGCGTAAACGTATATTTTTATAAAAGAGCACAGTTATTAGTATCTGATATCTTACATGTAAGAAAGATGTTAGAAAATATAGAAGTTGATTATAGTAATTTAATGGGATGTGCTGATTATAAGATACCCCAAGTAATGAATGCATTAGGCATGTTAGAATATGAATATGATTTAGAGTATAAGTTAGCTAGAAAAGAAGAATTACAAGAAGATAGTATTGAAGAAATAGAAATTAGAGCTAATGACTTAGTAGTTATTGATTATATATATGAAAAGTTAAATCGTGAAGTGTGTAGAATGGATATTAATGATTATATATGGTTGTTAGGTCAAGATAAGAGTAAGATTAATAAGAATTATCATAGAACTAGAACTATTCGTTATTAAGGAGTATTTATGAAGGAAGAAAAAGTTGTTGATAAAGAATGGATAAAAGATAGAATATCTGTTATTTATCTTCCGTTGTTGTTACAATTAGTTTTGCTTGTATTCTTTTTTATGGGGATAAATTACTTACTTTCAAATAAAGAAACGGTTTTTTTGTTGTGTATTGTATTGTTTTTAATACCTATAATTGTTTTAGTGCATTGTTATTATGCGTTTAAAAGTTTTGGTCAGTTATCTAAGAAAAATTATGTATCTTTCTTTTCTATGTTGGGATTGTTAATAAATGTTCTTTTAGTTATTCTTAATGTATATATTATTTATCTTTTGGTTTTAAATTTGTTATAAATGTGGTGATTGGTTATGAATAGTGATAATTTAGAAGATATTAGTGTTAGTGAAAAAAACGATAATGAATTAGTTGGTATAAATTCAACTCCATTAAAAAAGGAAGATGAAATACAAACATTAAAAAATAATTGTTTAGGTTCATTATATGCAGTACTTATTATAATGGCTGGTTTTTTTATTAAGTTTATTGTTACAATTTCAAATTTAAAGTATGAATCTAATATAATTTTTGATGGATTTATTGTTATATCTCCTTTTGTTTTATTGATATATATTATTAGTTCGATGAATAGTACTATAAAATTATTATCTCGTGGAAAAGTTTTTTTGTTTCTATGTTATTTGTTTATGAACTTTTTTATAGGAGCATTTTGTTTGTTGCTATTTGATATGGCTTTTAATATATTATTTTAATATTAGTAATAGGTGATTATATGTTTATAAAGTTTAATAGAGAAGTAGTAGATGAAAAGGATTTAGAAGTATATTTAAAGAGTACTGGATTAAAGTTGCCTGAATATAGATGTGCTGTTATTGGATTGATTCTTGATAAAGATGGTAGGGTTCTTTTACAAAGGAGAGGACCTAAGTCTAGAGATGAAGTAGGTAAGTTAGAAGATATAGGTGGAGCAGTTGAAGAAAGTGATTTAACTTTTAGAGATGCTATGAAAAGGGAGATAGTAGAAGAAGCAGGTAGTGATATTAATTTTAGTATTGATGAATTAGTTGGTGCTTCTTTAATTACTAAGTATGATTCTAGAACAGATAAAGATGTTAATTGGTTTTTCTTATTATATAAATGTACTTATATAGATGGAGAACTTAAAATAAATGAACCTGGTAAGTGTTTGGGATATGAGTTTTATTTACAAGAAGATTTTCCTCATAATGAAGTAGCTAATACTACTTTGAAGTTTTGGGAATTTTATACAATAGAAAAAGATGTATAGGAATACATCTTTTTAATTTGCATCTATTATTTCAAATGTAATTACAGTAGGTATTTTTCTACCTGTTTCTTCTTTATATACTGGTGTTAATGAAGTTTTATGGAAGACTGTTTGAGTAGAAGAACCACCATCTAAGTTATAAGCTATTTTTACGTTCATCTTATATAATAATTCTCTTAATTCTTCAAAGGTCATACCAGGTTGTAATACTGTTAATACAAAATAATCATGATTATCATATTGACCTATTACTTGTCTTGGATGTTTATCATAACTACCATACGGACATATTTCATCAACTTGAGTTGCTTTTTTATGATTAATAATTAATGGAACAAATCCCATTACGGCATCAACACAGTCATCATCAATCATATCTTGACCAGTACAATTTGGTTCATATATTTTTAAATTACCACGTTCATTGATACCTAATATATATAATTCTTCACGTTTATCTCCGCCATCAATTGGATTAGTGTGTTCATAAGTTTCTGATTGATCTACTAATACTTTTTTATTTCTAATTAAAACGCACTCTGGTTTTTTAGTCTTAGTGTTAAATATACCAGCATTGATTGCAAATAATATTTCATCTTTTTTCATGAAATCTTTTAATGAAGTAGAAGAAGCGTAGTCAGTACCTGTTGTACGTACTCTAGGGAATATTCTCTTGTTGTCATCAGTATATTTAGTTATTCTTGTTATTATGTATTTACACTGACTATTTTCATCATATTCTTCTTTGTATGAAACATATTTTTTGTATTTATCAAAATTTAATTTTACATACATAAAGCATGTCCCCCTTAAATTTATGCGTCTATTATATAAAAAGAAAAAATTATAAACAATATCAGTAATTGAAAAATAGTGTACTTTACATTAATTTTTATATATGTGTAAAGTATATTACTTATTATATGTTATAATAATGGTGGTGATAATATGATAAATCCTTTTGAAATAATATTATTGGCTGCGTTATTAGCAGTAGATATAGTTTTTATATTTAAAAGAACTAGGAATAATGAAAAAAAACATGATGATGATATAAATACTCCTGGTATTATAGAGAATAGATATGGTAATTATTGTGAAGAATGCGGTAATACTATAGAAGCTAAACATACTTATTGTGATAATTGTGGTAAGAAAGTAAGATAGAAAAGACTAGTTTTATAGTCTTTTTTTGACTAAATAAATATTATTTGTTAAAATACTTTTCGCACAGAGGGGTGTTACTATGGAAAAAGTTAAAGTATCATTTGAAAACATATTAGCTGGTTTATTATTAAGATTTGGGAAAGCTAATGTAACAGATATAAAAGTTATACAAGATGATTTATTTAATAGATTTGGAATATTAATGAGTCCATTTGCATTAGATTATCATGGAATAAGTAATTCTATTATGAAAATGGGAGATAATTATTATCCACTAGAAAATTCTAAAAAAGTATTAGAAGAAAAACAAGGTGATTTCATGAGAGATTATCTTGCTAATATAAATGTAGAAGACTTAGTTTTATTAAAAATTAATGAATTAGGTGCTGTTTCTGAATATCAGACAAGTACTGTATTTTGTGATGAACAAGAAAGAGTTATTGATAAATTAGTTGATGATCTAAAAGTAGTATATGTATGGAATAATGATGTTCCTCATGATGATTATCAAGAAGTACAATTAACTTTTTTAGGTAATACTAGAGTATTTGAATTACAAAATGGTAGTGAATTAGAAGAATTTAGACAATTACTTACTAGTGAAGGTTATGATGCTTCATTAATATCTGATTTTTTAAGAGTACAAGATTTTACTAAAGGAGTTTATGAAATATTAAACTTAGATAATTTCTTATTATATTGTAATACTCATGATAGAGCTGCTAGAGTAGGAAGTCCAGCAGGACAACAAAAGAAAAAGAATTAAGCAATTAATTCTTTTTTTGTGGATTAAATAGTTTTGCTAATTTAGATTGTTTTTTTTGTGGTTGAATAGGAATAGTTGGTGATTCTAGAGTTTTATTTAATTCATGTTCTAATATCCAAATGCGACGGAAAAA
This sequence comes from Bacillota bacterium, assembly GCA_015059245.1. The sequence continues at coordinate 40,106 of SVAU01000009.1, forward strand.
TTCAGTAAATTCTTGATAGAATGTTTCATATTCAGAACCACTTGTTCTAATTCTAATAGCATTAGTAATATGATTACTAACTGTTTTGTCTTTAGTTATAGTAATTGTTATTTTATAATCTTCATATTGTAAAGTTAATACATTATCTGTACCTGAATCAGAGTGCCATATAATTGTTTTACTTGCTAAGTTAATAAAGTCTTTAGGCAATCTATTAAATGTATCATCTTGATATCCTTCTAAAATATATTTACCTATAATAGATTTCATTAATGATTCAAATACTTGATATGTTTGCCATTCATGATAATTTCTAGAAGATAATCTTAGAGTAATAGAGGTTTCTTCTTTATTTGTACTAAACCATATATCATCATCTAAAGCTTTATTTATAGATATTGCTTCATTATCTTTTGATAGTATTAATGAGTTATTCGATCTTTTTATATTAAATTCTTGTGATTCCATATATTCCTCCATAAGTAAGTATTATTCTAGCAAATATAGTTTGTTGTTACTAGTTTAAATTTTACAAAATATGAAATATGAGTATAATAAGTGTACTTAAGAAAGGGGGATAATTATGAATCTATATACTTTAGATTTTAGTGAGAATAAAAATGATATCTTAGATGCTTTAATAGAAGTATATGGAGATGATTATTCTAAACTTATAACTGAAAGATTTAATTTAATTTATTTTACACCATATGTTAATTATGAAGGCATTAACTCTTATTATAGATTTTTAATTGGATGTAAATCTAGAGAATTATCTTTAAAGATGTTAAATGTAGTAGGAGTTAATGTTGATAAATATAATGTTAGTAACTATGCTGATGAATTTAATGAAGATTTAAAAAATATTTGTGAAAAGTTAATTGGTGGGTCTTATTCTTTTGAACCTTTATTTAGTGATACACCTTATGGATTTAGATCTTTTATAAGTAAGTATAATACTGGATATTCAGATGATTATATAATAGAACAAAAGATACTTTTTATAAATGAATTAAAGAATGATGATTTTGGAATTATTACATGTGATAATTATGAAGAATTTACTAAGACTGATGAATATAAAAGAATAGAAGCAATAGCTATTTATTATAGTGGAGTTTATGATTCTTTATTAGATACAATGAATAAATATATTGAAACAATAAAAGAATATAATGATTTTTATAAGAAAGAATTAGAAAGAAAAAGAGCATTATTTGAAAAGAAAAGAATAGAATTATTTAGAACTTTAAAACGTGGTTTAAGAGGAAGAATAAAGGATTATATTAATTCATTAGATAGTGAAGAAGAACAAGCTAAAGCGTTATTATCTAGTAATGTAGAATATACTAGTGATATAGAATATTTTTCTGATGAATATGAAAGTAAACTTAATGATCCTAATGTAGAGGAACATAATAAAAAATGGATATATTCTTGTAGAATGAAATTCTTTAAGAGTATGGGATTAGATATAGATCCATGGGGTGATAACTATAATGAAGTTATCCAAAGAGAAGATGTAAAGAGTTTAATTGTTTATTCAGTATTTGCTAATGAGATTACTAGATTAAGAAAGTTATATTTAGAAGAAGCACAAAAAGAATTTATTTTAACTAGTAAAGAATATAAGGATGCTTGTGGATATTTTGCTGATAATGAAGGTAATAGAAATGCTATTTATAATATAATGTCTAAGTTACAAGTATGTGTTAATGGTGGTCATAATCAAGATTTAAAATTTATACCTTTAGTTTACTATACTATTAGAGGATGGCAATGTGGATGTATGGATTATGTTTTATTACATGAAATAGTACATGCAATAGAATGTGTATCTTTAAAGAATATGGAACACGGTTGTGGGTTTGAACCTAATATAGATAATCCTGAATATAGTACTAAAGATCATCATGATAAAAAAAGAAAATATGAAAGATTAAATGAAGTAATGACAGACTTTTTAGCTATAGAAGTATGTGAAGTGTTACATAAAAAAGATATATATTTATTAGATGATAAATTATTAACTTTAACTGATATAGATAGTTTTAATACTAGTAAAATATTAAAAGATTTATTAAGAAGATTTTATAGAAAATATAGAAAATATATACTAGAAGCGAGATTAAAAGGAGATTTAACTTGTCTTACTGACTATATAGGTGAAGATAATTTTGAAGAACTAAATGATATTATAGATACTATTGATGTATTAATAGAAAAAGGATTATCAGATAAATTGAGAGATAATAAGGAAGATGATCCATTAGTTATTGAATATAATAATCTTTGTAATAGATTAAAAGAAGTATATAGACGTATGGATGATACTTTTGAAGATAGAATGAATTCTTATTCTGGTTATTGGTATAAGAAAAGAAGATTTAAATAAAAACTATGTATAGCATAGTTTTTTTTATTACATTGATAAATATTATAATTTTTGGTATTATTATAGATGATAATAGGAGATGTATGTATGAACGAAGAAAGAGAATTTGTAGAAATAGTTAATGCTGATGGTAGTATTGATACTGTAGAATTTATTGGTACTATAAATTCTAAAAGAGATGATAAAGTATATGCGTTATTAACTGATGATGATGTAATAGGTGATGAAGTTAATGTTACTTTTGGACGTATATATAAAGAAGATGGAAAAGAATATATAGATTATTTAACTGATGATGAAGAAATAGATTATGTTAATTCTTTATTAGATGAATTAGAGTAGGTGAAGTTATGGCTCGTTATAGAAATGATAAAAATGAAACATTATCTGCTACACAAATAGTTGATAGATTTGGTATAGGATATTACGAATTACAAATAGGTTGGTTACAATCAAGAATTAGCAATATTAGATCTGGTAATGGAGATTGTGCTGATGGAGTAGTTTATGAAAGTAAAGATAGTTTAAAAACATCTCGAGATAGAGAAAGAGCAATTGATAAATTAAGAAAGAAAATTGAAGATCATAAGAAAATTATTGCTGAGATTAATGAAGCAATTAGAACAGTAAATCATGGGATGATAGTACTTCGTAAAGCTGAAGAAACACATGCTTTAATAGGTGCATTAAGTGATGATTTAAGATATTGTTTCCGTAAATTTACTACGAATGAAAAAACAGGTGAACGTTATCCAATACCTTCTGATACATACGATGCAATTTTTGTAAATAAAATGTTTGAAAATGCGAAAAGCAAATATAGAAGACTGTGGTCTAAAGAATATAAGAAAACTAATGCACAAACTAGAAAAGTAAAAAAAGATATCTACAAGAAGTTAAAGAAAGTCAGTGGTCGCCGAATGGTTGATATGGGTGATGACTATGGCTATGGACATTCTAGAGATATATATGATTATTCTGGATTAAATTTCACTTTAAAAGAAAACAATAAATCATTAAAAGGATTTGGTGATTCATTAGCTGCTGATATGCGTAGTGAACTAGACTATTGGGATCGTGAAAACTTAAGTACTCTTGGAGTAGAAGTAGATAAAATAAAAAGAGCACATGATATATCTGATGGAGAAGAAAGATTATTTGATGAATTTGGTCCTATTCTTAAATCAATGGAATACTTAGCTAGTGAATATAGTATTCAAAAAAGATTTAAAACATTTTATTTCTTAAGAGAAGATATTAAAGAAGTAGATAAACTATCTAGAGAAGTAGAATGTTTAGATTTAATAATTGATGCTTATGATAATAGTGCAATTAAAGATACTGATTTATTTAAGGAATTAGTAGAAATATATCGTAAACAAAATAAGAAATTAAATAATCTAACTAGAAAAGTTAGAGAAGTATACCAAAGATCTGGTATGAAAGAGTATATTGAAATAGAACAAAAATTACGAGATTTACATCATAAAGCCGGTGGATTAAGATATCAATTATCTATTAGTGAAGAAAGGTTAGGATATAGCGATCCTGAAACTAGAAAATTAAATGATATGTATTTTGGTGCTAGATCAGAAATGTTAAGTATTGTACTTAAATATCCTGAATTAAATAGACCTGAATATGGAATTGATTTAACTAAATATGATAAAAAAGGTAGATATATTGGGGAAGAACCTGAGCATAAACAAATACCTGAAAATAGTGGTAAACCAGTTAAAGTAGAGGAAGAAGAACCATTTGTTCCTACTGTAGTAGTTACTGAAGAAGAATTAAGACGTGATTTAGGTATTGAAGATGAAACTCCAAAACAAAATCCAAGAAAAGCTTGGGAAGTAGCTGACGAATCTCCAGTAGATGAAAATAATTTTGAAATACCAGAAAATCTAACTTCAATGAGAACTGCTTATTATAGTAGATATATGGTAGAAAAAGTTAAAGGTTCTGAATTAGGTAAAATGAAATTCTCTGAATATCTAGAAAATGTTGCTCCTGAATTAGAAGAACTAATTGAGATAGAAAAAAGAAGAGAAAATAGAGCTAAGAACGTATTTAAATTATATGTACAATATTTAGCTTCTTTAGAAGATAAGAGTCAAGCAATGAGATTTAGTGAATTTGCTAGATTAAGACATGGATTAAATGAAGATGATTTACCATATGAATATACTGATGAAGAAGTTAAGAAGAGATTAAGCCTATGATAGAAGAAACTAGAAATAAGATTAATCTTGAATTAAGAAAAGCTTTATACTTAATAGATATTATTGATGGAGATAAACATGAATATCCTGATTATGATAAAGAATTAACTGAAGAAGAATTTTTAGAACAACAATTGTTATTAGCTACTGAGATAAGAGATAGATTACAAAGAATTTTTCAAAATTAAAAAGAGTTTATTAAAACTCTTTTTTTAGTTATTTAAATTATAAAGTATATTGTTTATATCATTTAATGTAAGATTTATATCTTCATTTATTAAACCTACTATAGGATGAATACTATCAAAGTTATGAAAGTCAGAACCAATAGTAGTAATTATGTTTAATTGTTTAGCATAGTTATTCCATTTATCTATATCATTTATTTTATTGTTATTTCTATCAATATAAATATAATTTGATTCAATACCATCGGCTTTCATATCTTTTATTATATCTATTATTTCTTCATCAGTTAGATTATCTTCATATGTATATGCTACTGGATGAGCTAGTATTACTTTACCTTTAGCTTCTCTAATAAGAGTAGCTGCTTCAGTAGGTGTTATTGATTCTTTCTTAACATATGCAGGACAGTTTTCATTCATTATTGTTTCTATGAATTCTCCTTTAGAAGGAATATGTCCAAAGTTGGATAGTAATACTTTTTCATTTTCTTTATTAGATATAACATCTAGAGAGATATGTGCTTTTGTTACTGCTTCTATCTTGTCTAGTTCACTAGTATTAACTATGTATCCTAATTCATTTAGTTTTTTTGCTACATTGAATAGATAGTCATGTCTAGCATTTCTTAATTTAGATAATTGTTCAATTAACTTTTTATTTTTTATATCAAAATTGTAACCTAAAACATGGATACCTGCTTTATTTATTTTAGTAGATATTTCTACTGCAGGAATTATATTTATATTATTCTTTTTTGCATAGTTAAATAAATCTTTTGTATAGGCATCTATAGTATCATGATCTGCAATAGCTATTGTATGTACATTATTTTTTATTGCTTCGTCAATTATTTCTTTAGGAGTGAGTGCTCCATCAGATATATTGGTATGTATATGTAAATCTATTATTTTTTCCATGATTGTATCCTTTCTTTGAAACATAGTTGTAACTGTTTTGTTTCTTGTCTACGAACTACTGAATCAGGTCCACTAGATAACATTATTTCATATAGTTCATCTATTGTATAGGTTTTTGCTAATATTTTTCTTGTTTCTTCTAAAGCAGCTTTTAATGTTGGTTCGAAATTAAAGTCAGTTAGGCTTAGAAGAAAATCTTGAACAAAATTGTACGGTTCGTCATCTTGTTGCCATTTTTTTCTTAAGGAGAAAGGGTGAATAGGTAGATAAGGTACTTTACCAGTTTTTTTAGCTTCTAGAAGTACTTGGGGAAGTTGTTCTATCAGTTTAATAAATGTTTCATAATCTATGATGTGTGTATCTAATGGCAACCATTTATTTGGCATTATACCTCTTTTTATATCTTCTACTATTTCACCAACTTCTTCGATAGTATGAACAGGATCGATATCAGAAGGAATCATATTGTGCTCTTGAAATAGTTGTGTTAATAATCTTTTTGTTTCTTCTACTTGGTCTTTGTTGCAAACAATCCATAAGTCGATATCTGGTAACCTGTTAATTAGTTTTCTTGGTTTTAGGGAATCATCCATTTTGCGACAAGTTTTACAAATGGTTTTTAAGTCAGGCATTTTAGTTCCATTTTCACTTAAGCAATGTGCACATGTCCAATTAGAATATTTACAACCTGCAGCAGCACTAATAAGTTCATTATTATATCTTAATTGTTCATCAATTATAGGAAGGTCTCCTTTTAAGTGAGGACCTAATGCATAGAAAGGATAACCAGTACCAAATGTACCTTTTTTACCAATTATATGCGCAGTTATTTCATGATATTTTTTGATGTTTTTTATTAAATATTCTTTCTTAAGTTGTGTGTTTGTTTTTTCGAATTCAGATGATATGTCGGCTGTTAATGCGCAAAAATTGATTGATCTTTCCATATTAAATCCCCCTTTATAAGTAGTATGTTAACACCTATATAACTGGGGATAGATATATTATAATTTTATGTATAATTAAGTTATATTTTTATTAAAAATATATAATTAAATTTTATTGTTTCTATAAATAATATTTATTATTCAACTTGTAGTTGAGAAGATTCAACTTTAATTTTATTTTATTGTTTAAAATTTTTATGTATAATTAAGATATGAAGGAGATGAAAATATGAAAGTTAAGAAATTATTATTAGTTATTTTATTATCTTTAGTATTATGTGGCTGTGATTTTAATAAAGATAAAGAATTAGAATTACCTAAACCACAAGTAAGTGAAGGTGTAAGAGGGGACTTAGGTATTGATGCTAATGTTAATGAAGCTTCATTAGATAAATACTTAGGAAGAAAAGATGCAGTTTATAGAGATATGAGAATGTTAATAGATCCTGCCACTTATGAAAATATAGGTGGAGATGCTTATCTATCAGGATTTGTTAAAGGATTCGAAGTAGTTCCACTACCATATTTAGTAAATGTAACTGGATTACCTGAAGCAGTAGGTACTACTTATAAAGGAAAAACATTATTTACTGAAAAAGATGGTAAATACACTGCTAATTATGAAGAAAGTATGGAAGTTTTAGAATACTTATTCCCAAAAGATAAAACTATATTCCTAATGTGTGGTGGCGGTGGATACGCTGGTATGACAAAAGGTATGTTAGTTGCTTTAGGTTGGGATGCAGATAAAATTTATAATACTGGTGGATATTGGTATTATGAAGGTGCTAATAAAGTAATAGTAAAAAATGACAAACATAAAAAAGTAACTTATGATTTCTGGAAAGTTCCATATCATGATATTGATTTTACTCAATTACATGAGGTTAAATAATGAAGAAAAAAATATTAGTACTTGTTGTAATGGTATTAATGTTAATTGGGTGTGGAAATAAAAAATTTTATTTAGAGGATAAGTACTATGAAAAAGGAGTTATTACTGAAATAACTTTAGATGAACTTAATAAATTAGAAAAAGAAGAAAAAAGTTTTATGGTATTTGTTTACTTACCTGGATGTACATCATGTGCTCAGTTTAGAAGTGTTTTAGATAAATTTATAGAAACTCATAAATTAGAATTCTATACAATATCTATTGGTGATATATCTGGTACTGAAATAAGAGAACATGTAGAGTTTGCACCATCATTAGTACTATTCAATAAAGGTAAAATAGTTGATGCACTAGATGCTACTAGTGATAAAGATAAACCAGCTTTAACTACTGAAAGTGGTTTAATTGAATGGTTAGAAGATTATATTTATTTAACAAAATAAAAAGATTACGATTGTAATCTTTTTTTTATCCTTTATATTCAGTATTATATCCAGGATTTTCTTTTGGACGATATGCATTTGGGAATTCAATATCAGTTTGAATATCCATTACTATTTTTTGAATTCTTGGATAAATATCCATCGGATTTTCAATATCTAGTATAGCTGCATTAATATTCATACCATTTTTATTTGAATGTATGTTGTATCCCATATCGAATCTAATATCTCCAACACCTAACATTTTATCAATAAGACCTACATGTAAGTTAACATTTTTAATATCTTTATAATAAATAGATTGGAAGTTAGCAGCAAATAGACCATTTTGAATAATGATTCTTCTATCAGTTACATAATATTTAGTATTTTGCCATTTTTTATTAGCAGTAAGAACTTGATATAACCAAATCCATACTGGCATTAAGTGTAGCGCAAAGAATGGAATTAAGAATAGTAACATTCCAGCCATTTCTCCTTCTTCTTTCATACCACTTGTGAATCCCATAATGAAACCGCTATCTATTAATAACCAAATAATTGCTATTGGTGCCATACCTATAATTTGATTTATGATGAATGCTTTCTTTTTAGGTTTACCGCTCCATAATTCTTTTTCCCCTGACACCAACGGATTAGTTTCAATTGGTGCATAATCTACTTTATCGTATTTAGACATTTTTATTCCTCCTTATATTAAAATTATACTTTTATTATTTTATGTAGTCAATTAAGAATGGCGGTGTTATAATAATGGCGTAAAGATTGGGGATAATTTGGAATGAAGAAGATTCATGAAAGTAAAAATAGTAAAAAATTTAATGCAACAATCGATAAAGTACATGCAGAAATGGATAGTGCTAAAAGAACAGCAAATAACTGGAGAGTAAGATGGAAAGAAACATATTCTGATGTATATTGTTATGATTTACAATTCTTATTAGAAGATGATATTGAATTTTTACAAAGTAGATATGATGGTACGTATGATTTAAGTAGATATCATGATGATTCAAAGAGAAATGGTCAAGCTATTGAAAGAGTTACATTAGAAGATGATAATGGAGAAGAATATGTTTGTGAATTTAGAAAACTAGATTGGTTATTATCTAATAGTAAAATAGCTAGAGGATTTAGTTTTGTTAATACTGGCGGTATTACTTATTCACAAATAAAAAGAAAACGTAATAGTGAAGATCAAAGTTATGATTATTATGCTGCTTATGATGTTAATAATAATGATTTATCTTTAAGATTTGTAAATAGTGAAGAAGATATATGTTTTATTAATAGTGATTTAAGACAATATAGTTTTGGTAATAAAACTATTGCTGAAGATGAAGAATGTATTACATTAATAGAGAATAAAGATGAACAATCTAGATTAGAAATAGAAGTTGATAGAGCAGGTAATGTAATAAGAAAACATTTAATGCAAGGTGACTATAATTATGTTATGGAAGGCAATGATATAGTATCTGCATTTATGGGAGATATTCAATTAGATATAGATGCTGAATTATGGGTTATGGTTACTTATGCTATGGATCAATTTGAAATTGGACATATTGAAGATGATAAAGTATTTGATTATATTAATGGTATAAAATGTAAAGTAATTAATGCTATTAAGGGTATAAAAGGAGATGTACCTATGGATGGATTATTAAGAAGACTTGATATAGCATTATCTATGATTAGTACTAAGAAAATAATACATCCTGAAGATATAAAGGGATTAAGAAAAAGAAAATAGTTACATTTATGTAACTTTTTTTATTTGGAAGATAGACCTAATTTAGACATAAATATAAATGAATGATATAATGTAATTACGAGGTGTAAATATGGCGAAAGTTGAAAAGAAAGAGAATGTTAGATTACAAGCATTAGCTCCTAATGAACAAGGAGTAGTATTAGAAATGATTCGTAAAGACCAAACTTTACAAGAAACATTCTCAGGTAGTAGAAATACAATAACTAGAATTGCTAATTCTGCTTATACTGCATTAATAAAGAAAGATAGTACTACTGTTGGATTTATAATGTTAGTAGAAAATGGTAGAACTGGTAAGTTTGAAATAGATATGGGTATTTTAGGAAAATATAGAGGTAAAGGATATGGTTCACAAGCTTTAGCTCAATTAAAACAAATAATACTTAATAATTCAGAAAAATTAGATATAGAAATAGAAACTAAAATAGTTAATGAAGCTGCTATTAGAAGTGTAATGAAAAATGGTTTTGAATTATATAGACAAAGTGAAGAATGTTTATATTTTAGACTACCAGAAGAAACTAAGAAACATAAATAGTTTCTTTTTTTTATTTGTTGTATAATATTTATGGTAGGTGTTTAAAATGAATAAAAAGTTAAAGATGTTTAATTATTTAAAATGGGTAGTAGATATTCTATTTTTAGTAGTTTTATATTTTCCAATTTTTATGTTTATAGAATCTATTGGTGGAGCAGTATTTGAAACTTCTAATGGAGACTTTGTTACATATATGTTGATAGTAGTATTAGTCGGTTTAGCTATTTATTACTTATTGAATTTATTTTCTATTATATGGCATGAATTAGGACATTTAGTATTTGGTTTAAAAGCTAAATTTGAATTTATAGCATTTAATGTTTTATCTTTTAACTTTACTGTTAAAGATGGTAAGTTATCTGTGAAAAAAGAAGGTAAGTTACCTGGTAATGTTTTAGGCTATTGTAATATGACTCTTAGTGATGATAAAAAGGTAGATAAGAAATCTATAATTATGTATTTTATGGGTGGTATTACATTTAATATAATAGCAGCATTAGTATCCTTTATTTTATTCTTAGTAATAAAGAATGAAGTTATAGATAGTATTATATTATTAAATTTAGTACTTAATATTTATTATGCATTACATAATTCAATACCTTTAGTTTTAAAATCTGGTAATCCAACTGATGCATTACATTGTTTATATAGTTTAGAAGATGATACTTATTTTTCATCTGTTAGTAAAATTCAGTTAGTTAATAAAATGATAGCTAATGGAGTTGCACTTGAAGATATAGATGATGATTTATTTGTTAAACCTAAGAATATAGATTCTAAAAGTAATGTTATGGCTGCACAATTATACATGGACTATTTAGTAGCACATGATAAATATAAAGAGTGTGCATCATTTATTGAAGAAGTATTAGAAAAAGGTAGTGAATTATTAACTAAACAAGATGCATCTTTAATTAAATTTCAATTATTAAATTGTTATTTTGAATTAAATAGAGTAGAAGATATAAAAGAATATTGGAATGAAGATGATACTAAGTTCTTAGAATTTATTAGTAAACTAGTTCCAACATTTATAGTATTTGGTTATATGTATTTTGAATTAGTAGAAAAAGATAAAGATAATTCTAAAAAATACTTAGATATGTTTAATAAGATTGATAAAAAGAAAATTGATGAAAAAACATATAATGAATTAGAAGAAATAATGGATAAAATAAATAAGAGCATTTCATAATGAAATGCTTTTTTGTTTGGTGTATAATTAAATTAATAATAGGAGTGATACTAGTGTGGGTAGTTAGTGCTGGATTGTTTATAATTGCTTTTATAATACAAGTTTATATTTTGTATAAAGCATTTAAAACTAAAGATAATATGTGTTGGATTGCTTTATTTAGTTTTATAGTTAGTTCAATATTAAGTTGTTTCATTATAGGTTTTTATGAAATTGTTGATATAGATAGAACTGATACAGAAGGTTTAGTTATAGTTATTTTATGTATATTAGCTGGCTTAGTATATGCAGGTGTTTTTATACTTTCATTAGTTTTAAAATTTGTTGAAAAAGCATTAGTAAATAAAAGTGGCAAAGTTAGAGAAACTTTAAGTAAAGAAACGAAACAAACTGCTATAGCAATTCCTTTATTATGTACTGTGTTTGTTGCTTGTACTTTTTGTTCTCTTGATTTTGGGAGATATGAAATTAGAGATTATATAGAAGAAAAAAGATATGAAGAAGTAAAGAAAAAGAAACTTGTTGAAATGGTTAATTATCTTAATAATAAATATGACACTGATTTTACTGTAAGTGATAATATTTATTATAGAGAAGAAAACTATGAAGATGATGGTGGATGGTTTTATTCTGAATATTATAATATTCCTTATATAGGTATATTTGATAATGGTAAAGAAAAGATAACTGTTGCTGATAGAAAAGGTATTCTATCTGATAATGCACAAATAGATGAAATAAATTATTTAGTAGCAGATTACTATAGTGATATAACTGGAGTAGATATAGAATATGTTTATATTAAAGATAGATGTAGTGATTTAGAAGATAATCATATTAATATGGTTTTACAAAATGGATTTAATGAAATTATAACTAAAGATAATGTTGATCTATTTATGAAAGATGTATTTAAAGGAGAATGTGTAGAGTTATTATTCTATGTAAAAGATAGTGAAGATAGGGAAGAACAATTAAACTTATTAACAAGCAATTTAAGTTTCTTAGAAAGAGAAAACATTGATAATATAGCTATATATTTTTATAAAAATGATGAAGATTTAATTATAGAAGAAAAGAAATTAGATTTATATGGTGATCATAAATATGATGAAATAGATACTGAATATGATGATAGTTATGATGATTGTAAGTTTGGTTATTATTATGTACCTAATAGTCATGAAACATATGGTAATGTTGAAAGAGAAAATACATTTACTTTAATAGCTTATTCATTAAAGAGAAATAGTTATGGATATAAGTATAATGATAAAGATACTAGATTATTAAATGAATGGATTGTATATGAGTTTAAAAAAAAAATATGATTGATAGAGGGGTGGTTAAAGATTATGTTAAAAACTGTAATGTATTTTAATGTGTTTTTCTTGGGGATAATGTCTTTTTATTATTTATTGGTTATAAAGAATAATTTATATGATTTAAAAAAGTGTAGGATTCTAATAATTATGTATATTATATACTCAATTATTAATATTTTTCTATGTGGTTCTGATATGGTACAAATTGATTATGGAATGCTTTTTTTAGTTCCAATATTTGCTGTTTCTATGTTTTTCTATATTATAGATTTGTATTGGGTATGTTTGAAAATTAAAGAAAAACGTGATGCTGTTATTGAAAAAACTAATGTATTAAAGTTGTGGGGATTAGGAATATTTCCGATGATGGCATTTTTAATTCCGTATGCACGTGATTTGATTTTATTAAATAATTGTACTTATTTATTGAGTGAAGATATTCAATATGGAATTGTTTCTTCTAAGGAATCTTATTACGTGATTGTAGGTAATAGAATAAAGGAGATAACATTAAAGAAAAATATATTTTCTAGAGAAGGAGTACAAACTGATTTTCTTAAATTTAAAGTGACATTTTATGATGGTGATGTTTCTGTTGTAGCTAATGAATATAATAATGAAGATATTGATTATGATATAGATATTATAAAAAGTGTTGCATTGGATGTAAAAGAAAGATGTCCTAATGTTGAATTAGCCGAAATATATTATTTGTCTGAAGGTAAATACTCCTTTGTAGAGTTATTAGATGATGAATTTACTGGTGTTATATTGGAAAATTATTTATACAAAGATGAAACTTATATAGATGATGATATTGTTTTGCCTTGTTCTCCAGACTCAATAACTTATTATGAAAAATAAAAAAACTCAGATTACTCTGAGTTTTTAAGTTCTTATGGAGCAAGTGATGGGAATCGAACCCACATCTCAACCTTGGCAAGGTCGCATACTAACCATTGTACTACACCTGCATGTAAGAAGATAATAACACTTAAAAAGATAAAATGCAAGTGTAAATTATAAAAAGTTAGAATATTGTAACAATATTGTTATATATGGTATAATTGAGAATGTAAGAAGGGATTACTTTGAAGAAGAGAGTAGTAGCATTTTTAAAGAAAACTAGAAAAAAAATATCCAAATATCTATCTACAAATAGATTATTTTTGACGTACCTTATTTTAACTTTAATAGAAACTGTTTTAATAAGACATTTTACATTAGGTAATACATGGGATTTTGAACCATTTGTATGTGATTTAGCATTCCTTATCATAATAGGTGCTTTTGGATATTTTATGAAACCTAAGAAACAATTTAATTACTATTTTATATGGATAATAATTGTTACTACTATGTGTGTGGTAAACTCGATTTATTATGTATTCTATACTTCTTTTGCTTCATTCAGTTTATTAGCTGAATTAGGTCTGGTTGGAGAAGTAGGAGATTCAGTTACTGAAAAATTAAGAATAATAGATTTTATGTATATATTAGCTCCAATATTTTACATAATGATGCATACAAAATTAAAAAAAGGAAGTTATTATCATTTTGTTGCTAAAGTAGAAAATGGAGCAAAAATGTTTGGGGCTACAATACTTGTTGGTGTAGCAGTATTATCACTTACATTAGTTAATCTTACTGGTAGTGATATTAGTACATTAGTTAAACAATGGAATAGACAATATATTGTACAAAGATATGGTGTAGTACTATATCAAGGTAATGACTTAGTACAAAGTTTAATACCTAAGATTAATTCAATGTTTGGGTATGATGAAGCTGCTAAGAACTTTAAAGATTATTATAGCGAGAAATTCTCTAAACCAGTTAATTCAAATAAATATACAGGTGTTTTAGAAGGTATGAATGTAATATTTATACATATGGAAAGTATTCATAATTACCTTGTTGATATGGAAGTAAATGGACAAGAAATTACTCCTACATTAAATAAACTTGCTAGTGAAGGTATGTACTTTAGTAATTTCTATCCACAAATTAGTATAGGTACTAGTAGTGATACAGAGTTTACTTTAAATACTTCATTAATGCCAGCTAATATAGGGACTGCTTTCGTACAATATTCTGATATTACATATGAAAGTATTCCTAAGATATTAAGTAATAAAGGTTATTATACATTTAGTGCTCATGCTAATGGGGCTAGTATGTGGAATAGAAAAGTTATGCATCCTAATTTAGGATATCAAGAATTAATATTTAAAGAACAATTTGTTTATAATGAAGAAACTGATAAATTAGGATTAGGATTACATGATGAAGCATTCTTCTATCAATTACAAAGTAAACTAGAAAAGATAGAAAATGAACATGCTAATTATATGGGAACTTTAATTCAATTATCTAACCATTCTCCATATGCTGCTACTAGTGATCATCCTGAAATATATGATTCATTTGGTAAACTAGACTTAACTAATACTTATACAATAGTAAATGAAGATGGAGAAAAAGAAACTGTTACTGATAAATACTTAGAAGATACTAAATTAGGTAACTACTTAATAAGTGCTCACTATGGTGATATGGCATTAGGTACATTTATAGATTATGTAGAAAAATCTGAATACTATAATAATACTGTATTTGTATTATATGGTGATCATGATGCTAGATTATCAAAGAGTGAATATCAATATTACTATAATTACAATACTAAGACTGGTGAAGTTTATGAAGAAGGAGATCCAGAGTATGTAGATTATAATAATTTTACTCATGAAGTAAATAAGAGAACTCCTTTAGTTATTTGGACAAAGAATAAAAGAATAGCTAGAAAAATTAAAACAGTTAATAATAATGTAATGGGTATGTACGATGTATTACCTACATTAGGAAATATGATGAATTTTGAATATAAATATTCTTTAGGTAATGATATATATGATGTTAAGGGAAATAATGTGGTAATATTCCCTAATGGTAACTTTGTTACTAATAAAGTTTATTATAATAATACTAAAGGTAATTATATGATATTAGGTAATGATAAAAATGATATTGGTGTAATTATTGATGAAGATTATATTAGTGATTTAAAAGAATATGCTGAGAGAATACTTGGTGTATCTAATGACATATTAGTACATGATTTAATACTTAAAGAGGGGGAGAATATTCCTGTATGGGGAGAAAGTGAGGCAAAGAATGGCTAGAGTAATAGAAACAGAACAAAAGAAGAAAAAAAGTAAGATAAAAGCTATAATAATTACTATTCTTATAATAGCATTATTAGCAGGTGGAGGATTTGCTCTTTATAAATTTGTATTTGATAAAGAAGAAAAGAAACCTGTTGTAGAAGTAAAAGAATTAGATAACTTAAAAGATTATGGATATGTATTAACTGATAGAGATGGTGAATACTTTAAGAAAGAATTTGAAACATTAAAGGGTATTGTTAACAAAGATGAAGTTAATATGGAAGAATATACTTCTCAAGTAGCTAAGATGTTTGTTATAGATTTATATACTTTAAATAATAAAGTAAATAAATATGATATTGGTGGTAATGAATATTTCCATGTTAATAAGAAGACTATGTTTGAACAAAAAGTAATAGATACTTTATATAGTAGTTTACTTGATAATACTTATGGTGATAGAAAACAAGTATTACCTGAAGTAAGTAATGTAGAAGTATTAAGTAATACTGAAGGTACTTATAAACTTGGGGATAAAGAAGTAAAAGCATATGTTATAACTATGAATATTAGTTATGTAACTGATATGGGATATGATAAGGAAGCTACAGTTATATTATGTCAAGAAGATGATAGTATAAGATGGAGTGTAGTTGATTATCAACCAAAAATAAAAAAGTAAGTTAAATACTTACTTTTTATTTTGTTTAATTGTAATAAATTGTACTTTCTTTTGAAATATGAAATCAAAGTAATTAAAGAATTTAGTTGAATGACTTAATTTCATTATACCTTGATATACATATCCATCTCTTTCATATATTCTTCCTTGAGCATATTTAGGGAATATTTTTCTAGTAGGAGAGATTAGTCCTCTTGAAGATTTAAATAGTTTATTTATTATATATGATAGAGTAAATGGTAGACATCCATTATGCATGTGTCCTGATAGTATTAGATCACTATTATTTAAGTTATGATTTTTATTATTTTTTATGTATGTATAGATATTAATTGGACTATGGAATAGTGTTATATTATAGTCTTTTTTGTTTATGTTACATTTTATGTTTTTTAGTTCTGATACGAATGATTCGTATGATTCGTGTTTTACTTCGTAGTAATCATATGATAGATGGAATCCATAAAATGTAATATTGTCTTTTGTATATGTTTTATCGTTTAGGAAGTATAGATTATCTATACTATTTAGTATCTTTAATAGTTTTTCGTTTTTTTCTGATATCCAGTTATGCATTTCTCCGGCTTTTTCGTCGTGATTACCGAGTACAACTAATGTGGTTGATATTTTGCTTAATGTTTCTAGAAAGTCTCTTAAATCGTCTAAATTTGTTGTATTTGATGTATCTAGTATATCTCCGATTATTGTTATGTAATCAGGTTTATTTTTATTAATTTGATTTATTATTTTAGTAAATATTTTTCTATTGTATTTATCATTGAAGTGGATATCACTTATTACTGCAAGTTTAGTATCTTTTATGTTTTTATTTGTATAGAATGTCTCGTTATGCATGATATTCTCCTTTATAGAAAAAAGTACCTTTTGTGGTACTTTTATTCTGTTATTGTTTGTTCACCTTCAGGTGTAGTAGGTTCTGTACCTGTATTTGTATTTTCATCAGTAGTAGGTGGAGTTTCACTTCCTGTATTTGAATCACCAACTCCTTCTTCTGGGATTGTAGGATCTTCTGGTGTAGGTGTTTCTGGTACAGGTGGAGTTCCTAATCCATCACTTACATAGAATGTAATACTTGATATTGTTTTTAGTAATTCACCTTTATGTACTGATTGTTCTACTATTAAACCTGGTGTTTGATAGTTAGTTGTTGTTTCGAAGTTACATGTCATTCCAACTGATTGGCACCAAGTTGTTGCTTCATATTGAGATGCTCCAACAAAGTCTTTAGCTAATTGAAGTTTTTCTCCTGTAGCTATACCTCTACCAACTATTGGAGTAGTGTAGTCTTCATTATAACTTATATCAAATGTTTTAATTGGTTTAGGTGTTTCTAATCCTAGGTTTTCTTTCATTAGTTTTTTGATTGCTTCTAATGAACCTGGCCAGTAACCTAATGCGCTAGTATATCTTTTTGGTCCTTTTAACCATACGTTTAAGTTATAGTATGTTAGATATGTTTTCTTAATAGATAGTGTAGAACTATTTGAGTTCATTAACATATCTTTACCAACACTATAGAATGAAATTATTTGTTCTAAACTCATGTTTGTTTCTATGTTTCTAGAAACAGTTTCTAGTATGTTTTCAAATTCAGTAATACTATTTATGTTTTTGGCTTGCTTAGCAGCAGCTTCGATAACTTGTTGTTGATGTTGATTTCTTGCGATATCACTTATTGCATATTGATGTCTATTTCTAGCGTATGCTAATGCTTGTTCACCATTTAAGTGTTGTATTCCAGTAGGAACATAAACCATTGCTTTTCCTTTTTGACGTTTACTATTTTGTTCACATACCATACCTTTACAATCATATTTACCATTGAATTTAAAGTCTGGTTCTTCAACATCTACTGTTACACCACCGATTGCATCGATTAATTGAACAACACCAGTGAAGTTAATTTTTACATAATAATCTATTTTAATATCTGTTAATTGTTGAATTGTTTTAATAACACAACTTGAACCATATGCAGCAGATGAATTGATCTTAGCATATCTATTATGGTTACAAGCTATAGGTACGTATAAGTCTCTTGGTAAACTGAACATTGTAGCTGTTAATGTATTTGGATTGAATGTAGCAAGTATTAATGTATCTCCATTAAATGCTTGGTTTGCTTTTAACCCATCTTTAGCTGAGTCAACACCCATAATTAATACTGTGAATGGTTCAGTTAATGTTTTTGTTTTACTATCTACTAATTCTATAACATCTTGATTTTCTCTTTTTTCGCTATAATCAAATAGTACTTTAACTCTATCTGCTAGAGGAGTTTCTTTTTCTTCTGAATCTTCATCTAATTCAAAAGATTCACCTTCAAAGATAATGCTATAGTTACTTGATACGAAGCAACCAATTATTTTACCTTTGTATAAATCAGATATCATTGAATTATAATCTTCATAGTAATATATTTCATTTTTTAATTTTTCTGTTTCAATTAATTTTTGCGCTAGTACATTACCTTCAATATCGTTTGTTGATTCAATCATACCGATAGGTTTATCTTCACTAAATTTAGATTCTTTTAGTGCTATTAAGTTTGTTGTATACATTATTTCATTAGCGTTCATATTACTGAATTGTGCTTTCTTTTGATGTAAGTAATATGCTCCAAATCCAAATGCTGAACTTAATAATAGGGTAAGTATTGTTAATGTAATAAATCCAAATTTCTTTTTAGATAACATTGTTATTAAACCACAGAATATATATATTAGTCCCCATATAATAAATAATGCTAGGATTATTGCTAATATTACTGGTTCTGTACTTTTAAATATCATTGCTTCACATGTAATAAATACAAGTGATGCTATATATGCAATAACACTTAGGAAGTAGAAGAACTTCTTTAAGAAGTGTGTTTTCTTAATTTTTTTCATTAATACTTTCATGTAAATCACCCACTAATTTTCTATTTTTTATTATACCATAAAATGGGTGCTTAAACAAATGAGATTTTGTGTTGATGTAATCTTTACATTCCTAGACAATACCGAGGTTTTATAGATGTAAATATTATGTTATAATTATACTGATAAACTATGGTAAGGAGTGATGGTATGAAACGATTATTAAATTATTTTATGTTAGTTTTATGTATTGTTGGTACTTTTCTACTTACTATAAGTAGTGTAACTATGGTTAATGCTGCTGAGGTGTATCCTTATAAGGGAGCAATATTAGCTCCTACTTTAGTAGTTCATAATAAAGCTAATACTTCATCTAGTTCTGCTGTAACTGAAATAGCTTATGGTACTGTTGTAGATGTTTTGGAGAGCGCTGCTAATAATACAGTTAAGATTAAGTATGATGGAGATAAAGAAGGATATGTTTCTAAGTCATATGTTGTTAATTTAGAAACTAATACCTTAACTGAAAGTGTTTCTGGTATAGAAACATATGGAGATTATTGTAATAGTTTAGTTGCTAAAGGATTTAATAAGAGTTATTGTCCTCATTTATATTATTTACATTCTAAACATCCTAAGTGGATATTTACTCCTGATGTAATAAATGAAACTCTAGAGAGTGCTGCTGCTACACAAGAAGGTAAAAATGGATTACAAACAGATAATCAAAACTATTGGTTAAGTTCTATTCAATATGAAAGTGGTTACTATAAAGTTAAAGCTAGTTTAATTCTTTCAGTTATGGATCCAAGAAATAGTTTGTATGATGCAACTATATTTCAATTTTTAGATTTAGAAGATTCAAGTGATATATATAATGATCAAGTATTAGCGAAAGTGGCTGCAGGTGGTAATTTGACTAATTTTTATACTGAGTTTAAAGAAGCCGCTACTAAGAATAAAGTTAATGTAGTTCATTTAATGGCTAGAAGTAAACAAGAGGGGGCCAATAAAGTAGGATATAGTCCTACTAAAGGTAGTTATTCTACTGATCATAATTTATTTTCTCATCAAGGTTACAGTTTAGATGGATATTATAATTTCTTTAATATAGGTGCTTATAAGGAAGAAGAATTGGGATATACTGATACAATTCAAAGAGGTTTAGCTCATGCTGCTGGTTATTTTGCTAATAATACTTGTTTTATAGTTGATGAGACTGATCCTAAGAAAGCTACTTACGATCCTACTAAGTACAAAACGGATGGTAAAACTTTATGTGGAGAATTGTCTTATCAAAGACCATGGAATACTCCATCTAAAGCAGTTTCTGGTGGAGCTGAATTTATTGCTGGTGATTATATAAGACAAGGTCAAGATACAATGTATTATCAAAAATTTAATGTTGCTTCATATGCAAAGATAAAAAGACATACACATCAATATATGACTAATTTAGGTGCTCCTTGGAGTGAAGCAGATATGTTATATAAAGCATATAAAGCTGGTAACTTAGTTGATGAAGCATTCAACTTTGTAATACCAGTATATAAGAATATGCCTGATACTGTTTATCAACCTATTAATAAAAGTAGTAATAATAGATTAAGTAATATAACTATAAATGATAAGAATTTTGAAGTATTTGATGCAGATGTAGTTGAATATAATTACAACTTAGTTACTAGTGAAGATACATTTAAAATAGGAGCTAAAACTGAAGATAGTTTAGCAACATTAACTGGTACTGGAGATTATACTTTTGTAGAAGGAAAAGCTGAAGTTAAGATAACAGTACAAGCTGAAGATGGTTCAACTAATATATATGTTTTAAATATTAAGAAAGTTATTCCTGAAGAAGTTGTTACAGTTAATGATGTAGTATCTAAGATGGGAATTAAAGTAGATGAAAATATAATGTATGGAATTAGTCCTGATACTGCAATAACTACTATAGTTAATACTGTTACTAAGAATAAAGGTGAAGCTAAGGTAACTGATTCTGCTGGTAAAGTAAAATCAAGTGGTTCATTTGTTACAGGAGATAAGATTACAATAGTAGGTACAAGTGAAGAGAAAACATTTAGTATTGCTGTTAGAGGTGATGTTAATGGGGATGGCGTTGTTGATTTAAAAGACTTTGTTTTAATCCAAAGTCATATATTAGAAAAGAGTAAATTAACTGGTGTAAAAAATTATGCTGGTGATGTTAATTATGATGGAAAAATAATACTTGCTGACTTTGTATTAGTTCAAAGTCATATATTAAAGAAACAAAGTTTATAGGAGGATATTATGAAAAGAATAAAATATTTTATATTCATGATAGGTGTGTGCTTACTAGGTTTAGGTACTGTTAATGCTGCTAAGTTTAATGTTACTACTAATAAAACTACAGTTGTTGTAGGTAGTACAGTTAAAATTACAGTAGGTGTTAGTGGTAGTGATGCTGCTGGTTGGGAATATTGTTTAAATTATGATAGTTCAATGTTTTCTTTAACTAGTCATAGTAGTACTTGTGTACTTGGTGGTACTTTAGCAGGTAATAAAAGTGTTACATTTACATTTAAAGCTAAGAAGAGTGGCTCATATACATTTTCTTTAAGAGATGCTTCAATCTTAAATGATTCTGCTAAAGAGGTATTATCTAGTTCTGGAAAAGTAACAGTAAAAGCTAAAACACAAGCTGAGATAGAAGCTAGTTATAGTACTAATGCTAATTTAAGTGCATTAAGAGTTGTTGATCATGTTATTAGTCCTGACTTTGATAAAGATAAATTAGAATATACTTTAGAAGTAGAAAATGATGTAGAAAAGATAGAAATAAAAGCTACTAGAGCAGATAGTTCTGCTAGTGTAAGTGGAACTGGTGTTAAGAACTTGAGTGAAGGATTAAATAAATTTAATATAGTAGTTACTGCTGAAAAAGGTAATAAGAAAACTTATGTAATTAATGTAACTAGAAAAGAATTAAATCCTATACATGTAGATGTTGATGGATTTAATTATACAGTAGTAAGAAAAGCTGATGTATTAGAAGCTCCTACATACTATTCAAGTACTGAAATAGAAATAGATGGAGAAATGGTTCCTGCATTTAATAGTGATATAACTGGATATACATTAGTTGGTCTTAAAGATGAAGAAGGAAATATAGATTTATATAGATATACTGATACTGGTTATGTTTTATATAAACAAATTGGTACTGAAGGATTAGTATTTATACCTGGTACTAATGAAAAACTAATTACTGGTTATGAACAAAGTAAAAATATTACTATTAATAATGTTAATGTAAAAGTATATGTAGATAATAGTAATAGTGATTATGTATTAGTTTATGGTATGAATGCTTCTAATGGTAAGAGTAATTGGTATATATATGATACTTTAGAAGGTACTTTCCAAAGATATGAAGAAAAGATAATTACTGAAGAAAAGAAAGATAAAGATATATATTTTATACTTACTTTAGTATTTGGGGGAGTAGCTGGTTTAACGTTATTACTTGTTATAATATTACTATCTAAGAATAGTAAGATAAGACAAAAGAATGAAAAACTAATAAGTATGTTACAAGCTTTAAGAGAAGCTAAAAAAGATAAAGATACTTTTGTAGATAAATCTTCTGAAGAAGCTAAGGAGTCAGAAAAAAAGAGAGAGTTACAAGAAGAACTTAGAAAGAAACAAGAAGAATTTATGGATACTGGTGAAAATGAATTAGTAAGTGATGATGTTGAACTTGAAGAAAGTACACCAGTTAAGAAAAGTAAAAGAGGTAGAAAAAAGAAAGAGTAATCTTTCTTTTTTTATGTGTAAATATGTAAATAATATTTTGTAAATACTTAAATAAGTCGTATAATATGTGTAGGTGGTTAAATGAATTTATTAGTCAATGGACACAATGTGTTTTTAATAGTATTTGTTACTTTCTTAACTAGTGTATTATTAGTACCATTAGTTATGAAAGCAGCAAAACATGTTAATGCAATGGATATACCTAATCAAAGAAGTGCACATAGTAAACCAATGCCAAGAATGGGTGGTTTAGCAATATTTGGTGCTTTCTTGTTAGGATATATGCTATTTGCTAGAACATCATTACAAATGTTATCTATATTAATAGGTGGTTTTATAATAGTGCTTACTGGAGTATTTGATGATATTAAACCAGTACCAGCTAAGATAAAATTCTTATTACAGATAATTGCTGCTTGTATAGTAGTATTCTATGGAGATATTGTACTTAATGATATTAGTATGCTTGGATTAAATATGAGTTTTCCAGAACCAATTAATTATATAGTTACAATACTATTTATAGTAAGTATTACTAATGCAATTAATTTAATTGATGGTTTAGATGGACTTGCTAGTGGAGTTTCTTGTATATACTTTGTAACTATAGCTATAATTGCATTTATATTAAATAAGAAACAAGGATTAGATACTATATTATCTTTAATAATGTTTGGATCTACATTAGGATTCTTAGTACATAACTTTAATCCGGCTAAAATATTTATGGGAGATACTGGAAGTTTATTCTTAGGATTTACTATAAGTGTTATAGCATTATTAGGATTTAAAGCTACTACATTAACATCATTAGTAATACCAATATGTATACTTGCTATACCTATATTTGATACTGCTTTAGCAATACTTAGAAGATTACTTAAAGGAGAAGGTATAATGTCTCCTGATAAAGAACACTTTCATCATCAATTATTAAAGATGAAATTTGGTGTTAAACAAACAGTATTAATTATTTATGGTATAAATATATTATTTGCTGCTGTATCTATATTCTTTGTATTAGGAGATAAAAAGATAGCAATGGCAATATATATAGTATTAATGTTAATGTTATTATTCTTAGTACTTAAAACAGATATACTATTTAATCATCATAAAGATGATAAGAAAGAAGTTAAGAATAAAAAGAAAGCTTAGACTTTCTTTTTATAGTAGGAGTTATTTATGAAATTAGATTTATATGATTTTGATGGAACAATATATGATGGTGATTCTGGAGTAGATTTAATATTATTTTCTATTAAGAAAAGACCTAGTTTAATATTCTATTATATAGGTTCATTATGGGTAGTTATTAAGTTTATGTTAAAACTTATTAAGAAAGAAGAAATGAAAAATAGAATATTTGGTTTCTTAAAGTATTTTCCTGATACTGATAAATTTGTAAAAGAGTTTTGGGAATGTCATGAACATAAAATGAAAGAATTTTGGACTAGTAAAAAGAGTCATAAGAACGATATTATTATTTCGGCTTCTGGTAGATTTTGGTTAGAACCAATAGCAGAAAAATATAAAGTAAAAGAATTATTTGCTACTGATATTGATCCTAAGACAGGTAAAGTAAGTGGTAATAATTGTCATGGTAAAGAAAAAGTTAAATTATTTAGAAAACATTATCCTGATGCAAGAATTATGAAAATGTATACTGATTCAATAAATGATTTACCTTTAATAGAAGCTGCTGAAGAAGGTATCTTAGTTAAGAAAAATAAACTATATAATTATTATGAATATAAACCAAACTTTATTGTAAGATTTTGGAGATGGGGTTGGGGAATATATCATAAGAATGAAGAATTATGGAACTATTTAATTGTAGGTGGATTAGTTACTATAGTTAATATGGGTACATACTTTATATGTACTAATACATTCTGTGATCCTAATGTACCAATTGAATTACAAATAGCTAATATTACTTCTTGGGTAATAGCAGTGTTATTTGCTTATATAACTAATAGATTATTTGTATTTAAAAGTAAAAGTAAGGGTAAAGAGCAATTAAGAGAGTTTACATCATTTGTTGGAATGAGAGTACTTAGTTTAGGTATGGATATGGCTGGTATGGCTTTAATGGTATCATTATTACATTGGAATGATGCTTTAAGTAAAGTATTAATTCAAGTAATAGTAGTATTATCTAACTATGTGTTTAGTAAATTATTTGTATTTAAGAAAAAGGATTAATTCCTTTTTTTATTGTGTTATAATTATAATGGTGATGCAGTATGGATGAAACTAGAAAAGAACGTTTAAAAAGAATTAATCCTAATAATATTAATCCTAATGGGAGATATATACGTAGGGATAGAGAAGGTACTGTAGTAGATATGACTACATTAAGTGTAGAAGATATTAGATTCTTAAGATGGTATCATAATAATCCTAATATAGCATTTAATGTACAAGTTCCTACTACTAATAGAAGACCTAGTGCTAATGTAGAAACTAATAAACCTGTTAATAGACAAGTTAGAGTTTCTAGAGATCAAAAGTATAATAAACCTAAATATAGATTAAAAGAACCTATTAGAGTAGTAGGGAAATATGTAATTATATTTGGTTTAGTAGTATGTATAGGTGTTGCTTCTTTATCTGCTATATTAAGTCCTAATAAAGGTGGAGATACTAGCCCTGGTGGTGCTTATGTTACTATGACTGATAATCCTGGATATACTAGTGGTAGTGATTATATGGATAGTCCTACTGCACCAAGTACACCTGAGGTAGAAGATGAAGAATATGTACATCAGGTAGAGAGAGCTGAATTTATTAAGATACTATGTAATGTATTCCAAGTAGATTATCAAACTACATATAGTAAATTAGTAGAAATGACTGATGATTTTAGTGATCCTGAATACTTAGCTGGTAGACATCCTTTAGTTAGTTGTAAAGGTATGAGTATTGATGCTGATAGTGAAGAAGAATTCTTAGTATATGCTGTTAGAGTTATTGCTCAAGATCCTGGTAGAGTAGATTTATCTTCAAGTGAAGTATGTATAGATAATGGATATGATAGTGGTACTAACTATGTAGAGATGATAGCTAAATGGGCTAAAGTATTAGATGTAGATCCTGCTTTAGTTTATGGAATAATGAGAGCGGAAACTGGTTTTAGTAGTGAATTATTTATGGAAAGCCATAATCCTGGTGGACTAAAAGATGGTACAGGTAATGGATTTTGGATATTTCCTAATAAAGAAGCTGGTATTATAGAACTTATGATGGAAATAGTTAAATACCAATATAAGGGAGCTAATACAATAGAAGAAATGGCTAAGATACATTGTCCAGTAAATGATCCTGAAGATAAAAATGGATTAAATAAAAACTGGGTAAGAAATGTAACTAATGGTTATGAAGAAGGTAGAGAAATATTTGAACAGATGGGATATTACGAAAGTAATGGACTTTCTTATTAAAATAGTTATATAATAAAAAAACAATTTAGGGAGGAATAAAAATGTATAAAATAATAGATGGTAATAAAGCATGTGCTGATGTAGCTTATTTATTTAGTGAAATAGCTAGTATTTATCCTATTACACCAAGTAGTCCTATGGCTGCTGAAGTAGATGTTTTAAGTCATACAGATAAAAAGAATATCTTTAATGATGATGTTAAAGTAATAGAAATGCAAAGTGAAGCAGGTGCTGCTGGAACAATGCATGGAGCATTACTTGCTGGTAGTTTAGCTACTACATTTACTGCTTCACAAGGATTATTATTAATGATTCCAAATATGTATAAAATGGCTGGTGAATGTTTACCTGCAGTAATACATGTTGCTGCTAGAACATTAGCTACTCATGCATTATCAATATTTGGAGATCATTCAGATGTATATGCTACACGTGGTACAGGTTTCTGTATGCTTGCTTCTACAAATGTAGAACAAGCTAACCATATGGCTGCTGTTGCACACTTAAGTGCTATAAAAGGAAGTTTACCTTTTGTACATTTCTTTGATGGATTTAGAACTAGTCATGAAGTAAATAAAGTGAAAGAATTACAAGATGAAGATCTAATTAAATTAGTAGACTTTGATAAAGTAAATGAATTTAAAAAGAAAATGTTAAATGTTGATTCTGGTATACAAAAAGGTATGGCAGAAAATGAAGATATTTACTTTCAATCAGTTGAAGCAAGAAATGAACTATATAATGTAATGCCTGATATAGTTAACGAATATATGGGTGAGATTAATAAATTAACTGGTAAAGACTATAAACCATTTAACTACTATGGTAGTGATAAAGCTACAAATGTAATAGTTGCTATGGGTAGTGTTTGTGATACTGCAAAATTAGTAGTAGAAGACTTAGTTAATAAAGGAGAAAAGATTGGTTTAGTAGAAGTACATCTATATAGACCATTTAGTCCTTATTACTTAAAGAATGTATTACCTAATACAGTAGAAAGAATTGCTGTACTAGATAGAACTAAAGAAGCAGGTAGTATAGGAGAACCATTATACTTAGATGTTGTTAGTTCATTAAATGATACTAATATAAAAGTAGTAGGTGGAAGATATGGATTATCTAGTAAGAATACTACACCTGATCAAATATATGCAGTATATGAAATGTTAAAAGAAGAATTAAAGAATAACTTTACTATAGGTATTGTTGATGATGTGACTAATTTAAGTTTACCTAAATATGACTATACTATTGATTTAGGAGCTAAAGAAATTAAAATATTTGGATTTGGTTCTGATGGTATGGTTAGTACAAGTAAAGACATTATGAAAATAATGGGTAATGGTACTAATGAATATGTACAAAGTTATAATCAATATGATTCTAAGAAGAGTGGTGGAGTTACTATATGTAACTTAAGAATAAGTGATAAACCTATTAATGCACCATTCTATGTAACTAATCCTGGTATAGTAGTATGTACTAAAGATGAATATCTATTTAAATTTGATATGATAAATGATATTAAACAAGATGGTATATTTGTACTTAATACTACTAAGACTAAAGATGAATTAGATGGTTTCTTACCTAATAAAGTTAAGAATGTTATTAATGATAGAAATGTTAAATTATATATTATAGATGCTGATAAGATAGCATTAGATGCTGGTATTAAAGGTAAGATAAGTAAGATAATGCAAATGGTTATTATGTCTTTACTAGAATATCCAGATGCATTAAATGTAATTGGTAAATCTATAGAAAAACAATTTGCTACTAAAGGTGATGACGTAATTAATGCTAATAAGAAAGCTATTACATTAGCATTAGATAACTTAGTACTAGTAGATAATAAATTAACTATAGTAGAAGAAAATGTTAAGATAGATAAAAACATCTTTGATGAGATTAATGCTCGTAGAGGGGATGACTTAACAGTTAGTGATTTAGTACCATTTAGAGAAGGTACATTCCCTTGTGGATTATCTAAAAATGAAAAGAGAAAAACTTCTACATTGGTACCTAAATGGAATAGTGAACAATGTATTCAATGTGGTCAATGTGCATTAGTTTGTCCACATGCTGTAATAAGACCTATAGTACATGAAGATAAGAGTGCTGGAATTCCGTTCTTAGGTAAACCTGAATACACATATGAAATAGTAGTTAGTGAAGCTGATTGTACTAGTTGTGGATTATGTATAGCTAACTGTCCTGGTAAAGCTGGTAATAAAGCGTTAGAATTTGGTACTTATGATGAAAAAGTACAAGAAAGAGCTACTGAACTATTTGAAAATCATAAAAATCCAGAAAACTTATTCCCTAAATTTACTGTTAAAGGAAGTCAATTTATTGAACCTAAATTTGAATTTAGTGGATCATGTGCTGGATGTGGTGAAACTCCATATATAAAATTATTAACACAATTATTTGGAGATAAATTAGTAATAGCTAATGCTACTGGATGTTCATCTATTTATGGTGGTAGTGCTCCAAGTACTCCATATAGTATTCCTTGGGCTAACTCATTATTTGAAGATAATGCTGAATTTGGATTTGGTATGTTACTAAGTTATAACAAATCTAGAGATAGAATAGAAAAGATAATGAATAGTAGTAAAGCAAAAGGAGAAGTTAAAGAACTATATACTAAATGGTTAGAAAATAGAGAAGACTTCGATATTACTAAAGAAATTAAAGATAAATTAATTGAAATAGGTGTACCTGAAGAATTAAAAGATTTAATAGATTATGTTCCTGCTAGAAGTGTTTGGACACTAGGTGGAGATGGATGGGCTTATGACATTGGTTTTGGTGGAATAGACCATGTATTATCTAGTGGAGAAAATGTAAATATATTAGTACTTGATACTGAAGTATATTCAAATACTGGTGGACAAGCTAGTAAGTCTTCTAGAATAGGTCAAGTAGCACAATTTGCTGATAATGGCAAAAAGACTGCTAAAAAAGATCTATTCAAGATAGCTATGGGATATCCTAATTGTTATGTAGCTAATATATCTTTAGGAAGTAATTTCATGCAAACTATTAAAGCATTTAAAGAAGCTGAAGAACATAATGGACCATCTATTATAATTGCTTATTGTCCTTGTATAGAACAAGGTATTAAAGGTGGTATGTGTAATGCTACTTCAGAACAAAAACTAGTAGTTGAATGTGGTTATACTACATTAATGAGATATAATCCTGTAGATGAAAAATTAACGATAGATAGTAAAGAACCTGACTTTGATAAATTTGATACATTATTAAATAATGAAGTTAGATATAATAGTCTTGTTAAGAAAAATCCTGAACTTGCTAAAGAAGTATTAGAATTAAATAAACAAGATGCTATCAAACGTTATAATTACTATAAAAAATTAAGTGAAGAAAAGAGTGAGTAATCACTCTTTTTTTGTGAATAAAAAAGGAAATAGAAAAGTTATCTATAATAATATAAGTAGGGGGAGTGTTATGAACTACTATAGTGAGATAAAAAATAGATTAATAGAAAATGAAAACTATGCAAGAATTAAAGATTATTCTAAAGAAAGATATAAAGTACAAACTTATTATGAAGTGGGGAAGATGCTTAGTGAAGCAGGGAAATGTTATGGAGAAGGAATAATTAAAAAATATTCTGAATTGTTAAGTAAAGAGTTAAATAAAAAATATAGTTATAGAAGTTTAATTTATATGTTAAGGTTTTATGAGTTACAAAAAGTGCAGTCAATGACTGCAAATTTGTCTTGGGGACATTGGATAGAACTTTTATCTATTAAGGATATAGAAAAAATAAAATATTATGTTTACCAAACAGAATATAACTGTTTAACTACCAGAGAATTAAGACAAAGAATCAAAAACAAAGAATATGAAAGATTAGATGATAGTACTAAACAAAAGTTGATTAATAAAGAAGAATTTACTATACAAGATAATATTAAAAATCCTATTATTATATATAATAAAAATAATAGAAGTTTAGTAACTGAAAAAGATTTACAAAACATAATAATTGAAAATATAGCTTCTTTTTTGAAAGAATTAGGTAATAAATTTTGTTTCATAGATAATGAATATAAGATTAAAATAGGAGATAGTTATAATTATATAGATTTATTATTATATAATTCAGAGTATCATTGTTATGTTGTAGTTGAACTTAAAATAACTGAGTTAAAGAAAGAATATATAGGTCAAATAGAAACTTATATGAATTATGTAGATAAGAATATAAAAGATATAATAGATAATAAAACTATTGGGATAATTATTTGTAAGAAAGATAATAAGTTTATTATGGAATATTGTAGTGATTCTAGAATATTAAGTAGATTTTATGAGATCAAATAAAAAGGAAGAAGTTTATCTTCTTCCTTGGTTTTGTTGTTCTTCTTGGTTTCTACCAAATATTCTTTGTCTTCTTTTTTTGAAGTTGAGTTTTTTAACTTGTTTTTGTGTTTTAAGACGATATTTTTCCATTGTTTCGTTTTTCTTCATTAGTTTGTTATATTTTCTTGTAAGGTTTGCTCTTAATGAAGTTACTTGTGATACGTATCTTGGATCATGGGCTAGTTCTGGATATCTAGATAGTGCTTGTTGTTCTAGATAATCTAGTTCTACTATGTTTTTGTATGTTATGTCTAAAGCACCATTTAAGGCGTCTTGGCCTTTTTTTATTGATTCTAGGTCTGCAGGTTCATATGCATTGATTCTACGTCTAAAAAAGGCGTTAATGAAGTTAAAATGGTTATCTACTATCATACCTACAGTAAATGCAAAGAAGTATTTATTTCTTACGAATGGTAATGCTAATATAGAAGTCATTTCTAATGCTAGATTAGCTTTTCTAAATCTACTTAGTAATATTTTTTTATCCATGTTGGCTACTTGTTCTTGAGTCATACCTTCTAATGTAGCCATTCTTCTTAAGAATTCTGGAGATACTTCACGTTCATTTTCTTCATGAATTTTCTTTAATTCATTTTGTAGACCTTCTTTTTCTGCATTAAGAATTTCATTATTAAGATCTCTACGTTCTATAGCAATATCATTATCTTTTTGTTTATATAAGTTTTCTTTAGCTTCTCTTAGTTTTTCTTCTTCTTTTTGTAGTTTTTCTTTTTGTTTAGGAGAAAGCGTATCTCCATATTTTAATAAAGTATTAGTAATATCTTCTAACATTTTATCTATTTGACGTTCTATTTTATCATAGTCACGTTCTTCGAAGTCTTCTTTAGATAGTTCATCTTTATTATCTTCTAGAAGAGCAGTAGTTGCCATAGATACATCTATTATTTCAGAATCTATTTTTAATTCTTTAACTTTATCTTCTTTTTTAGATTCTTTTTCTTTTGCTTCTTCCTTTTTTTGTTCTTGTTTTATTTCTTCTATTTTTTGTTCTACTTTTTCTTTTAAGTCTTCTAATTCTTCAATAGTTTTTTCATCATCTTTAGTAACTTCTTTTTGAAGTTCTTCTATTTCTTCAGCTTGTTTAATTTCTTCTTTTGTAGGTGTTTTATCTTCTTTAGTTGGAGTTCCTTCAGTTTTAGTTGGTTCATCTAATTCTGGTTCTTCTTCATCTTTTGTAGGTTTTTCTGGTTCATTAGGAGTGAGTAAATCTACAGTTGCTTTAGCAGCAAGTGTTGCTCCAACTAAAGTAACATTCTTTATTTCATCTCTAATAGATACAGTAGGTGTTATTTCTTCAAGTTCTATTTCATCATCTAGTATTGCTACTTTTTCTTCTTCATCTACTTTAGAACTATGTTTAACTGTTGCTTTATGTTCTTCAATAGCTTTTTTAGGATGATTAGGGAATAGAGGATTTTTTAATTGATCTTCTATTAATGATTCTTGTAATGCTTCTCTAATCATATCAGAATTTCTTAATGTATCTTTTTCGGCTCTATCTATTATAGGAGGATAGATACGTTCTTTTATTTTATCTACTTTAATAAGTTCACTAGTAGTAGCAGTTTTTAATTTAAACTTTTCTGCTTTATACATTGATTCTAGTTCTTCTTTAAGTAGTAAGTCTAGTAGTTTTTCTAAAGTAAGATATTTTAGTTCATTATCTTTATCATATACTTTATATAATCTTTGAGGCTTTTGAAGTTTTAAATCATCTTCATCAAGTATTTTATTATCATGGGGATTTGATTTTATATTATCTTCATCTGGAAGAGTAGTATTAGTATCAGTTATATCTTCTTTTTTCTTTTTATTCTTTTTGTTTGGTTTATCTTGTTTAGTAGTATCTTGTTTATTATTTATTTTTACTTCTTTTTGTTCTATACCAAAAATACTAGTTACTGCAGAAGCAACTAGAGTAACTATTATTTTAAAGAAGTTTTTAATACTATTTATTATTACTTTAAATATAGAATCTCCGTACATGAAAATCACCTATATAATTTTATCATAAATTTATTGCAAAAAAAATAGGAGTTGTCCCCCTGAGAACAACTCCAAAAAGAATAAAAAGGGGTTGGCTAGTGTGATACTAGCACCAATTCGCCTCAAAGTGAATTGGTACTTCATATATTAAGGGTTAAAGGGGTTTTTGTCAACTTAATTTAACAAAAAAATCACTTTTTTTGAAAGTTTTTTCAAACGTTATAAAGCCCACTTTTAAAGCGTTTTTTGAGGTATAAATAAATTTTATAGCAAAGGTTAAAAATGGTATAAATAGACTATTAATAGAAACAAATGTATGCTATACTTGTAATGGTGATAGATATGGATATTAACTTAATAAAGGGTGTAGGAGATAAATCAATAGAATTATTATCTAAGATGAATTTACTTACTGTAAATGATTTAATTATGTATTATCCATATAGATATAATGTTATTAGAGTAGTATCTTTAGATGATGCTATGGATGGAGAAACATGTACTATAAAAGGTATTATAGATACAGAACCTAGAGTTAGTTATATTAATAAAGGGTTTAATAGAATGACTTTTAAGGTAAGAAGTGATAATTACTTAATTAATGTAACTATATTTAATAGAGCTTTTTATAAGCAACATTTAAAATTAGGTAGAATGATTAACTTAATAGGTAAATATGATAAAGAGAAGAATAGTTTTACTGCTAGTGATATTAAGTTTGAATTAATTAGGGGAGTTAAGATAGAACCTGTATATCATTTAGTAAAGGGAGTTAAATCAAATGGCTTAGCTAAGCTTATTCAAGAATGTTTTAATATGAATATAGATATAGATGATTATATACCTGATTATTTAAGTGATAAGTATAAGTTTATAAGTAAGATAGAAGCAGCTAAATGTATTCATATGCCATTAAGTACTGACTTATTAAAACAAGCTAGATTAAGAGAAATATATGAAGAATTCTTTATATTTATGTTTAAAATGAATTATTTAAAATATAAATATGATTTAAATAATGAAGGATTAGGTAGAGTAGTAGATAGAACTAAAATAGATGAATTTATTGATGCATTACCATTTAAGTTAACTGAAGATCAAGTTAGTGCCGTTAATGATATATATGATGATTTATTAGAACCTAAGAGAATGAATAGATTAGTACTAGGTGATGTAGGTAGTGGTAAGACTTGTGTAGCAGAGATAGGTATGTATATAAATTATTTATCTGGTTATCAATCAAGTATGATGGCACCTACTGAGATATTAGCAAGACAACATTATGAAGGTATGACTAAGTTATTTAGTAATACAGATGTAAGAGTTGGATTACTTGTTGGTAGTATGAAAAAGAGTGAGAAAAATAAAGTATGTAAGGAATTAGAAAATGGTGAGATAGACATACTAGTTGGTACACATGCTTTAATAAGTGATAATGTTAAATTCCATAACTTAGGTTTAGTAGTAACAGATGAACAACATAGATTTGGAGTTAATCAAAGAAGTAATTTACAAAATAAAGGTATTATGTGTGATGTACTTTATTTAAGTGCTACACCAATACCTAGAACATATGCATTAACTATATATGGAGATATGGATACTTCGGTAATAAAGACTAAACCTAATGGCAGAAAAGATATAATAACTAAAGCTTTAAAAGAAAAAGATTTAAAGAATGTATTATTTCATATGTTAGAAGAAATAAAGAATGGACATCAAGTTTATGTAGTAGCACCTTTAATAGAAGATGAAGAAGGTGAATCTAATATGAATGATGTTGTTAAATTAAAAGAAAAGTTTGATATGGCATTTAATCATAATGTTAATGTAGAGATATTACATGGTAAGATGAAAAATCAAGAAAAAGATGAAGTAATGGAAAGATTTAAATCTGGGGAGACACAAGTATTAATTAGTACTACTGTTATAGAAGTAGGTGTAGATGTTAAGAATTCTACTATGATGGTAATATTTAATGCTGAAAGATTTGGTTTAGCAACACTTCATCAGTTAAGAGGACGTGTAGGTAGAAATAGTTTACAATCTTATTGTTATTTAATAAGTGATATGGATACTCCTAGACTTAAAGTAATGGAAGAAAGTAATGATGGTTTCTATATTAGTGAGAAAGACTTTGAATTACGTGGTGAAGGAGATCTATTTGGTACAAGACAAAGTGGAGATATGGTATTTAAGTTAGCTGATATAAGAAGAGACTTTAAAATACTTACACAATGTAAGGTGGATGCAAGTAAGTTTATTAATGAAAATATTGTTGATAACTTTAAGTGTTATCCACAGTTTAGAAATATAATAAAAGAATTAGAATTTATAGATTAGAGATAAAATTGATTTTTATCTCTTTTTTATTTATAATATAAAACCATTAGAGGGATGGTTTTGAAAAATGACAAGTATTTTAAATAATGAAAAAGGTAAAGGATTACTTAAAAAAGCAGGTTGCTTAGTAGTATGTGGTGCTATGGTATTTAGTTTAACAGGATGTTTAAGTAGAGAAGTGTCTACTAATGCTAATACTAATTACGATATTATAGATACTACTAGTACTGATGCATTAGAAAATGGTATTACTCAATTAATAGAAGTACCAGGTCAATCTTTTAAATTAGTAGTTAACTATCAATGTGAATTACAAGATGACGAAAGATGGACTGTTACATCAGATAAACAAATGAATATGGAAATTAGAACTGATGGATTACCAGCAGGAATGCAAGTATATATAGATAATGTTCATACTGATACTACAATTTGTTCTTATTATCCACAAGTAGATGGTATTACACAAGATACTATGGATGATAGAATACATAATTCACAAATGCTAGGATTTCCTATAAGTGATAGTAATGCTTATTATGGTATTAATCAAATAGAAGGACAAAATGAAACATTTATATCAGGTACTGTTCATGGATTTAATGGATATAGTAGTGGTAGTGTAAGTGAAAAGAGATTCTTAGAATCTGATTACTTAGAAAAAGCAGTATTTGCTAATAAGATTACTAGTGTTATAGATTTAATTATTGTTAATGGAGAAGAAATGACATGTGTAAGTGTTCCATCTGAAGTACAAGTATCTGTATGGCCATTTATTAAGATGCAAAAAGATGATGGTACAGTTTATTATAAGTACTATTTCTTAAAAGAAAGTACTGGATCTATGACTTATGATGAACTAAGTGAAGATGAATACTTAGTTAAAACTCAAGTTGAAGGATTAAAAAAAGATAAATAAAAAAAAGTTCCAAATGGAACTTTTATTTTTTTGCTTTAGTTTTATCTTTATAGAATTTTTTATAATATTCAGTTGCAAACATAGATTCTGGAGAAGTAGGCCATGTAGTATATGTTCTTGTTTCATCAAGTCTTTCATAACTATTGTATCCAACTTCATGTTCGTTCATAGTTGCTTTTACTCTTGCTAAGATTGCTTCTATTTCTTCCATAGTGAACTCACCAGTTTCAGCTGCTTTTTCTAGCATTCTTTGGTGAACGTTTCTTTGTTCTTTTGACTTATTACCATAGTAGTCTTGACGGATGGAAATTGATGCGTTAATAGCAATGCCTAATTCATCACCAACCACTATACAGTTAGCTACTTGATCCATATAAGCAATGATTGCTTTCTTTTGTTCTTCAGTAAGAGCAGCAAATGCTGCGCTTTGTTTTTCTAAAGTAGTTCTTTCATTTATCTTAGTTTTAATTTCTTTTTCAACTTTTAACATATCTGTTAGAAGTGATTGTTTCTTTGATTTATTAAATGGACTGTATTTGATACTTTTCTTTTGTTTAGCTATTTTAGTTTGGATTTCAGTTAGTTGTGCATCTAGATTAGGATTTTCTTTATTGAATGCTTCTAAATCAATTTGGAATTGATTAGTATTAGTTTCTATCATTTCTCTAGTAAGTGGCATTCCATTAAATCCCATTAGGTATCTTGCGTGATTATAACTATATGAACCATAACCACCGAAGCCTCGTCCATTTTCTACTTTAACTGAGCAATATGATT
The DNA here is from genome assembly GCA_015059245.1 of Bacillota bacterium. Next base: position 77,380 of record SVAU01000009.1, read on the forward strand.
TTTCAGTTACAGCAGTGTTATCTAAAGTTATACCAGCAGCTTCTAAAGATTCGATTGTTGTATCAAGAACTTTATCTTGTTCATCATACTCTGCACATATTCTTTGAACTTCTTCTAGAGACTTTTGATCGTCTTCATCATCTATTTGTTTTTGACAATCTTTAAGAAGTAAGAATAGTTTAGTAGCTTCTGGATCAGTTTTTAATAAATCTTCTAAGAATATTTCAGTACTAACTGAAGAATCGTGATATGAATAAGTATCATCCTTTTTTGTTTCAGTTTTTTTAGAACTAGAACGTCTAGCACCAGTTCTTTTTTGTTGTTCTTCTACAGCTTTAGCTAGTAGAGCTAAGTGAATTAATGACATTTTATACACCTCATTTATTATATACATATATTATAACATATTATTTGACAAATATTTTTAAAGAGGTATAATTCTTTGTGAATATCAAAAAGAAAGAGAGAGAATTTTTAATTTTTATGGAAAATATTCAACAAAATGAAGAAAACCCGTCGCTGACGAAATTATATGATGAGTTAGTGTTTGGGAACCCAGAGTTATTAGAAGCTAATGCTCATAGAATGGGAAACCCACAGTTAATAGAATTTTATGAATACTGTGTAGAAAAGTCAGAGGATGCAGAACTAGAAGGTTGTGAACTATATTGGTATGCAACTGTAGTACTAGAAGAGATACCTGCTGTGAAAATGTATAAGAATGGTCAACTTTACGTTCAGACGACACTAGATAATGAAGAGGTACCTTATATGAAAAATGTAGAGGTGACTGAAGAAGATCTAGTAGAGATAAATCGCATAGTTGAGCTATTAGAACAAAGAAAAAAAGATAAAAAGAATCCTATAAAAAGATTAGTAAGATTTTTTAAAGGTTAATATATATGAACATTTCAATTTTGGTTGAAATGTTTTTTTTAAATTATTTTTTTAAAAGCTCATTGACAAAGATTTTAAAATAATATATCATTGAATTAGCATGATAGATGTCATGCTAGATTAGTCTTTACGTTTAGTGTAAGGACGAATCAACCAAAACCCCCTGAAGAGGCCGAAAGGCCTCATTTTTTGTGGTTTAATTTGAGCATTGATTGTTTGATTTAAAAGAAAAAATGCCATATTTTCACCACTAATTATCATTTTATGATATTTTCTAGTGAAAATCTTGGAATACTTATAGTTGAATGTATAATAAAGTTCAGCACCTTCATGTGGGCGATATAAAGTTAATATGATTAATCTTTAGGCATCACAACACAATCGAAATATCTAAGTTATTAAACAATAATTATATGAATATATATAAAAGTGGTCGATAACTTGGATTTTCAAATATAGTATTTAAAATAAAAATATTATTAAAATCGACAAAAATATATTTAAAAATATGTTAAAATATATATGCGGAGGTGAAGTATAATGAATATATCACGAATTAATCCTAAAATTACTATTGAATATATAACAAGTTCTCCTGAAACATTATATTTCGATAG